>NZ_CP108002.1:4841556-5144154 GCF_041435055.1 Streptomyces sp. NBC_00341 | reverse complement strand
GCCCAGCCGGTGACCAGGCTGGTCCCGTAGAGCGGCTTGAACGCGTCGAAGTCCGAGCCGTCGACCAGCCGGGCGATGACCTCGCGCGGGTCGAAGGGCACCTTCAGGTCGCCGGGGACGATGCCGATCAGCTCGTCCTGGTCGTACTTGGGCGGCTCCGCTGGACCCGGATCGGGGTGTGCCTTGCGCCAGTTGAGGCGGGCGACGATCCGGCGGGCCTGGCGCAGCGCGTCCTGCTCGTCGGCGGCGAAGTGGTCGGCGAGGCCGGAGGTGCGGGCGTGCATCTCGGCGCCGCCGAGCGATTCGTCGTCGCTCTCCTCGCCGGTCGCCATCTTCACCAGCGGCGGGCCGCCGAGGAAGACCTTGGACCGCTCCTTGATCATCACGGTGTGGTCGGACATGCCGGGTACGTACGCCCCGCCCGCCGTGGAGTTCCCGAAGACGACCGCCACGGTCGGGATACCGGCGGCGGAGAGGCGGGTGAGGTCGCGGAAGAGCGCGCCGCCGGGGATGAAGATCTCCTTCTGGGAGGGGAGGTCGGCCCCGCCCGACTCCACCAGGCTGATGGTGGGCAGCCGGTTGGCGAAGGCGATCTCGTTGGCACGCAGGGCCTTCTTCAGCGTCCAGGGGTTGGAGGCGCCGCCGCGGACGGTCGGGTCGTTGGCGGTGATCAGGCACTCGACGCCCTCGACCACGCCGATCCCGGTGACGAGCGAGGCGCCGACCGCGTAATCGCTGCCCCAGGCGGCCAGCGGCGACAGCTCCAGGAACGGGGTGTCCCGGTCCACCAGCAGTTCGATGCGCTCGCGGGCCAGCAGCTTGCCGCGCGAGCGGTGCCGCTCGACGTACTTCTCGCCGCCGCCCTCCAGCGCCTTGGCGTGCGCGGCGTCGAGGTCGGTGAGCTTGTCGAGCATCGCCGCCCGGTTCGCGGCGTATTCGGGGCTCGCGGTGTCGAGCCCGGTGGGCAGGACGGTCATGCGTGCACCTCCGGTGCGCTGTCCAGCAATGCTGCGGGTATCTCCAGGTGGCGGGAGCGGAGCCACTCCCCCAGCGCCTTGGCCTGCGGGTCGAAGCGGTGCTGGGCGGCGACGCCCTCACCGAGCAGCCCGTGGACGGTGAAGTTCAGGGCGCGCAGGTTCGGCAGGACATGGCGTACGACGGTGAGCGGGGCGGTCTCCGGAAGGAGTTCGCGGAAGCGCTCGACGGTGAGTGCGTGGGCCAGCCATTGCCACGCCTCGTCGCTCCGTACCCACACCCCTACGTTCGCGTCCCCGCCCTTGTCGCCGCTGCGGGCGCCCGCGACGAGCCCGAGGGGGGCGCTGCGGGTGGGTCCCGCGTCCAACGGGGCCGGCAGCGGCGGCTGTTCGGCGTCCGCGAGAGGGCGCGTCCGGGCGGGCGGTTCCTGCGTCTCGCGCCGCCCGTCCGGCAGCACGGCGAGGTGCGTGACGTCCCCGGCCGGTACGTACCGGGCCTCGAACACCCCGTAGGGCGCGCCCTTTCCGGGCGGGGCGGTGACGTGGAAGCCGGGGTAGCTGCCGAGGGCCAGCTCGATCGCGGCGCCGGACAGGGCCCGCCCGACGGCGTCCGGGTCCTGGTCGCGGACGACGAGCCGGAGCAGGGCGCTCGCGGTCTCCTCGGTCGCGGCGTCGGCCCGGTCCGTGCGGGCCGACTCCCACCGCACCTCGGCCGGCCGGTGTCCGGCGCGGTCGAACGCGTCCGCGATCTGGTCCCTCAGCAGGCGCTCCTTGGCCTCGATGTCGAGACCGGTGAGGACGAAGACGACCTCGTTGCGCCAGCCGCCCAGCCGGGTGAGCCCGGCCTTGAGGGTGGGCGGCGGGGCCTCCCCCCGCACCCCGGAGATCCTGACCCGGTCGGGGCCGTCGGGGGCCAGCCGTACGGTGTCGAGCCGGGCGGTGACGTCGGGTCCCGCGTACCGGGGGCCGCCGGTCTCGTAGAGGAGTTGGGCGGTGACGGTCCCGAGGTCGACGACGCCGCCGGTGCCGTCGTGCTTGGTGATGACGGAGGTGCCGTCCGCGTGGATCTCCGCGACGGGGAAGCCGGGGCGGCGGATGTCGTGGTCGCGGAAGAAGGAGTAGTTCCCGCCGGTCGCCTGCGTACCGCACTCCAGCACGTGCCCGGCGACGACGGCTCCGGCGAGCGCGTCGTGGTCCTCTGGCCCCCAGCCGAAGTGGGCGGCGGCGGGCCCGGTGACGAGGGCCGCGTCGGTGACCCGCCCGGTGACGACGACGTCGGCACCGGCCCGCAGACAGGCGGCGATGCCCGCGCCGCCGAGGTAGGCGTTGGCGGTGAGGTACCCGTCGGGCACCGGAAGGCTGTCGCCCTCGACGTGGGCGACGCGCACCGGAACGCCCACCTTGTCGGCCAACTCGCGTACGGCGTCCGCCAGTCCGGCCGGGTTGAGGCCGCCCGCGTTGGCGACGATCTTCACCCCGCGCTGGTGGGCGAGCCCGAGGCCCTCCTCCAGCTGGCGCAGGAAGGTGGTGGCGTAGCCGCGCGAGGGGTCCTTGAGGCGGCTGCGGCCGAGGATGAGCATGGTCAGCTCTGCCAGGTAGTCGCCGGTCAGGACGTCGAGGGGGCCGCCGGTGAGCATCTCGCGCACGGCGTCGAAGCGGTCGCCGTAGAACCCGGAGGCGTTGCCGATCCGCAGCGGCTCGGTCATCGGTCCGCCCGGGGTGCGCGCCCCGGACCGGCGGAACCGTCCTTCGGGGCGCGCCCCGGACCGGCGGGCCCGGCGAAGGCCTGCGCGATGCCCAGCCAGGTGTCGGCGTCGGGCCCCTCGGCCCGTACGGCGAGGTCGTCGCGGTGGGCGCGCTGGGTGACGAGCAGGCAGAAGTCGTGCAGCGGCCCGGTGACCCGCTGGGCGGCGCCCTCGGGCCCGTACGCGATCAACTCGCCGTCAGGTCCCTTCAGTTCCACCCGGAACTCCTCCGTGGGCGCCTTCATCCCCCGGACGAGGAACGCGTAGTCGCGGGCACGCGTCCCGATCCGCGCCACGTGCCGCAGCCGGGCGGTGGGGGTGCGGGTGACGCCGACCGCGTCGGCCACGTCCTGGCCGTGCGCCCAGGTCTCCATGAGGCGCGCGGTCGCCATCGAGGCGACGCTCATGGGCGGCCCGTACCAGGGAATCCGGGTCCCGGCCGGGGCCGCCCGCAGGGCCTCCTGGAGCCGCTGCCGCCCGTCGCGCCAGTGGGTCAGCAGGGCAGGCGGCGCGTACGCGGCCACGACCTCGTCGGCGGCCTCGTCGACGAAGCCCTCCGGGTCCCGCATCGCCCTCGCGACCTCCTCCCCGAACCGCTCCGGTTCGGTGACGGAGAGCAGCGCCACCTCGTCGGTCCAGCTCAGGTGGGCCACCTGGTGGGCGACGGTCCACCCTGCGGCGGGCGTCGCGCCCGCCCACTGCGGGGCGCTCAACCCGGCTACCAGCAGGTCGAGTTCCTCGCTCTCGCTGCGCAGATCGTCGAGCACGGCTGAGGTGTCGGACACGGTGCGCTCCCTCGGGGCGTGGCGGTGTGTCCCGGAGCCTGCCAGCGGAACAGAAAACAATCAAGCGTGCTTGCATTGTTTTTTCGGATCAGGTCATCGCCCGTTCCGGCCGCCGATCTCCACCTGTCGTTCCACCCATGGGTCCAGGTGCGAGAGACCGCGCGACAGCAGTCTTGAGGGCATGACAACCACCGACTGGATCACCGACATCGCCCTCGTCCTGGTCGTCTTCCGGCAGCTGCGGGAAGGCCGACTGGACCTCAAGACCTTCCTGATCCCGCTGGGGATCGTGGCCTTCGTGGCGCACTCCTACCTCGACAGCGTGCCCACCGCGGGCAACGACCTGGTGCTGATCGGCGCGCTGATGGCCGTCGGCGCGGCCCTCGGCATCGCGGGCGGCGTCTACACCCGGGTCCGGGCCGTGGGCGAACACCTGCTGATCAAGGCCGGCGTGGTCTCCGCGGTCCTGTGGGTGCTCGGCATGGGCGCCCGCATGGGCTTCCAGATCTGGGTCTCGCACGGCGGCGCCGACAACGTGGCACGGTTCAGCATCGCCCACCACATCACCACGGATCAGGCCTGGGTCGCCGCCTTCGTCCTGATGGCGCTCACCGAGGTCATCACGCGGCTCGCCACGATCTTCGTCCGGAGCCGGATGGTCGACCGGACCGGTGCCGCCGGTACGGCGACGCGGCCCGCGCCCGCTCTCGACCGTACGGCCTGACCGTGAGGGTGGCCGTCGCCGACGACCGGGCCGCCGTGCGCGAGGCCTTGGCCGCCGTCCGTCGAAGCCGCTGTTCAGCCGGCCGGTGTGGCGACCATGCCCTCGATCTCCTTGAGCACGAGGTCGGGACGGTCCTTGGGGACGTCGTGGGAACTGCCCTTGGCGGTGACGAGCGTCCGGTCGGGCCCGCTCTTGGCGAACAGGGTCGCGGCGTCGCGCCAGCGCTGGGCGTCCACGGGGGACGCTTCGAGCGGGGTCTTCTCCGAGACGATGACCGTGGCCGGTACGGAGTCCGGCCAGGCCACCTTGTGGTAGGCCCGGTGCGCCGGGACGTAGTTCTCGGCGGTGGCGAGGAGCTGACGGTTCCGCGGCTCGTCGGGGTCCTTCTTCGCGGCGTCGACCTGCGGCTGGCTCGCCGCCACGAGACGGGCGATCTCCTCGTCCGTGAAGAGCGGGGGCAGATTGGCGTCGACCAGGACGGCGCCGGAGAGCATCCTCGGATTCTCCTTGGCGAAGTAGTTCGCGATCTCCCCGGCCTGGGAGTGGGACACCAGGGTCACGTTCCGGTTGACACCCAGCTGATCGAGCCCCGCCTTGAGGTCGCTGACCGCGCTCTCCACCTTCCACGGGCCGGGCACGACCTCGCTCTTGCCGAGACCGGGCCGGTCGTACGTGATGACGGTGGCGCCCGTGTCCGCGTGGAGCTTGGGGACGAGGTCGTTCCAGTAGGAGGAGTCCTCGCCGCCGCCCGAGTCCAGGACGATCGTGCGGCCGTTGCCCTGCGTGACGTGGAAGGCCACGCGGTGACCGTCGTTGGTGATCATGCGCAGCTTCGATGCGCCCGCCCGGTCGGCTGCGGGCGAGGCGGACGCCTTGGCCTGGTGCGAGGCCGCGGGCTTCGCCGGGTGCGAGGCGGAGTGCTCGGGGGCCCGGTCGTTCCCGCCGCAGGCCGTGACGGCCCCGGCGGTCAGGGTCAGCAGGGCGAGAGCCGAAAGAGCGCGGTACGTGGACCGGTTCGGGGAAGTGCGCGACATGGCTGATCCTTCGGGGACTTGAGGTGCGGGCTGCTTGTAGGTCCCATCATTCGGAACTGCAGCCGGCCGAAGAATCCGCCTGGCACGCCTGTCGGCGGTGGCACTGAAGCCAGTGAGCGGGCGGGGGTTATCCCCCGGGGACGATCACGGGAGGCACCGTCCGGATGTCGCGGAGACGACCGGCGGCGCCGACGAGGGTGGGTCAGCCGCCGGCCTTGCGCGGACGGCTGGCCTTGCGCAGACCGTCGGTCTTGCGCAGACCCCTGACCTGGCTGCGTACCGCGCCCATGCTCGCCCCGATGACCAGGGCGATGGCCAGGGCGTCCGTGGTGGAGAGCGCCTGGTCGAGGATGAGGAAACCGGCCGTGGCCGCGATGGCGGGTTCCAGGCTCATCAGGATCGCGAAGGTGGGGGCGGGCAGTCTGCGCAGCGCCATGAGTTCGAGGGTGTACGGGAGGACGGAGCTGAGCACCGCGACGGCCGCGCCCAGTCCGAGCGTGCTGGGCACCAGGAGCTTCGAGCCGGACTCCATGATGCCGAGCGGGAGCGACAGCAGGGCGGCCACCACCATGGCCATGGCCAGTCCGTCGGCCTGTGGGAAGCGGCGGCCGGTGCGGGCGCTGAAGATGATGTACGCCGCCCACATCGCACCCGCGCCGAGCGCGTACGCGGCGCCCACCGGATCGAGCCGGTCGAAGCCGCCGCCGCTGAGCAGCAGGACCCCGCCCAGGGCGAGGCCCGCCCAGACCACGTTGACCAGGCGGCGCGAGGCGAACACCGAGAGGGCGAGCGGGCCCAGCACCTCCAGCGTGACGGCCGCGCCGAGCGGGATGCGGTCGGCGGCCTGATAGAAGAGCGTGTTCATGGCGCCCATCGCGACGCCGAAGGCGAGCACCGTGCCCCAGTCGGCGCGCGAGTGGCCGCGCAGCTTGGGGCGGCACACGACGAGCAGGACGAGCGCGGCGGCGGCGAGGCGCAGCGTGACGACTCCGAGGGCGCCGGCCTTCGGCATCAGCAGGACCGCGACCGCCGCGCCGAACTGCACGGAGAGGCCGCCCGCGACCACCAGCGCGACCGGGGCGAGCGCGGCTCTGCGCCCTCCGGCGGGGGCCGGACCGCCCGGCTCACCGAGGGCGGTGACCGCCTCCGGTACGGCGACGGCGGCGGCCGATTCTGCGGCGGTGCCCTGGTCGTTCACCTGTGGCCTGACTTCCCTAGTTCACGGCATGCGAGACAAGTGCAATATGCTGCACTACTCAATTGAAGATACTGCACTCACCTCGTGCAGCCCATCCCCTTACCGTAGGCACCTCCGCGTGGCGCGTGAAATGCCGACTGGGCTCCCGTTATGCTCCCGGCGCATGAGTACAGGACAAGGCGCGGGCCGGAGCGCCGGACGTGGTGTCGAGGTCCGTCATCTGCGCGCGTTCCTCGCCGTGGCCGACGAGTCGAGCGTGACCCGGGCCGCCGCCCGGCTCCGGCTCACCCAGCCCGCCGTCTCACGCACCCTCGCCGCCCTGGAGCGCCACCTCGGCATCCGGCTCGTCGACCGCTCCACCCACCACCTGGCCCTCACCCCCGAGGGCGTCGCCTTCCGCGACAAGGCCGCCGCCGCCGTGGCCGCGTTCGACGAGGCGCTCGACCCGGAGGGGCTGCGCAGGTGGCCGCTGCGGCTCGGGCACGCCTGGTCCGCGTTCGGCCGGTACACCACACCGCTGCTCCGCGACTGGCAGGAGCGCTATCCGCAGACCCCGCTCGAACTCCTGCGGATCGACGACCGCACGGCCGGGCTGACCCGTGGCGAGGTCGATGCCGCGGTGCTGCGCGGGCCGGTCGAGGCGCCCGGCCTCCTCACCGAGGTCCTCTTCGAGGAGGAACGGGTCGCCGCCGTGGCGGCCGACGGTCCACTGGCCGCCCGCCCCGCGCTCCGGCTCGCGGACCTGGCGACCGGAACCGTCGTCCTCAACACCGTCTCCGGCACCACCACCCCCGGCCTGTGGCCACCGTCCGCGCGCCCCGCCGCCACCCTCACCGTCGCCAACACCGACGACTGGCTGACCGCCATCGCGGCGGGCCGGGGCGCGGGGGTCTCCACCGCCTCGACCGCCGCGATGCACCCGCACGCCGGTGTCGCCTACCGCCCGCTCACCGACGCGCCGACCGTGCCGGTACTGCTCGCCCGCCGGGACGCGCCGGGCCATCCGGCACTGGGCGATCTCGCGGCGCTGGCCCGGGAGATCGTGGGGCGGGACGTCTCGGAGTGAATGAAGCCAGGGGTGTGGCCCACCACGTCGTCGCCTTCCTCATGCAGGACGGGAGGTTCTCCGGGCGCCATCAACAGGAACCGCCCATGCGCATGCACAGGTGGTCACCACATCTCTTCGAGCACCTCGTCAAGCATGCGGTTCCACTCGCCCTCCGGGTCATCGAGAGGAGCGGGATCGATCGCGTTCACGGCCTGCCGAAAGGACTCGACGAGATCCTCGACGTCCGGTGAATCGGGATAGGCCGCCTTGTACGCGTCGTCAAGTTTTCGGAATTCAGCCAGGCAGTACACCAGCGACACGATGTCGCGATGCATGAGTTGATACTCGTCGGCACCTTCCTGGAATACGTAGACCTTCCCTGAAATGGGATCGACTGCGACGAGCGCTGCGGGGAGATATCCCAGAACCTGCCAGTCCTCCGATTCTTCCGGACAGCGCCGCCCGTCAATCTCGAAGAGAGGTCCCAGCTCATACGGGGAGCGCTCCAGGGCGTGCAGCGTGATCCCGGAGTCGAAGACGTGGTCGTTTGGCAGTCCGACGGAACCGAGGAAGGAGGATGTTTCGGTATTCAGATGATTTCTGGAAAATTCAGGGAAAAAAATTACACCGTTTGCACCGTAGAGATGGAATAGACTCTCACGTGTGATCGGGTATTCCATCCATATATCCTAACCCTATACCCATGTGCTATCCCGACCGGTGAGTGGGCCGGCGACCGCTGCCAAGTCCGATTGCCTCGCCACGATCAGGCCACCGGCCCCCTCTCCGCCAGCCCCTCCGCCAGTACCTCCGCCAGGTGCCGCGCCCGGACGCCGCCCAGCTGGGCCAGCTGCGTGCGGCAGGAGAAACCGTCCGCCAGGATCTCCGCGCCGGGGCCCGCCTCCCGCACCGCCGGGAGCAGCGCGTCCTGTGCGCACGCCACGGACACGTCCCAGTGGCCGCGTTCGAAGCCGAAGTTGCCGGCCAGTCCGCAGCAGCCGCCGGTCAGTTCGCCGGTGAGGCCAGCCCGTTCGCGGAGCCGGCGGTCCGGGGCGTCGCCCAGGACCGCGTGCTGGTGGCAGTGGGTCTGGCCGGTGACCGGGCGGTCCAGGTGCGGGGGCTGCCAGTCGGGGGCGTACTCCTCCAGGTACTCGGCCAGGGTGTGCACGGAGGCGGCGAGTTCGGCGGCGCGCGGGTCGTCCGGGAGCAGCTCCGGGAGGTCCGTGCGCAGGGTGGCCGCGCAGCTCGGTTCCAGGACGATCACCGGGGAGTCATGGGTGCCGGTGAACCGGTCCAGGGTGCGGCGCATCACCTTGCGGGCCCGGTCCAGCTGGCCCGTGGAGACGTAGGTGAGGCCGCAGCAAACGCCGGGGCCCGGTGACAGCACCCGGCGGCCCGTCGCAGCCTCCACGACCTTCACCGCCGCCCGGCCCACCTCTGGCGAGAGGTACTCGGTGAAGGTGTCGGGCCAGACGGTGGCCACCTCGTCGTTGGAGAAGAGGAACGTCCCTTTGCCCCAGCGCCGGTTCAGCCACCGCGTGTACGTCTCCCGCGCCAGCACCGGGATGGAGCGCTCCGGTGCGATGCCCGCCAGCCGCTTGGCGAGCGCGGCGAGCGGCCGCACCCGGGCCAGGGCGTTCAGCACGCCCGCGAACGGGGCCGCCAGGCGCAGCCACTGCGGAAGCCGTCCCAGCGCGTAGTGGGAGGCGGGGCGCAGCCGGTGCCGGTAGTGGTGGTGCAGGAACTCCGCCTTGTACGTGGCCATGTCCACGCCCACCGGGCAGTCGCTGCGACAGCCCTTGCAGGACAGGCACAGGTCGAGCGCGTCCCGTACCTCCGTCGAGCGCCAGCCGTCCGTGATCACCCCGCCCGCCGGGCCGGCCAGCATCTCGTGCAGCAGCCGGGCCCGGCCCCGGGTCGAGTGGGCCTCCTCGCCGGTCGCGCGGAAGGACGGGCACATGACGGCCGGGCCGGAGGCCTCCTTCGTACGGCACTTGGCGACTCCGACGCACCTGCGCACCGCTGCCGAGAAGTCGCCGCCGTCGTGCGGGTAGCCGAAGGCGACGTCGACCGGTCCGCGCGGTAGTACGTCGAAGCGGAGGTTCTCGTCGAGGCGGGCCGGGCGGGCGAGGATGCCCGGGTTCATGCCGCCGTCCGGGTCCCAGAGGTCCTTGAACCGGGCGAAGAGGCCGACCAGTTCGTCCCCGTACATCTTCGGCAGGAGTTCGGCGCGGGCCTGTCCGTCGCCGTGTTCGCCGGAGAGCGATCCGCCGTGTGCGACGACGAGTGCGGCCTGCTCCTCCGAGAAGCGGCGGAAGCGGGCCACGCCGTCGGCGCTCAGCAGGTCGAAGTCGATCCGCACGTGGATGCAGCCGTCGCCGAAGTGCCCGTACGGGGTGCCGCGCAGGCCGTGTTCGGCGAGCAGGGCGCGGAAGTCGCGCAGGTAGGGGCCGAGCCGGGCGGGCGGCACAGCGCAGTCCTCCCAGCCGGGCCAGGCCTCGCTGCCGCCCCCAAGGACTCCGTCCAGGGGGGACCCCCAGATCCTGGTCGCGGTGCCTGACGCGTCCTCCCTGATCCGCCACAGCGCCCGCTGCCCGGCCGGGTCCGTGACGACGGCGGTGTCCACGGCGTCCGGGGACGCCGCCCGCGCGATCCGCTCCGCGTGCGCCCGCGCCTCTGCCGCGGTGGCGCCGCCCGTCTCGACGAAGAGCCAGGCGGCGCCGCGCGGCAGCCCGGCCGGTTCGCGTACGAGGTCGGCGGCCATGCCCTCGACGGTGAGCGGGTGGTACGGGAGGAGGCCGGGCGCGGCCTCCGCGGCGGCGGACTCGTCGGCGTACCCGAGTACGGCGAGCGCGCGGGCCGCCGGAGCCTCGACGAGCCGCACCGTCGCCTCCGTCACCACGCCGAGCGTGCCCTCACTGCCGCAGAACGCGCGGGCGGGGTCCGGTCCGCGCTCGGGCAGCAGGGCGTCCAGCGCGTATCCGGAGATGCGGCGCGGGAGTTCGGGGAATCCGGTGCGCAGCAGGGCGAGGTGCGCGGCGACCAGCTCCGGGACCCCGGCGGGTCCGGGCCCGCCGCGTTCCAGGCGCAGGGTGTCGCCGCCGTAGCGGGCGACGGTCAGCGCGTGGACGTTGTCGGCCGTGGTGCCCCAGGCGACCGAGTGCGCGCCGCAGGAGTTGTTGCCGATCATCCCGCCGATGGTGCAGCGGCTGTGTGTGGAGGGGTCCGGTCCGAAGGTGAGCCCGTGCGGGGCGGCTGCGGCCCGCAGCTCGTCCAGGACGACGCCCGGCTGAACCACCGCCGTACGGGAGCCGGGGTCCAGCTCGACGACCGAGCGCAGGTGACGGGTGAGGTCGAGGACGACCCCGGTGCCGGTGGCCTGCCCGGCGATGGACGTGCCACCGCCACGCGGCACGACGGGCACCCCGTGCGCGCGGCAGACGGCGAGCGCGGCGGCGATGTCGTCGGCGTCGCGCGGGGCGACGACACCGAGCGGCACCCGGCGGTAGTTGGACGCGTCCATCGTCGTCAGGGCCCGTGCGGTGGCGTCGAACGCGACCTCGCCGCGCACCGCTGAGCGCAGTGCTCCGGCGAGTGCGGTGCGGTCGGGGGCGGTGCCGTCGGGGCCGGTGCGGTCGGGGCCGGTTGTTGCCTCACGAGGTGCCATCCGGCCAGGATGCCGCCGGTCAGGGGCGGTGCGCGCCCGCCTGCTCGCGTTTCCGCCGAATATGTCGGGAGGGCGCCCCTGGCCTGAGCCCGGGGCGTCCGAGTGATTGGCAGTGATCCAGGGCGGCGCAGCTGCGAGTGCGGGGCGCACACGATGCCGGTCAGCGGGTCGACGGGAAGCCGAAGGCTCTGGAGGCCCATCCGGCCGCTGTGGCGGGGGGCGCGGGCGGTCAGTCAGCCGCCCCGTATGCGCCGAGGTGGGAGCGGTGCCGGTCCACGATTCCCTCGACGATCTTCATCAGGCGGTCTCCCGTCCGATCGATGCTTCCGTTCTGTGTGCTGACCTGCGCCCCTTCGAGTACGAAGGTGATCTCGGCCGCGGCCTGTCCGGGGTCGGGCATCTGGGCTTGGGTGCACATGCCGATCAGCCTGCGGGCCTGGTGGGCCTTGTGGTCCTCGATCACCTGCCGTGCCGGATGAAGGCGGTCGGGCAGCTCGGCGAGGGAGTTGATGAACGGGCAACCCCTGTAGGAGATCGCCGGCAGCCCCTCGGCGATGAAGCGGGCCAGGCCCAGAATCTGCTCCTCGGGCCGGTCGGGGTATTCGGTTTCCACGCGGTCGAAGGCCGCCTGGTAGTCCGCGGCGACGATCCGCAGCCACTCCGCGACCAGGGCGTCCTTGGTCTCGAAGTGCCGGTAGATCGCCATTTTGGTGGTCTCGGCCTTGTCGGCGATCGCCTGGACCCCCACCTGCCGGATCCCTTCCCTCTGGAAGAGCTCCTCGGCCGCGTCGAGAATGCGCTCACGAGGCGGCAGCTTCGCCACTCTGCTCGGCCTGCTGAGGGTCGATGCCATGACTACTCCGTCACTCCGGTCGATCGTGCGGTTCACCACCTCTCACGGTACCAGTCAGGCCCCTTCGATACCGTCGGGTATCGTTCAGGACTCGACGGTATCGTTCTTGTCAGGGAGCGGCAGTGAGAGTTTCTGAGTACGTGAGCTTCGACGCAGTCGGGCTGGCGGAGCTGGTGGCCAAGGGCGAGGTACTCCCCGCCGAACTGGAGGCAGCCGCGCGCGAGGCCGTACAGGCAGTTGATCCGCAGATCAACGCCGTCGTGGAGACGTGGCAGACCGACGACGAACCCGTCCCCGGCAGCACACCACTGGCCGGCGTCCCTTTCCTGATCAAGGACATCGCGGTGGCCATGGCCGGGAGGCGGATGGAGCTGGGAAGCCGTCTGGCGGCCGGCAACGTCGCCGGCGCCGACTCCTCGCTGATGCGGCGCTTCCGGCGCGCGGGCCTCGTGACGTTCGGGCGCACCGCGACACCGGAGATGGCCTATGGCATCTCCACGGAATCAGCGTTGTACGGCGCGACCCGCAACCCGTGGGACCTGGAGCGGAGCGCGGGCGGATCCAGTGGAGGCGCGGCCGCCGCTGTCGCCGCCGGAGTGGTTCCGGTCGCCCATGGCACCGACGCCGCCGGATCGCTCCGTATCCCCGCCGCCTGCAACGGCCTCTTCGGGATCAAGCCCACCCGTGGCCGGGTCTCCATGGGGCCCGACGTCGACGAGGTCTTCAACGGGCTGGCCGTGCACGGCAGCGTCAGCCGCACCGTACGGGACAGTGCGGTACTGCTCGACCGGATACACGGCCCGGAATCGGGCGACCCCTACTTCGCCCAGCAGCCGTCACGGCCGTACGCGGAGGAAGTCACCCGTCATCCGGGCTCGTTGCGGATCGGTGTCCTCACCCAGGCGTGGGGCGGACGCCGCACTACCGCACCGGCGACCGGCGCCCTCTCCCGCACCGTGCGGTTGCTTGAATCCCTCGGTCACCAGGTGGAGGAGGCCGAGGTCGACCTCGGCGCCGACTGGGAGGAATTCGTCCTGGCCAACGCCCGGCTCATGACGGTGAACCTCACCACCCTGGTCGACGGGCTGGCCGCCGCCTTCGGCCGTCCCGTCGACTCCTCGACCCTTGAGCCGACGACCCTCGCCGGCTACCACTACGGGCAGCGGGTCGGCGGCGCGCAGTTCCTCAACGCTCTCGCGATGCGGAACCGGGTGGCGCGAAGCCTGGCGCGGTACTTCGACGCGTACGACATCCTCCTCACGCCGACCCTGCCGGAGCCTCCCGTGCTGCTGGGCACTCATACCGAAGGTGCGGAGACACTGGACGGTCTCGGCTGGATCGAGCGCATCAATGACCTGTCGCCGTTCACCCTGCCGTTCAACGTGGCGGGCACGCCCGCCATGTCCGTACCCGTGACGGCCGACGCAGGGACGGGGCTCCCGATCGGCATGCAGTTCGCCGCCGGATACGGCCTCGAAGGCCGGCTCTTCCGCCTCGCCGGACAACTCGAACAGGCAAGTCCGTGGTCAGGCCGAACCCCCACGGTATGGGCAGGGAACCACCCAGTCCGCTGAAGAACGCTCCGGGCACGCCGCAGAGGGACATCGACGGATTCCTGTCGGTCCTCAGGGCCGAGGGCGACGACGTAGCCCCGACCGTGCGATGCCGAGCGTGGAGTGGCGAACGGACTTGAGTCTCCCGTAGAGGGAGACGTCAAGGTGGGGGCATGGACGGCGACACGCTCTACTCGATCGGTGAACTCGCTCGACGGACCGGTCTGACGGTCAAGACCATTCGGTTCTACTCCGATCGCGGACTCGTGGCGCCGACGGACCGCAGCCCGGCCGGCTACCGCCTCTACGGCATCGACGCGGCCGCACGCCTGGAGCTTGTGCGGACCCTGCGCGAGCTGGGACTGGACCTTCCCACGATCCGCAAGGTCGTGGACCGCGAGCTCTCGCTTCCCGAGGTCGCCGCGGCGCACGCCGAAGCACTGGCAGTGCAGATCCGCGTCCTGCGCCTGCGGCGTGCGGTGCTGACGGCGGTGGCCGAGCGCGGGTCCACACCTGAGGAGACGGAACTCATGCACCGGCTGGCCCAGCTTTCCCAGGACGAACGCCAACGTCTGACCGACGATTTCCTCGACGCCGTATTCGGCGGTCTTGACGCCGCCCCCGCATTCGCGGGAGCCATGCGCTCGATGACCCCCGAGTTGCCCGACAACCCGGAGGCCGAGCAGGTCCAGGCATGGGTGGAGCTGGCCGAGATGGCCCTGGACCCGGGATTCCGCGCCGTCGTGCGGCAGATGGTCCAGGACCAGGCGGCCGAGCAGCCCCTCAGCGACATGACGGGCCCGGTCCGCGACATTGCCGCAGCCGTCCGTGACCAGGCCGGCCCGGCCCTGACCGCCGGCATCGACCCGGCCTCGCCTCAGGCCGATCCGATCGTCGAGGCGTTCATGGCGCACTACGCGCGCCTCCTCGGCCGCCCCGACGACGCCGGGCTTCGCCGCCGGCTGGCGACGCGGCTGGAGAGCGTGAACGACCCCCGCAGGGAGCGATACCTCCAGGTGCTCGCCGTGGTCAACGGCTGGCCGGCCCCGGAGAGTCTGGCTCCCGTACTCGACTGGTCCGTCCGGGCTCTGCGCATCCGGACACAGCGATGACGGGGGCGGGGTGATCGCAAGGCGGCAGAGGGCGGACGCGGCCGGTGTCGGGTGAGAACGCCGCCGCACTCTCCCCTCTCGCTTCTGCGCGCACGAGGAATTTGACGGGAATTGACGGGTAACCGGACACATACGCAACAGAGAGCACCACAAGTTCTTCCCAAACAGATCGTCAATTCTCATATAGTGACTGGGACTTGTCTGGGAATCTTCTGTTCCAGTTGTCTCACTTACCTACCGCCTTACCGACTTGCCCGAACCGTCCCGTCCGTCACCGTCCGCCCCAAGGACTCCGCTTGCGCCCCTCAACAAGGCCGACCGCACTTGCCCTGCTGGCCACGGTCGTCATCACCGGGTCCCTGTGTCTCTGGGCGGTCCTCGCCGCCCCCGACTCGGCCAGGACCGCTGTGGCGTGGGGGGCCGGTGCCGCGGCCGTGCTGCTGTCCGCCGCCGTCGCCACCGCCGTCCACGCCCGTGCCACGGTGCGGCGGCTGCGGGCGGAGCACGCGGCCGAGACCGGCCGGTTCACCGCCGAGACCTCCCGGTTGGTCTCCGCCTCCGCCTACGAGGCCCAGCGGTTCACCGCAGAGACGGCAAAGGCGAAATCGGCCGCCGCCGCGGAAACCGCCCGGATCGCCGAACAGGCCGCGGCCGACGCCGAGCGCCTCACCGCGCAGAACGCCGCGCTCAAGGCCCGCGCCTCCCGCAGCGAGACCGAGCGCGCCGCCGCCGTCGCCGCCTGCGCCAACGCCGCGGGCCGGATGCAGGCACTCGCCACGAGCATGCTCGCCGACCTGCGCGAGATGGAGCACCGGCACGCCTCGGAAGACGTACTGGGCGACCTGCTGCACCTGGACCACCGCACCGCCCAGGCGGGCCGGCTGGCCGACTCCATCGCCGTGCTGACCGGTGCGCGCTCCGGACGCCGCTGGGCCAAGCCCATCGTCATGGAGTCGATCCTGCGCGGCGCGATGGGCCGGATCAGCGGCTACCAGCGAATACGCCTGCACTCCACCAGCGACGTCGCCGTCGCCGGGCACGCGGCGGAGGGCATCATGCACGCGCTGGCCGAACTCCTGGACAACGCCGCGAACTTCTCACCCCCCACGGCCGAGGTCCACGTGTACGTGGAGGAGGTGCCGGCCGGCATCGTGCTGACCGTCGAGGACAGCGGACTGGTCATGAGCGATGTGCAGCTGCGCCGCGCCGAGCGCGCCGTCTCCGCGGAGAGCCAGGACCTGACCGGCCTCTCCGGCACCCGGCTCGGCCTCGCCGTCGTGGGGCGGCTGGCCCGCAAGCACGGGCTGACGGTCTCCTTCCGGCCCTCTGCGCGCGGTGGTACGGGCGCGCTGATGATGCTCCCGCAGGAGGTCATCACCAGGGCCCCGGCACCGGCCGTCGCACCTGCCCCGGAAGCCCCGGCGCCGAGCGAGCCCGAACCCGTCCACGCCCCGGTGGCCGACGAGCCGGCGGGAACCGGCCGTACCGCCGAGGCCGCGGATTCGGCCGCCCCGGACAGCTCCAGCACCCTGGAGTTCCTGCGCTCCGACTCGCTGCCGAACTCCGCCTCCGACGGCACGTCGGACACCACGTCGGACACCACCGGCGGCCTCCCCCGGTTCGGCGAGAGCGGACTGCCCAAGCGCTCCCGGGGCCGCACCCTGGCCGCCGCCGAGTCCCGCGCCAAGGCCTCGGCCGACAGCGGCACCGACGGCGACGGCGACGGCGACGCAAGCGACGGGTCGGCCCCCCGGCCCCGTACGTCCGACCCCAAGGCCCAGGCAGCCCGCTTCAGCAGCTTCCGCCAGGCCGTACGGCCCAACTCACCGCACCCGGAAGGCAACACCCGATGACCGCGACCACGGACGAGAAGCTCAACTGGCTGCTGGAGGGGCTCCTTGAGCGCACCCCCGGCACCCGCCACGCCCTCGTGCTGTCGAGGGACGGCCTCAAGCTGTGCCGCACCCCCGAGCTCTCCGTCGACCAGGCCGACCAGCTGGCCGCCATCTCGGCCGGCATCCAGAGCCTGTCGCACGGCGCGTCCATCGAGTTCGGTGACGGCACCGGCGGCGTACGGTCCGCGATGGCCGAGTTCTACGGCGGCGTGCTGTTCATCGTGGAGGCGGGCGCGGGCGCCCACCTCGCCGTCGTCGCCTCCGAGGCCGCCGACGTCGGCCTCGTCGGGCACAACATGAGCGAGCTCGTCGAGCAGCTCGGCGAGCACCTCGTGGCCCCGCCGCGCGAACCCTCCGGACCGCCGGGGGCCTCCGGAGCCTCGGAGAACGCGGCCGTATGACGCCCCGCCCGCGTCCGGGCCGGGACGACGACCCGGACCGGCTCTACACCCTCACCGGTGGCCGCAGCCGCTCCGACTCGGACGTCTTCGACCTGGTGACACTCGTCGTCTCGGAATGCGAACCGGCCCCCGGTATGCAGTCGGAGCACGTCGCGATCCTGCGCATGTGCGAACGGCCCACCGCGGTCGTCGAGATCGCCGCGAGCCTCGACCTGCCCGTCAGCATCGTGCGCATCCTGCTGTGCGATCTGCTCGACACCGGTCGGATCAGCGCCCGCCACCCTCGTACCGCACGCGTCGCGGACCGGCTCCCCGACCCCGACATCCTGGAACAGGTGCTCGTTGGACTCCGCAACCTCTGACCGTGCCGCCCTTCGGGCCACGGCCGACAACGGACTGAAAATAGTCGTCGTCGGCGGCTTCGGCGTAGGCAAGACCACCATGGTCCGATCCGTGAGCGAGATCCGTCCGCTCAACACGGAGGAGACGATGACCCGCGCGGGCGAGGCCGTCGACCACCTCGACGGCGTTCACTCCAAGACGTCCACCACCGTCGCCTTCGACTTCGGCCGGATCACGCTCGACGAACGCTCGGTGCTCTACCTGTTCGGCGCGCCCGGCCAGGAGCGCTTCTGGTTCCTGTGGGACCGGCTGTTCTCCGGGACGCTCGGTGCCGTCGTGCTCGTCGACACCCGGCGCCTCGCCGACTCCTGGTACGCCATCGACCGGCTGGAGCACCACGGCACACCGTTCATCGTGGCGTGCAACTACTTCGGCGGCCCGCTCCACACCGAGCAGCAGATCCGCGAGGCGCTCGCCCTCTCGGACGACGTACCGCTCGTGGAGTGCGACGCCCGGGACCGGTCCTCCAGCAAGTACGTACTGATCACGCTGGTGGAGCACCTGCACGCGCTGTCCGCCGCCCGCGCCGCGGACAGCGCTCCGTCCACCGCCTCCACGGGCGACGGCCAGACCCTCGCCGCCCTGACCCCGGAGTCCGCCCCGTGACCCAGTGCCCCCACGCGGCCGCCACCGGCACCGGAACCGAAGCCGTGCATCTGTACGGCGGCCGGTTCCAGGACGAACCCGCCCGGCTCTACCGGGAGATGCGGCGCGACCACGGGCCGGTCGCCCCGATCGTGCTGCCCGGCGACATCCCCGCCTGGCTCGTCCTCGGCTACCGCGAGCTGCACCAACTCACCGGCGACCCGGTGCTCTTCAGCCGCGATTCGCAGCTGTGGAACCAGTGGCCGGCCATCCCCGACGACTGGCCCCTGATGCCGATGATCAGCCGGGACCAGCCGTCCATCCTCTACACCGTCGGCGAACGCCACAGCCGCCGCTCCGCCGTCATCAGTGACGCGCTGGAGGCGGTGAACCCGTTCGAACTCAAGGAGAGCACGGCCGAGTTCGCGGACGAGCTGATCGACTCCTTCTGCTCGGCCGGCACCGCGGACCTCGTCGCGGACTACGCGATGCTGATGCCCGTACGGGTACTGGCGAAGCTCCTCGGCTTCTCCGACGAGAAGGGCCCCGCCCTCGTCACCGCGATGAACGACATGATCAACGGCGGGCCGACCGCACAGACCGGCCAGCGGCACATCGCCGCATCGGTGTACGAACTGGTGGCAGACCGGCAGACCACCCCCGGCGACGACGTCGTCTCCCGGATGCTCGCCAACACCCGCGGATTCACGGACGAGGACGTCTCCCGCGACCTCATGGTCATGATGGCGGCCGGCCACCAGCCCACCGCCGACTGGATCGGCAACTCGCTGCGCCTCATGCTCACCGACGACCGCTTCGCCGCCTCGCTCTCCGGCGGCCGGCACAGCGTGGGCGAGGCGATGAACGAGGTCCTCTGGGAGGACACCCCCAGCCAGAACATCGCCGGCCGCTGGGCCAGCCGCGACACCCACCTCGGCGGCCGCCACATCAAGGCCGGCGATCTGCTGGTCCTCAGCCTGGCCGGTGCGAACGCCGACCCCCAGGTCCGCACCGACGGATCCACGCTCACCGGCGGCAACAACGCCTTCTTCTCCTTCAGCCACGGCGACCACCGCTGCCCGTTCCCCGCCCAGGAGACGGCGGAGGTCATCGCCCGTACGGCGATCGAGGTCATCCTCGACCGGCTGCCCGACGTCGACCTCGCGGTCCCCGAAGAGCAGCTGACCCGGCGCCCCTCCCCGTGGCTGCGCGGACTGACGGACCTGCCGGCACGCTTCACGCCCACCCCCGCCCTTGGAGGCCAGAGATGACCGCGACGACGACCGAAGCGCCGGGCACCAGCGACGAACAGGAACCCATCGTCCTGGACCCGTTCGTCACCGACCTCGACGGCGAGAGCGCCCGGCTGCACGCGGCGGGCCCGCTCGCCCGGGTGGAACTGCCCGGCGGGGTCCGCGTCTACACGGTCACCCACCACGCCGAGGCCAAATTGCTGCTCACCGACAGCCGCCTGGTCAAGGACATCAACGTCTGGGGGGCCTGGCAGCGCGGCGAGATCCCGCTCGACTGGCCGCTGATCGGCCTGGTCAACCCGGGCCGCACCATGCTGACGGCGGACGGCGCCGAGCACCGCAGGCTCCGCGGACTGGTCGCCCAGGCACTCACCGTGCGGCGGGTGGAGCGGCTGCGGGAAGGTATTGAGGCGCGTACGAAGGTGCTGCTGGACCGGCTGGCGGAGCGCCCGGCGGGCGAGAGCGTCGACCTGAAGGCCGAGTTCGCCTACCCGCTGCCGATGAACGTCATCAGCGAGCTGATGGGCATCGACTCCGCCGATCTGCCCCGGATGAAGGAACTGTTCGACAAGTTCTTCTCCAACATGACGCCGCCCGCAGAGGTGCCGCAGATGATGGCGGACATCCACACCCTGTTCTCCCGCATCCTCGACGAGAAGAAGGCGTCCCCGGCCGATGACCTGACCGGCGCCCTGCTCGTGGCGTCCGAGGACGGCGACCACCTCACCGACGAGGAGATCCTCAACACCCTGAAGGTGATCATCGCCGCCGGGCACGAGACGACGATCAGCCTCATCGTGAACGCCGTCGTCGCCCTCCAGAGCCACCCCGAGCAGCGCCGCGCGGTGCTCGCCGGCGAAGTGAGCTGGGACGGGGTGATCGAGGAGACGCTGCGCTGGGCGGCGCCCACCTCGCACGTCCTGATCCGGTTCGCCACCGAGGACATCGAGGTCGGTGACCGGGTCCTGCCGCAGGGCGAGGGCATCATGATCTCGTTCGCCGCCCTCAGCCGCGACGAGAAGCAGTGGGGCCCGACGGCGACGGAGTTCGACGTCACCCGCTCCCCCAACCGCCACATCTCCTTCGGCCACGGCCCGCACGTCTGCCCCGGCGCCGCGCTCTCCCGGCTGGAGGCGGCCGTCGCCCTGCCCGCGCTGTACGAGCGGTTCCCGGAGCTGGCCCTCGCCGTCCCGGCGGACGAGCTGCGCAACAAGCCGATCGTCACCCAGAATGACCTTGTCTCGCTCCCGGTCACCCTGCGGTGACCCAGGGGTCGAGGTAAAGCGGTCAACACCGATCACGTGTGGGGGGAGCACAGCAGTGGAGCTGCGTCTGTGGGTCGATGGAGCCGATCCGGTCGAGGAACTGGAGGACCTGGACGACTGGCTGAGCCAGGAATCCGAACTCCGGGGGCGGGTGAAACCGGCTCCGGCGATCCCGGCGGCGGGTGAGCTCGGCGGACTCCCCGAGGTCCTCATCGCGACGCTGGGCGCGGGCGGGGTGGCCAGCGCGCTGGCCACCTCCCTGGGCGCGTACCTGTCGCAGCCGCGGCGCCGGGCCGTACGCATCAAGATGAAAGGGCCGCAGGGCCAGGAAGTGGAACTGGACGCGCAGTCCGTCGACGACGCCGAGCGTCTCCTGAAGATCGCCCTGGGGCAGGCGGAGGAACGCCGGTGAGCGGTCGCGGTATCGACCCGGCGCGCTCCCGCATCGTCCTTCTCGGCTCTGCCGCGTACGAGGACGAGCAACTGGCGGACGTGCCGCAGATCACGGCCAATCTGCGCGACCTGGCGGCCGTCCTCACCGATCCGGGCCTCGGCGGGTTCCCCGCCGAGGTCTGCGTCACCGTCCCGCCCGGGGCGACCGGCCGGGAGATCGGCCAGGTGCTGCACCGGGCAGCCGATGAGGCCGAGGACCTGCTGCTGTTCTACTTCGCCGGTCATGGAATTCCGCTCGGCCGCTCCCACGAGCTCTATCTCGCCCTCCACGACACCGCCATGGACGCCGTGGAGTACAGCGCGCTGCGGTTCGACACCGTGCGCGGGACGTTCCTCGGCAGCAGGGCCAGGAACCGCGTGATCATCCTCGACAGCTGCTTCAGCGGGCGCGCCATCGGCACCACCCTGAGCGCCGGTCAGCAGGAGGTCCTCGGGCAGCTCGACATCCGGGGCACGTACACCCTCGCCTCGGCCCCGCCCAACAGCACGGCGTTGGTCCTCCCCGACGAGGCGCACACCGCGTTCACCGGGCGCCTCCTGGCCCTCCTGCGCGAAGGGGCCCCGCACACCGGCCCGTTGATCACCATGCAGGACATCTACCGGACCCTGTGGAGCCGGTTCACGGCGGAACGGCTGCCGCTGCCGCAGCAGCGGGGCACCGAGAACGCCGACCAGCTCGGACTCGTCCTCAACCGCACGGCGGCCACCGGCGAGCCCCCCACCGGCCGGGACCTCCCTCCGCTCCCGCCTCTCCCCCCTCACCCGCCGGACCCCAGCGCCGAATCCCTGGCCCGCCGGTACGAACAGGCCGTCGAGCTCCACGCGGACGGCCGCGCCGACGAAGCGACCGCCGTGTACAAAGAGGTGGCCGAGGCGCGCGCCCGTGTGCTGGGACCCGACCATCCCGACACTCTCGTCGCCCTCGACGACCTCGCCGCCGCCTACGGTGACGCGGGGCGTGCCCAGGAGGCGCTGCGCCTGGGGGAGCGGGTGGCCGAGGCGCGTACCCGCGTCCTGGGGCCGGAGCATCCGCACACCCTCGAAACCCTCGACAACCTCGCCGCCTCCTACGATGACGTGGGACGAACCCAGGAGGCGCTGCGCCTGCGGGAGTGGCTGGCCGAGGCGCGTACGCGTGTGCTGGGGCCCGACCATCCCGACACTCTCGAAATGCTCGACATCATCGCCGCCTCCTACGGTGCGATGGGGCGTCTGTTCGATGCGGCAGAGCTGGAAGAGCGGGGGATCCAGGCACGTACCCGCGTCCTGGGGCCCGAGAATCCCGACACCCTCGCAAGCGTCCACAACCACGCCATCACCTACAGCCTCCTGGGACTGCACAAGGAGGCGGCCGCCATGCGGGAGCGGGTGGCCCAAGCACGTACCCGCGTCCTGGGAGCCGAGAATCCCGACACCCTCGCGACCTTCCACGACCTCGCCGCTTCCTACAGCTCCTTGGGACGAGACCGGCAGGCGGTCGACCTGGAGGAGTGGGTGGCGGCGGCGCGCTCCCGTGTGCTGGGGCCGGAAGACCCCGACACCCTGGAAACCCTGCACGATCTGGCCGACTTCTACAGCCGTGTGGGCCGCGATCAGGATGCGGTGGCTCTGGGCGAGCGGGTGGTAGAGGCGCGCACCCGTTTGCTGGGGCCGGAGGACCCCGAAACCCTCGAAGCCCTCGACCTGCTGGCCGACTTCTACAGCGCCCTGGGACGCGACCGGGAGGCGCAGGCCACGGAGAAACGGGCGGCGGACGCCCGCGCACGCGTCGGGACGAGCTGACTGACGGAGACATGCGCGGGCACGGGTGACGCCGGGAGCGGTACCTGGACGACAGGACGCCGTGTCACACCACGGCGAGCCGCTCCACCAGCAGCTCCACCCGCTGCTCGGTCTCCTCCGGCAGCAGCCGCCCCGACCGGGTCAGGGTCGCCACCCCGTGCAGGGACGCCCAGAACACCTCGGTGAACAGGGCCGGGTGGACGCCGTCCCCGGCGACCGAGCCGAGGCTCTCCAACAGCGCGGCGAAGGCGTCCTTGAGGGGTGCCGGGGTGTCCTCCTGTGCGTACGGGAGACCGCCGTCGAGCTGGAAGATGGCGTCGTAGACCGCCGGGTTGCGGGCGGCGAAGTCGAGGTAGGCGCGGGCCAGGGCGTACACCCGCTCGCGCGGGCCGTCCGCGGCGGCGGTCGCGGCGCGCACCGCCGCGGCCATCTCCGCGGCGCCCTCAAGGGCGACGGCGCCGATGATCTCCCGTTTGCCGCGGAAGTGGCTGTAGAGAACGGGCTGGCTGTACTCGATGCGCTCGGAGAGCCGACGGGTGGTGACCGCGTCCCAGCCCTGCTTCTCGGCGAGTTCACGGGCCGTCGCCACGATGAGGCGCTCGCGTTCCGCCCGTTCGCGCTGCTTGCGTTCCTTTACCGACATGACTCGATCCTATCACCGCTAGACAATCAAGCGGCAGTAGCGCTAGCGTTGGGCCCATCACCTAGCGCCGCTAGGAAATGAGAAGGGTCGCCATGATCAACGCACTTGAGGTCGTCACCACCGTCTCCTTCGGGCTGATGGTGGGGGTGGAGTTCTCCGTCGCCTTCGTCATGAACCGGATCTTCAACGCGCTCCCCGAGGACAGCGACCAGCTGGCCCGCGCCCACGGGGGCCGGATGCTCGGCGCCGTCATGCCGGTCTGGTACATCAGCTCGGTCGTCCTCGTCGCGATCCGGGTCGTCGCCGGATGGCACCACCCCGGCACCGGCCTCGCCGTCATCGCCGGCGCGCTGCTGATCGTGAGCGTGCTCATGTCGATCCTGCTGCTCGTCCCGATCAACAACCGGGGCAAGACCTGGACCCCCGAGAACCGGCCCGCCGACTGGAAGGAGCAGAGCAACCGCTGGGACCGCTTCCACTACGTCCGCGTCACCGTCCTCATCGCCGCCCTCACCCTGCTCGTCACCTCCCTGGTCTGAGCCCGCCAAGGGCGGGGAAGCCCCGACCCCGCCCCACCTGGCGATACCGTCCACCGGCCGGATCCGGTGTCTCACCGGACGGACGCATTCGGTAGCCGCCGTGCGGAGCCGCTACCCTCCGAGTCGTGGCCGATATCGAGATTCCCGCTGACATCAAGCCCGCAGACGGACGCTTCGGCGCCGGTCCTTCAAAGGTGCGGACGGAGGCGCTCGACGCGCTGGCCGCTACCGGAACATCGCTCCTCGGCACGTCCCACCGCCAGGCCCCGGTGAAGAACCTGGTCGGCGCGGTACGGGACGGAGTGCGCGACCTCTTCTCCCTCCCCGAGGGGTACGAGGTGATCCTCGGCAACGGCGGCTCCACCGCCTTCTGGGACATCGCGACGCACGGTCTGATCGAGTCGAAGTCCCAGCACCTCAACTTCGGTGAGTTCTCCTCGAAGTTCGCGAAGGCCGCCAAGCTCGCCCCGTGGCTCGCCGACCCGACCGTCATCGCCTCCGACCCGGGCACCCACCCGGATCCGAAGGCCGAGGCGGGCGTCGACGTGTACGCCCTCACCCACAACGAGACCTCGACCGGTGTCGCCGCGCCCATCAAGCGCGTCACGGGCGCCGACGCGGGCTCCCTGGTCCTGGTGGACGCCACCTCCGGCGCGGGCGGCCTGCCGGTCGACGTGACCGAGACGGACGTCTACTACTTCGCTCCGCAGAAGTCCTTCGCCTCCGACGGCGGCCTCTGGATCGGGATCTTCTCCCCGGCGGCCCTGGAGCGCGCGGCCCGTATCCACGCGTCCGGCCGGCACGTCCCGGAGTTCTTCTCGCTGCCGACCGCGATCGACAACTCCCTGAAGAACCAGACGTACAACACCCCGGCCCTGGCCACGCTGTTCCTCCTGAACGAGCAGCTGACCTGGATGAACACCCAGGGCGGCCTGGACTTCACGACCGGCCGCACGGCCGCCTCCTCCGGCCACCTGTACGGCTGGGCCGAGGAGTCCAAGTACGCCACCCCGTTCGTCACGGACCCGGCCAAGCGCTCGCAGGTCATCGGCACGATCGACTTCGCGGACGAGATCGACGCCACCGCCGTCGCCAAGGCCCTGCGCGCCAACGGCATCGTCGACACGGAGCCGTACCGCAAGCTGGGCCGCAACCAGCTGCGCGTGGCGATGTTCCCGGCGATCGACCCGTCGGACGTCCAGGCACTGACGGCGTGCATCGACTACGTCATCGAGAAGCTGTAGCTCCACCGCTGACACCTCCGGAACGGCCCTGCACACGTGACCACGTGCGCGGGGCCGTTTCTGCTTCACTCGGCGGGGTGAAGCGGGGCGTGCGGGCCGCGAACGGGCTCACAGTCCTACGATGATGTTTCTCGACACCAGCCCTTTCAGGAGGCCCTCAATGTCTGCAGCAGCAGTCGAGCACCCCTGTGACGGTGAGCCGGAGCGGCCGAAGCGGCAGGAGCGCAAGGAGCCCGAATCGCTGCTCGACAGCGCCGAGCGGCTCTCGGAGCAGCTTCCGGGTCACCGCGTCGAGATCATCGGAGGCGTCATCACCGTGGCCCCATCGCCGGACGGCGCGCACGGCCGCGCCCTGACCAAACTCATGCGCCCTTTGATCGAAGCCGGACTCGACGACGGGGAGTCAGCGGTCATCCAGGGAGTCGGCGTCTGGCTGCCCGGCGGCCCCTCCGACTACGCCATCCCGGACCTCGCGGTCGTGGACGCCGATTTCGACAAGGGCGAGGCCAGGAACAACTGCTACGACCCCGGTGCCTTCCGCCTCGTCCTTGAGGTCACCTCCGGCAACTACCAGAACGACCTGCGGAACAAGGTCGTGGCGTACGCCGCCGCCAAGATCCCCGTCTACGTCATCCTGGACCGCAGGCACGGCCGCGTCCACGTCCTCACGGAACCCTTCACCGGTGGGTACGACAACCACCAGGTGTACGCGCCCGGCCACAAGGTCACGCTCCCCGGCTCGATCGGCGCCGAGGTCACACTCGACGTCGCCGCCCTGGTGGCAGCGGGCCGCCCCCGCCCGAAGCCGGAGCCGTCACCGGAGCCCTCCGCCGAGCCGGGGACCGAGCAGTCGCCCGAGCCGTCCGAGAGCTGAACTCATCGACGGATCAACGGGCGACCACGCGCGCCCGGTCCCGTCCGGAGCCTGAGGACGCCCCCTCATCGCGCGTCCAGCCTCCACCGCACCTCGCCGTCCTCCCACTCCCCGGTCCGCGCCAGCCCCGCAGAGGCGGCCACCGCCTCCGACGCCGCGTGGTCCGGGTGGATGTGGGCGACGACCGTGCGCACCGCTCCCCCGTCCAGCAGGTGCGCCACCAGGCCGGCCGCCGCCTCCTTGGCGTAGCCCCGGCCCTGGCACCCGGTCCCGATCACCCAGGCGATCTCCGCGCGCGCACCGGTCACGTCCACCGTCGCCTGCACATAGCCCGCCAGGCAGTCGTCACCGCGCACGCGGAGCACCCAGTTCCACCACCGCTCGGCCGGGTCCGGGGAGCCTGCGGTCTGCCGTGCGTAGCGGGACCGCAGCGCTTCCGCGTCCTGCGGGGCGCCACCCGTGAAGGTGTGCAGGGCCGGGTCGGCGAGCACGGCCGCCATCTCGTCCGCGTGGTCCACCCGCAGCGGCAGGGCGTCCAGGCGGGGCGTGGAGAAGGGCGTCGGCCCGTTGTTCGTCGTCATCAGCGGATGATCATATCGCGGGCCCGGTCAGCGGTCCGGGTGCGGCCGGGAAACGCGCGTTCGCCGGTCCGCCCGGGGATGACACGGCGGCGGGCCTGCGGATCATGGAAGGTATGGACACGATTGCCGAGCTCAAGCCGTTCGTGAAGCAGTACGCCGTCCTGCTCAGCACCCGGCGGCAGGACGGTACGCACGTCGACACTCCGGTCAACATCGCCGTCGAGGGCGATCACGCGTACATCCGTACGTTCTCCTCCGCCTGGAAGGTGGAGCGGATGCGCAACCACCCCACCGTGCTCGTCGGCCCGTGCACGGTACGCGGCAGCCCGACCGGTCCGCAGATCACCGCCCACGCGCGGCTCCTCCAGGCGGGCTCGAAGGAGAACACGCACGCCGCCCGGATGCTGTCGCGCAAGCACCCGATCGTGCAGGGCGTGCTCGTCCCGCTCGCGCACCGGATCAAGCGCGACCGGACCCTGCACTACGAGCTCCGCCCGCTGGAGGCGTAGGGCCCGTCCCGCGGATCAGCTCTTGCGGCGGCGCCGGCCCAGGAACAGCAGCAGCCCGATCCCGGCGAGCACGGCGACCCCGGTCAGCGTGGTGCCCTTCACCGGCACGCCGTCGCCGCCCCCGTCACCGCCCGCACCGGCCGACGAGGGGGACTTCACCCCGGTACGGCCCGACTCGCCGCCGTTCTTCAGGTCCACCCGCACCACATCGCTCTGCTCACCCTCGGAGCCGTACATCAGTGCCGAACCGTCGGCCGTGTACGTGACCGACTCGGCCTGACCCAGCAGCGGCGACTCGACCGAATAGTCCTTGCCGAGCCTGCCGTTCGCGAACACGTAGCCGCGCGCGCTGAAGTACGAGCGCAGCACCAGCTCCTTCCCGTCCGGCGAGAACGCCCCGTCCGTCACCCACGGCACCTCGCCGACCCGCCGGAAGATGTTGTCCGAACCGGCCGTGAGCTTCGCCGGGCCCTCGTAGAGCCCGCCGCCGCCCTCCTTCTTCGAGGCGATGTACACCCGCCCGGTCTTCGGGTGGACCATCAGGGCCTCCGCGTTGCGCGGCCCGTCCGCGTACTTCACGTCGAACTGCGTCGCGCGGACCGTCGCGTCCCGCAGCACCTTCGGCTCGGGGAAGCGGTAGATCCAGACGTGGTCCCAGCTGCCGTTGAGGTTGTCCCCGATGTCACCGACGTACAGATTCCCGTCCGGTCCGAGCGAGATCGCCTCCACGTCGCGCGGCTCACCGACGCCCTTCATGGTGATCGTCGCGACGGTCTTCCCGGTCCGGGAGTCGACGGCGTAGACGTACGGCCCGTCGTCGCTGTCGTTGTGCGTCCAGTAGATCCCCGGATGGGCGCGGCTGGCGGCCAGTCCGCTGGACTCGGTGATCCTCGGGTCCTTGATCGTGAAGCTGCGGTCGGCCCCGCCGCCGTCGGCCACGGCGGGCACCGCCGCCGCGAGGGAAAGGAGCGCGGCGGCGCCGAAGGCAGTCAGTCGATACGAGCGCATGGCACAAGTGTCCATCGTCACGTCGCAGGCCGAAGCCATGATCGGCCATGATGACGCCATGCGTTTCATGTTCGTCGGCGATTCCATGACCATCGGGCGCGCCGGCGACTTCACCTGGCGCTACCGCATGTGGCAGCACCTCGAAGCCTCCTTCGACGCCCCGTACGCGATCGTCGGCCCCCGCACCGAGCTGTACGACACCGGCACGGGCACCCCGGTCTCCCACGCGTACGGCGCCCCCGCCTTCCCCGCCGGGGCCCGCGCGCACCTGGCCGGCTGGGGCGAGGGCTGGCTGCACATGGCCCCGGTGATCGCGGACACGGTCACCGCACACCGCGCGGACATCCTGCTCGTCTCGCTCGGCCTGATAGACCTCGGTTTCTACACGGACAGCGAGCAGACCGCCCGCAACGCCCGCGCCTTCCTCACCGCGGCCCGCACCGCGAACCCGCACATCAGGTGCGTGCTGCTGCCCGTCATACCGAACATCCGGGCCGAGTCCGACGCCCCCTTCGCCGCCGAGTGCGCCCGCTTCAACGAACTCCTCGCCAAGGCCGTGGCCGACCTCGACGAGCCGTCGTCCCCGCTCCTGCTGGCCTCCCGGCCGCCGGGGTACGACATCCACGCGGACACCTACGACGGCACGCATCCCGGCCCGTCCGGCGAGCACCGGCTCGCGGCCGCCTACGCCGACGCGATGCACCAGGCGTGGGGGCTGGGCGGGGTCTACCGGGGAATCGCTGCGGCACCCGTGCCCTCGCAGCTGGGCGGTGCCGCCCAGCCCGACCGGGCCAGGACGACCGCTCAGGCCGCTCGTCCATAGAGGCCGCCCAACGGCATCGCACGAGCTCATCACCCGGCGATTCCGATTTCCCCTCCCCGTCCATGCCACGCGGAAGCCGCCGTGCCACGCGGAAGCCGCCCATCCGGTTCATCTCCGTCCGCCTCAGGGTTTCTCCGATTTTTCGGGGCAGGTGGGTCTTTGTAAATCCTCACGGATCCTTTAGGGAAAGGGCCAGTTGATGAAGGCGCAGAAGGCTTTAGTCGCGGCGGTCTCCGTATGCCTGGGTGTCACGGTGCTCGCGGGGTGCGGAAATGACTCGGACAAGGGCTCGGACAAGAATGCGGGCAAGGGTTCGGAGAAAGCGTTCGACGGGAAGAGTGCGGACGAGATCGCGGCGGACGCGGTGAAGGCGACGCGCGATGCGCCGTCGGTCCGGGTCAAGGGCAATGTCCGGCAGCCGGGCGGCAACGAGATCCGCGTCGACTTCCAGGTGGACGATCAGGACCGCTGTACGGGCACGATGACCGGCCAGGGCGCCAAGGCCGACGTGATCCAGGTGGGCCAGGCAGCGTATGTGCGGGGCGACGAGAAGTTCTGGCAGAACGCGCTGAAGGGGCAGCCCGGCGCGGAGAAGACGATCCCCAAGGTCCAGGGCAAGTGGGTGAAGTCCCAGCCCGGGCAGGCCGGCATCGAGGGAATGTGCGACAAGCAGGCATTCCTCGCGTCGATGGACAGCGACAAGTCCGAACGAAAAGGCATGACCAAGGGCGACACCGGCGAAGTCGACGGAATGAAGGCGGTGGCCCTGGAGAAGAAGCAGCCGGGGGGCGAGAAGATCACCACATACGTCGCCGCCGAGGGAAAGCCCTACATCCTGAAGTCGGTCACAGAGGGCGGAAAACAGCCGGGAGAGGTCACTCTCACCGACTACGGAAAGAAGGTCGACGCCAAGACGCCGCCCGCCGACCAGACAGTCGACCCCAAGGTCTCGAAGTCCTAGACGTGGCGCAGCCGTGCGCCGGGGGCTGTCGCCCTCGGCCTCACGCGCTCACGCGCGCGCGCCATCGGCACCGCCGCCGCTCCCCCTGGGCTTCGCCCGTACGTGCATCCGCTCCCCCTGCGGTCCGAACAGGCTGAGGAACTCCACCGGTTCCGGCCCGACGTTCCCCCACCAGTGCGGGGTACGCGTGTCGAACTCCGCCACCTCGCCCGCCTTCAGCACCAGGTCGTGCTCGCCCAGCACCAGCCGCAGCCGTCCCGAGAGCACGTACAGCCACTCGTACCCCTCGTGCACCCGCTGCTCGACCGGCCCGGGCGGGCCCGTCAGTCCGGGCATGACCTGCTTGTAGGCGTTCACCCCGCCGATGTGCCGGGTCAGCGGCACGAACGTCATGCCGTGCCGGTTGAACGGGCGGAACGTGACCCTCGGATCACCGGTGTCCGGCGCTCCGACGAGCTCGTCCAGCTGCACCCCGTACGCCTTCGCCAACGGAAGCAGCAGCTCCAGGGTCGGCTTGCGGCCGCCGGACTCCAGCCTCGACAGCGTGCTGAGCGAGATCCCGGTGGTCTCGCTCAGCTGGGCCAGCGTCGTGCCGCGCTCCGTCCGCAGGGCGCGCAGCCGGGGCCCGACGCCCGTCAGGACGGACGAGAACTCGTCGTCATCCGCCGCGCCGTCCGCCGTTCCGCCGTCTCCCACGCCGTGGTGCTCGTGTGCTGCCATTCCTCCATGATGCCTCCGCTTGCCGATCCGGCAACCGGCTTTGTCAGGCGGTCCGGTCAGGCAGAGGCGCCGGGAGCGGCGCCAGGCCCATCATGGCCAGCGACATCCGGGTCAGCTCGCTGGTCAGCCAGTCCCGGGGCACCTGGCGCGGGCGGCGTCCGTGGTGGGCGAGGAGCTCGTCCACGGAGTGCGTCAGCACCTGCACGACGACCGTGAGATCACCGTCCGTCCCATGGCCCCGCTCTGCGGCCCGCTCGGCCTCGCGGGTCAGGAACTCGACCCAGACCGACCGCCACATCGCGAGGTGTTCGTCCATCGCCCGGCTCACCCCGAGCACCTCGACGAACGCCACCCTCGCCGCCTGCGGGTCCCGGGTGACGACCCGCACATAGGCGTCGAAGAGCCTGCGGATCCGTTCCTGCGTCGAACAGGTCTCGATGCCCTCGGACGCGAGCTCCAGCTCGGTCGCACGCATCCCGCCGATCGCCACCTCGTCGTACAGGTCGAAGAGCAGCGCCTCACGTGATTCGAACTCGCGGTAAAAATCACGCAGTTGTACGTGCGCCGCGACGCAGAGATCCTCGACAGAGGTACGGGCGTACCCGTACACGGCGAACAAGGTCCGTCCGGCCGCCATCAGTTGCTCACGGCACCGCACCGGGTCCCTCGTCGCCCGAACTCCGTCCCATCGGTCAACCATGGCGTCCACCACCGGTCCTCCTCAGTCCGTCCAGGCCCCTGGGCCCACTCTCCCCGTTCCACCGCGCCAGCGGTGGAACCGCCACACCAGCAAACGGCCGTACACCTCAGCCGGCACCGCCGGACGCGTCCTGCGCGAGGACGGCCGCGACCCGCTCCCGCCAGGGCAACGGTTCGGGCGCCTCGAAGTCATCGCCCTGAACGGGCTCGTAGGCGGGCCACTTGGCCACGTGCGCCCGCCACGCGGCGTCCTGGGCGCACGGCGGGCAGACCGTCTCGTCGCCCTTGGGCCGGAACATGTGCTCGTGCCTCGACCCCTCGCAGGGGACGGGCGGCCGGGCCGGGGACGGTACGGAGACGGGTGCGGCGGCCTGCGCGCACACCGGCTCCGGAAGCTTCTGCAGCAGCCGGTACCGCAGGAACCCCACGGCCGACCGCACCCCGCCCGCAGGCAACTCGCTGACCAGCGCCAGCCGCAGCTCCGCCGCCTTCACCCCGCGCCGCAGCCAGTCGGCAGCCGCCTCGGCCAGGCCCCGGGCCTCACGGACCCCCAGGTGGAGCTGGGGGTTGGCATGCCGCAGGGAGAGCAGTACGCCTTCGGCCTCGACGACCTCGGCGTCGCGCGCCGGGGCGGCTGCTTCGGTATCGGGTTCGCTCGCAGGTTCGCTCTTCACGGACATGACCGAATCCCGAACCGCTTCGGAGGGTGGGTGGGTTGAGTTCTTCTCACGTTCTTCGTCCACCGGTAGGTAACCACCGGCCGACCGAGTACCCGGATAACCGACCGCCGGATAGTGACCACTCGGTCCCACCTGCGGTGATTCCGTTCTCGCGTCCCGGAACCTGCGGGCCTCCTCGTCGGAGAGCGACACGTTGCTGACGAGTTGATCGGTCACCCACAGCCCTCCGTCGTTCTGCCGCCGCCACTCGTGCACGAACCCGTCTTCCTTGAGCTGTGCCTTGGCCTTCTGGTACGCACGCCCCTTGATCCCGATCCACTTGGCGTGATCGCTCAACGCCCGCTCGGCCCGCCCCGGGGGCAGCCCCTGCACGTAGGTGATCAAGACCTTCGCATCGCTGCCGAGGCGCGGATGCCGGATGACGTCATGGGACGCCTTCACATAGCCGTAGGACGGCGGGATAGCATGAAAAAGCATTCTCGGTGGGCCTCTAGACCATCGCGGGTGAAGGCCCTCGGACAGGTGTTGGTAGCACCACCGGGGGCCGCCCCATGCGCGGATGCGCACGGAGCGTAATGACGCGGTCACGTTACCTCACAATTCTCCGCCTCCACCACACCGTTGAGCAGCTCGAACAGCAGTTCCGTATCCACGAACGGGACTTCGGCGGTGGGCAGCGAACGCCAGTCCAGCGGATACGTCAGCCCCTCCAGCGCGGGCACCCCGACGAACGCCGCCCCCTCCCGCACCAACGCCTCGGACCCGACGGGCCACCGGTGGCTGCGAGCAGTGCCGGGCGGCAGCAGAAAGAACATGCTCCGCTCCCCGATCCGAGACCTGATGATGGGCCCCGCCTGAAATCCGGTGAACTGCATGATCTCGTACGCCACTTGCTCACCCAGGTAGCCGACGATCCGTACGGCGTCGAAGTAGATCCCGGCATGGCGCAGGGCGTGCCCGCTCGCGGGAATCCAGGCGGGCATCAGGTCAGGTGAAGTTTTCGGTTCCATACGGAAAGCGTCGGCGCCCGCACGTACGGTGACCAGGGACACAAGGCGTCTGTGCACTGCTGTGCACTTTGGGGGTGGGCTGTGCACACCAGTAGTGGCGGGGGCAGCAACGCGGAGATGTTCGGCGCACTGTTGCGGCACTACCGCGAGCGGGCTGGGCTCTCTCAGGAGGGGTTAGGGCTGAGGATCGGCTTCTCCAAGTCGCAGGTGGCGATGGTGGAGCGCGGGGAGCGCCCGCCGAAAGGGGACTTCACACTGCAGGCCGACGCTGCGCTCGGTGCGGAAGGCGCCCTGACAGCCGCAGCCGTCAAGCTCACGTTCAGCCACCTGGCTTCCTGGTTCGAGCCGTTCGCCGAGGAAGAGCTCAAGGCCAGGACAAGGTACGAGTACGAGACTCATGTCATGCCGGGCATGCTGCAAACAGAGGCCTATGCCCGCGCCATCTTCAACGGTGGCTACCCAACCCTCGACGATGAAGAGATCGAAGGCCGGATCGCGGCCCGTATGGCACGTCAGCAACTCCTGACCCGCGTCCCGCCGCCCGACATCAGCTTCATCCTGGAACTCAGCGTGCTCACGCGCCCCATTGGAGGGCGGGAGGTGCACCGAAAGCAGGTTCAACACATCCTCGACATCAGCCGACTGCGCCACGTGCACCTGCAAGTGATGTCGCCTCAGCGAGAATCCCATGCTGGTCTGAGTGGTTCCTTCGTCCTGCTGGAAACCGACGCCCGACGTCGGCTGGCCTACCTGGAAGTCCAGGGCACCAACTACCTGGTTCGGGAAGAACCGCAGCTCGGTACGCTGTTCGGTCGATATGGCATTCTGCGGACACAGGCGCTCAACGCCGAAGAGTCCCAGCAGCTGATCGAACAGGTATTAGAGGATCTATGAACAGCAAACTCGACTGGGTTCGGAGCAGCTACAGCGGCTCGGAGAGCGGCAACTGCATAGAGGTGGCTACTACCTCCCACGGCGTTCACGTACGCGATTCCAAGGATCTGACCATCCCGTCCCTCCGCATCTCCCCCGCCGCCTGGTCGGACTTCCTCAAGTACACGGAGGCATAGCGCAATGTCCTGGTTCGACGATCTGCCCGAGGTCATCACACGGGCCGACTTCGGCGCCCTGGTGGGGCGGCCGCCGCGCAATATCGAACTCATGGCGTCCAGGGGGCTGGCCGCTGATCCGGTGGCCCGCAATCGCAACAAGTTCGTCTGGGCGGAGGAAGCCGCGCTCGACTGGTTCCGTTCCCTCCAGGAGCACGCGGTGGTCGTGCCCGCGAGCAAGCAGGCCATGGACGATCTCGCCGCGTACAGCGCGTACGTATGCCCGCTGGACAGCAAGCACGTCGGGCTGGCCCGCCCCAAGATGCTCGTGATGTACCGGCCGGGCGGTACGGGTCTGGTCTTCGGTGTCGATGCGGTGGAGACCGTCAACCAGGAGATCGACGGGACGCGGACCGCGTCCGCGCAGACGCGTCAGATCCTGCGGAACGGCGAGCCCCTGGACGGGGGCGCCTTCCCCCGGCCGTGGACCGTCTTCCGCATCAAGGAAGCCGGCACGATCGGCAAGGTCACACCGGCGGTCCATCAAGGCCGCTATCTGCGCATCGACGACGTCCTGGACGCGTTGACGACCGACCACCTCTCGCTGCCCACGCTCGACGAGGCGTTCCCCGCCCGCAAGTAGGCGGCTGTCACTGGGCTCCGCCCTGGCCCGCACTGCCGAGGGGGCCGATCTTCACGGGGGTGGAACCGTTCTCCGAGATGGGGAGCGAGGCGGCGCCGGGCCACTGGACGGCAGCCGTCTTCGTCTCGTTCGGCGGAGTCACCAGCAGGCCGGTGATCCGGATACCGGAGCCGCCCGTGTCGTTGGCCGGGTAGTTGATGGGGAAGAACGTGGACTCCCCGGTCTTGAGGGTGAAGGAGACGGGCTCCTGCCCGGTGCGCGTCGCGGACAGCGGGCCCGCGTTGGTCTTCAGGTCGACGCCCGCGTACCCGGACATCGCGCACTCCGCGCCGGTGTTCTTCATCGCGACCACGACGGTGAGGTCGGGATCGCCGTCGATGGTGTTGTCCGTTGCGGTGATCTTCAGCCCGTCGGTACGGCACTTGGCGACCTTGCCGCTGTCGCTGGAGCCGGAGCCGGAGCCGGACCCGGAGTCGGAGACGGAGGCCGTGTTCTGCCCGCGGGTACCGCTCCCCGAGGCCGTGTCCGTGTCCTTCCCGCCGCTCCGGTCGCTGCCCTGGTCGCCGCCCGTGGCCGTGTCCGTGTGACCTGCCGGGGCGGCGGACGTGGAGCCCTGCGCGGCGTCCGCGTCACCGTCCTGGCACGCGGTCATCAGCATGGCGCCGCCGACGAGGACGGCGGAGACGAGGAAGGCCTTGCGGCGGTTGCCGTACATGAGGTGCCCCTTTGGTGATCGGTCTTCGAAGCCGAAGCGGTTTCGGCTCCTCGGTACTTGCTTGATCACTAGGACGAGGCCGTGGAACGAGGGGTTACCGGTGTGGTCGTTCCACAACACCGCTGTCACGGACCGGTGACACGGTCACCGGGGGCGATGGCCCGATCCCCGGTTCAGGCCCTTGCGCGTGCCGGTACTTCCCGGGCGAGGACGACCGCGACGGCACCGAGGAGGGTGCCGGTGATCCGGCGTTGCCAGGCGGCCCATCGCGGACGGCTCTTGAGCAGTCCGGCGACCGATCCGGCCGCGAGCACGATCAGACCGTTCACCGTGACCCCCACCGCGATCTGTATCGCGCCCAGAGTGAACCCCTGGGCCGTGGTGTGGCCGCGTTCGGGGTCGATGAACTGCGGGATGAGCGCGAGGTACAGGATGGCGACCTTCGGGTTGAGCAGGTTGGTGACCAGGCCCATCCGCAGCAGCTTCCCGTGCGAGTCGCGCTGGAGGCCGCGCGGCTCGAACAGGCCTCGGCCGCCCGGCTTGAGCGTCTGCCAGGCGAGGTAGGCGAGGTAGGCCGCGCCTGCGGCCTTGAATCCGATGTACAGCCACGGGACGGCGACGAAGACCACCGCCAGGCCAAGGTTGGCCAAGGTCATGTACACCAGGAAGCCCAACGCGGTGCCGATGAGGGAGACAAGACCGGCCGTGCGGCCCTGGCTGATGCTCCGGGACACCAGGTACACCATGTTCGGGCCCGGCGTCAGCGCCATTCCCAGTTCGACCAGGGCCATTCCGCCGGCTGCCGCCGCTGAGATCATCACATCGGCCACCATGCCAGATGCGACGCGGCCCCTGCACTCCGCAGACTCCGCCCGGCGGCGGCAGTGCAGGAGTTCAGCCTCGGTAGCCGAGGGGCGGCCCCGTGAGACCGCCCCTCAAGTGCTCCGTGGTCACTGCACTCCGACCGTTTCGCGAAACTCGCAGGTCGGACAGCACATGCTCGTGGTGTGCTAGGAGATGGTGAACGTCTGGCTGTTGCCGCCGTCGTAAGGCCTTTGTTCGAACTGGCTGCCCTGGGTGGCGCCCGCGGTGAGATAGAGCCCGCTGTAGCGGTTGGCGAGGCGGACCCGGTCGTTACCGGCGTCTTCCAGGAGCCACTCGTCGTTGGTGTACGTGCCAGGGGCGTAGGAGTACTGGATGACCTTCGCTCCCGCAGCCCGGGACGCGTCGCTCACGACCAGGTCCTTGCCGCTGTTCTGGTTGACGATGCGCACGTAGCCGTCTCCGAGTGACTTGAACTCGAAGCGCTGGTTCGAACCGTTGCCGCTCGGCCAGCGGATGGCCGGAGCGTGGTCCGCCAGGCTGCCACCGCTGACGTCGATCACGTCGTTGGTCCCGGCGACGGTCACCCGTCGGTAGCCGGTCGGTACCGGCACCACCGGGCAGTCGACGCGGATCGTGGCGGGTGTGCCCTTGGTCGGTCCGTGCTGGCTGGTGGTGACGGGCGTGATGGTGGTGGAGCCTGCGGCCTTGGCCGTCACCTTGCCGTTCTGGTCGACGGTGGCGACGGCCGGATTGCTGCTCGTGTAGGTGACCGAGGGCAGCAGCGGCAGGATCTTGTCGGTGCCGTCAGTGGTGATCTCGTCGGTCGTGACCTGTGCGGGGTCGGTGGAGTCGAGGTCGGCGCGGAGGTTCAGGCCGTTGTCGAAGTTGTTGTCCTTGATGACAGCGCCCGTCGACCCGCGATAGGAGAACAGGGCGGTGGAGTAAGGTGCCGCGCTGGTGGCCGTACGGACGTTGGTGGTGTCACCCGGGGCGACGCAGGTGCTGTCGGCGTGGGCGGTGAAGGCGGTGTTGCGGTCGAGGCGGGAGACGTCGTTGCGCTCGAAGGTGATGCCGCTGACGCTCTTGGCGTCGAGGAGCCGGACGTTGCCGATCCTGAAGTCGTTGTCCTGGATGCGGATGTTGCGGTGCACGGGCGCGGCGGCGTCGAGTACCTGGTTGGTGGGCTCGATGAAGATCACCGGGCTGACGGGGCGCAGGAAGGTGTTGTTGCTGATCAGGACGTCCTGGACGGGGCCCGACTCGTACCACTGGTACGCGTCGGAGGAGATGAAGATGCTGGCCATCTGATTGCCGTCGAACACGTTGTTCTTGATGACGACGGGCTTGCGGGTGGTGACCAGGATGCCGCGGGTGGGGATGTTGACGAAGGTGTTGCCGCTGATGTCGACCGTGGGTGTGTAGGTGGTGTTCTCCACGACGAAGTTCCCGGCGGTGACCGAGTCAGCGATGGCCTGGTCGAAGGTGACCGTCATGGTGGTCAGCGACTTGTCGTGGTCCCGGCCCGTCGGCCCGTCCACCGAGACGACCTTGGCGGTGATGCCGGGGACCGGCGCCATGGTCCGCTTGTCCACGATCTCCACGGTGTTGCCGGGATGGAACTGGGGGAAGCCGGCGGTCTGGGGGTGCTTGTACGCGAGGGTGAGCGTCTTGTCCGTGGGGTGGCCGGTGACCTCGACGTAGGTGCCGTGGATGTTGATCGCGTCGTCGTGGGCGCCGTCGAAGATGTTGTTCCTGATGTTCACCGCACCCTTGACGCCGGACATCTGTACGAAGTCCGCGAAACCTGCCGTGCTGCGCCCAGTGGCGGGGTCGGTGCGGAACTCGTTGCCTTCCAGGGTGATGTTCTCGCTCATCTGGCCGAGGAAGCCGAATCCGTGGAGGTAGCGGGCCTTCAGGCCCTGTACGACGACATCCTTCGACTCCCAGAAGAACGCGGAAGCGGTGTCCCGGGTGTCCTCACGCATCTGATAGACGAGGCCTCGGTCGGCCGGCGCTGCTCCGGTCGAGTAGTCGATGCGCAGTTTGTTGCCGCCGAGGTCCGTCATCGAGGCGACATTCGTGAACAGCGGATTGCCGCCGCGCCAGGTGCGCTTCGCCGCCGGGTCGTGAACCTGTGTGTAGCGCATGCCGTTGACGCCGGACCAATACGGCTCACCGGTCGCGGGGCTCTTCTCCCCCAGCCAGGTCACCTGGTTGTCCGCCACGGTGAAGCCGTTGCCGGGCGGGATGCTCAGCACCCGGTACCCATGGCCGTCCGACACACCCGTCTCGCTGACGGCGGCATCAACGACCTTGGGGGCGGTGACGTCGAAGCTGAAATCGCGGACGGACACGTTCTGGGAGCGGATGGCCGCGAACGTGGTCATCAGTCCGTGGAACTGCAGATGCGAACCGCCGCCGTCGATCGTGACGTCATGCATGTCCTCGACGAGGATACCGATCCGCTTGTCCCGGTATCTCTGGTCGGCACCGACGGTGTTGGAGAGGTACAGCTCCCGCGTCTCGGCCTGCTCCGGATAGATCTGGTAGGTCCCGTGCGGGAACAGCACCCGCACCGGCCCCTTCACAGTCTTCGCCTGCCGCAGCGCCTTCGCCACGGCTGCGGCGCTGTCGTTCTTGCCTGTCGGGTCGGCGCCGAACGTCGTGACATCGACGACCGTCTCGGCGGACCGGGCCTCTGCGGGCAGCGGTGCGGCGAGCAGGACGCCCACGGCCGCTGCCAGGAGCGCCATCCACGCCCGGCTGCGAACGCCCTTCTTGGGCGGAAGTGATCTGGTGGGGGCAGGTACCGGTGGAACGTCGCTGTCCCGCGACACGAAACGGGTCTGCACGAAGATCTCCTATGAAGGTAATAGTCGCGTTCATGACAATATGTGGAGTGCGCAGCCGGTCCGAACGGAGATTCCCTCCTCGCCGATCGGCTTGTTGACGTCGGTAGGGACGGCCGCTGCGCGGGGGCGGGGGGTGCTGGGCATTGCGGCTCCAGAGGGGGCGGATGTTCGCGGGAGCGGATGAAGGGCGAGCCGTACCTGCCTGGCGCGGTGTTCCGCAGGCGCGGTCGGTACCTCGATCAGTCCGGACACTGGCGTCACTCCGACCGTTTCCGGGAGATCTGAAGGCGCGGTGGGTGGCAGTGTGCTGCTGCGGCTCCGAGCCTTCTCTTCGTGGTCCTGGGCGATGATCCTGCGATCGAGGGAGCCTACTGTCAAGATGTTTGCATAATTAATGCCTAGATACGGTGTGGGCGAGACTGAGGCCAACGATTCGCCCCGCCGGCCTTCGGCCAGGGGTGCCGGAAGGGGAGGCCGACCGTGAACCGACCAACACGTAACCTGCACCGCCAGGTTCTCGACATCATCGGCGAGCGCATCGTCACCGGTACGCACGAGCCGGGATCGTCGCTCTACCCGGACCGGATGGAGCAAGAACTCGGCGTCAGCAAGACCGTGCTCCGCGAAGCGCTGCGGGTACTCGCCTCAAAAGGCCTGATCGGCTCCCGGCAGAAACGCGGCACCTTCGTCCGTCCCCGCTCGGACTGGAATCTCCTGGACAGCGATCTACTCCGATGGCAGGGAGCGGGCGCGGTCGACGACACCTTCCTGACGAACCTCGGCGAGGTCCGCTCCATCGTGGAACCCGCCGCCGCGCGACTCGCTGCACGACGCCGCGATGAAGCCGATCTCGTGGCCCTGACCGAGGCATTGGCGCTCATGGCAGAAGCCGGCGGCGACACCCAGGCGTCCGTGGAGGCCGACCTGTCGTTCCACCGAGCCTTGTTGGGGGCGGCGCACAACGAGCTACTGACGTGCATGGAGGTGGTGATCGAGGCCGGGTTGCAGGTCCGCGACCACCTCGTCCACAGCGGCGAGGGGTGTGCGGACCCTGTACCAGCACACCGGGCCGTGCTCGATGCCGTACGCGACCGCGACCCCGAGACGGCCGAGCAGGCCGTGCGCCGGCTGCTCGACCAGGCCGCCGCCGATCTCGACGGCCTGAAGCACGGCACACCCGGTCCACGCCGAGGGGACACCGGATGAAGATCGCGCTCCTGGAGACGCTTCTCGTCGCACCGAGCTCGCCGACCACGGCCTCATAGTCCGCCCGTTCAGTCCAGCCTGATCCGTGCGGCCACCGGCAGATGGTCGCTGCCGGTGGACGGCAGGGTGCGGATCGCGTCGACCGTCGCCGAGCGGGCCATGACCTGATCGATCCGGGCCATGGGCAGGGACGCGGGGAAACTGAAGGCGAACCCGCGCTCGGCCACGTTCAGCCGTGAGGTCAGCGGGGACAGGCCCCGGTCCTCGACCGTGCCGTTGAGGTCTCCCATCAGGACCACCTTCTCGGTCTTCTCGGCGGCCAGGGCGCGGCCCAGCAGCGCGGCGCTCTCGTCCCGCAGGGAGGAGGCCAGTCCGCTCGTCCGGATGCGGACCGAGGGCAGGTGCGCGACGTACGCCGCGACGTCACCGTGCGGGGTGCGGGCGACCGTGCGCAGTCCCCGGTTCCAGCCCGCCTCGATCCCGTCGGGCCTGATGTCCACCAGCCGGGTGCCGGAGAGCGGGTACTTCGACCAGAGCCCGACGGTGCCCCGGACCGCGTGGAACGGGTAGTCCGGGGCGAGGGCCTTCTCGTACTCCGGCAGCGCGGCCGGAACCAGCTCCTCCAGCGCGATGAGATCGGGTCCGGCACCGGCCAGGGTCCGTGCCGTGCCCGCCGGGTCGGCGTTCTCGTCGCTGACGTTGTGCTGCACCACCACCAGACCCCGCGCACCGGCCTGCGCCCCGGGCCCGAGCAGCCCGCCGAAGAGGTACGTCCAGACGGCGACCGGCAGGAGCAGCGCCAGCAGGGCGGTGGCGGAGCGGCGCAGCAGCGCCAGTACGAGCAGGAGGACGACGACCACGCCGAGCCAGGGCAGGAACGCCTCCAGCAGACTCCCCAGGTGTCCGGGGGAGTTGGGCACCGCCCCGTGGAACGCCAGCAGGCCGCCCGTCAGCACCGCGAGCACGGCGAGCACCCGCCCGCGCGCCGGGAGGGGCGGCAGCCGGGATGCTGTCTCCTCCCCCGTCGCCGTCGGCGTCCTGCCGCTGTCCACCCGCTCCACCATGTGTTCCCGTCCGCTCGGTCCTGCCTTTCAGGACGAGCGGACGGCCTCATCAGTTTCAGCGCGCCCGTACAGTGCGGGCATGACGAGCGACGTGGGGACGGGACCGCGCACGGATCGCACCGGCTCCGACCGGTCCGCGAGCGTGCGGGACGCCGCCTCGGACTCCTGGTCCGTCCGGGCGGCCGCCGGACGGCGGCTGGCGGCCGACGCGGAGGTACCCGAAGTGGCCGCCGTTCTGAGCCGGTTGCTGCTGGACGCGCACGACACCTTCGTCACCCAGGAGACGGCGGAAGCGCTGCTCCTGCGCGGGGACGTGCCCGGTCTGCGCCTGGTCCTGGCCGCGCTCGCCACGGCGGACGCTGAAACCGGCGACCAGATCCAATGCGCGATCGTCAACATGTGTGAGCAGTCGCAGGAGGACATCGAGCACCTCGCGGAACTGGCCGCGGCTCTGGTCTCGGACCCGGATGCCGGCGTCAGGGAGGAAGCGCGCGGGCTCCTCGGGGCTGGGCGCTGAACCCGACCCGACACTTGGGCGGCTGGCACGAGGCCGTCAGGACGCCTGTGCGCAGGACGCGTCCTTGATGCGGTTGCGGTAGGCGCGCTGCGCCGCCTGCGAACCGCACGCCGTGCCGCAGTACAGACCGGAGGTGTTGCGGGTCCGGTCGTAGAAGCCCGAGTAGCAGGTGGGGTTCTTGCAGATCTTCATCCGCAGCCAGGCGCCGCGCGCGGCCAGGTCCGCCGCGGCGGCGAGGAGTCCGGCGAACGCGCCGAGTACGCCGGTCTGCGCGGGCACCGGGCGGCAGCCCTGCGCGGTGACCCTGAGGGTGAGCGGATAGCGCTCCGCGATGCGCGCCAGGTACTGCTCGGCCTCCGGCAGCCGGTCCGCGCTGCCCTCGCAGCCGGAGCGGGAGAGGAAGACCGTGCAGAGCGCGGCCCGCAGCTCGTGCGCGGCCACGACGTCGGCCCGGGTCACCGCCGTATCGGCCGCCATCAGCCCTGCCCCGGTCAGCCAGGCGGCGAGGCTCTCGCTGTCGCCCAGCAGTTCCACCGGGCCGCTGCCGTGGGGCGTCGTGTTCACGAATCCGAGGAGCACGGCGGAGCTCTCGCACGGTTCCGAGGGGGCCACGCCCGTGCTCGTACCCCTGGCCGTGCTCGCACTCGTACCCGTGCTCGTGTCCATGGCGGGAAATCTATCTCACGGCGGCGGTGTGCGCCATACCGGGAATTATTTCTTAACTCGCTTTGCAGATAACCCTTGACTGGTCATGTCCGCCTGCCGTTATGTTCGTTCCCGCTACGGCCATCACTCGTGCAGTCGCTTCAGAGACGGGGACACATGACGCTCGACGCCTACTACACGCTCGGCCGGTCCGGACTGCGGGTCAGCCCGCTCGCACTCGGCACCATGACCTTCGGCCAGCCCGAGTGGGGTTCCGACGCCCGGACCTCCGGGGAGATCCTGGACGCCTACCTCGACGCGGGCGGCAACTTCGTCGACACCGCCGACATCTATGGCCAGGGCGCCAGTGAGGAGCTCGTCGGCAGGCTCCTGGCGGAGCGCGGCGCCCGCGACCGCACCGTGCTGTCCACCAAGTTCACCCTCGGGGGCCGTCCGGGCGACCCCAACGCGGGCGGCAACGGGCGCAAGGCGATGCTGCGTTCACTGGAGGGCTCGCTGCGCAGGCTCGGTACGGATTACGTGGACCTGTACATCGTGCACGCGTGGGACGCGCTCACCCCGGCCGAGGAGGTCATGCGGGGACTGGACGACCTGGTCTCGTCCGGGAAGGTGCGCTACGTCGCGCTCTCCGACGTACCGGCCTGGTACGCGGCACGCGCGCAGACGCTCGCCGAGTGGCGCGGCTACGAACCACTGGTCGCGCTCCAGTTGGAGTACTCGCTCGCCGAACGCGGGCTGGAGTACGAATTCCCTTCCCTGGCACAGGAGTTGGGTATGGGGCTGATGACCTGGGGGCCGCTCGCCAAGGGCCTGCTGTCCGGCAAGTACTCCGCCGACGCCGCGACGGCCGCAGAGCTGCCGGAAGGTCGCCTCAAGGTCGCCGCCACCACCGGGACCATGGCGGACAACCGCAGCGAGCAGAACTGGCGCATCGTCACCGAACTGGGCAAGGTGGCGCAGGAGATCGGCCGGACCCCCGCACAGGTCGCGCTGAACTGGGTGGCCAACCGGCCCGCCGTGGGCTCGGTGATCCTCGGGGCGAGCAAGGCCGGGCAGATCCGGTCCAACCTGGACGCGCTCGACTTCACCCTGCCCGACGAGCTCCGCGCCCGGCTGGACGAGGTCAGCGCCCCGCCGCGCGCCGTGCCGTACGCCTTCATGGACTCGCTCCAGTCCCGGCTGAACGCGGAGGTGCGGAACAAGCGCCCCGGTTACTACGCGAGCTGAAGGCGTCCTCGCCGGTCAGCGCGGCGGATACGGCCGCAGGGCGTCCATGACGAGGTCGATCAGCCGCCCGGTCTGCTCGGAGGTGGGGGCGGCGGCGCTCACGAGGAAGATCCCCAGCAGCATCACCGTGACGTCCCCCGGCTCGACGTCGGCGCGCAGCGCACCGGCCCCGGCCTCGGCTCCGGCCTCCGCTTCGGCTTCCGCACCGGCCTCCGCTCCAGCCGCGAGGATCGTGGCGATGGCGGCGGTGACGCGCTCACCGGTGGCGGGCGTGGCTATCCGTCCGGAGGCCCAGCCCGCGCGGAGCGTGTCCGCCATGCCGCGCTTCGTCGCGATGAACGCGGCGTACCGCTCGATCCAGGCCCGGAGCGCCGCGTCCGGCGGGAGCTCCCGGAGCAGGGCGGGGGCGCTGGCGGCGACATCGTCGAGTTCGGCCGCGTACACGGCCTCGACCAGGGCCTCGCGGGTCGGGAAGTGGCGGTACAGCGTGCCGATGCCGACCCCGGCATCACGGGCGATGCCTTCGAGCGACACCGGGCCCTCGGCCGCCGCGAAGGCCGCCCCGGCGACCCGGACGAGCTTGTCCCGGTTGCGCAGCGCGTCGGCGCGGGGGGTACGCGGCTTCTTCCCGGGGCCGGGGCCGGGAGGTGTCGGGCTTGGGGATGCCGGGTCGGTGGACGTCAAAACGGAGGCCCCTCCGATAAGAGTGCTACAGTCGATTAGGCGGAGGCCCCTCCGGTTCCCCGCTTCTCCATCGTCTCATGAGGACGGAATCTCCCATGACTGCGAACAACGCCCCCTCCTCCCCCTCCCCGCAGCTCACGGCCACCGGCGCCCCGCGCGCCGGAGGCGCCGGACCGCTCGGGGACCTCACCGTCTCCCGCATCGGGTACGGCGCGATGCAGCTGGAGCGCCTGCGTGACGACCGGGACGCGGCGATCGCACTCCTGCGCCGCGTGGTCGAGCTCGGCGTCGATCACGTCGACACCGCCCAGTTCTACGGCAACGGATTCGTCAACGGGGTCATCCGCGACGCGCTCCGCCCCGAGGACGGCGTCGTGGTCGTCAGCAAGGTCGGCGCGGACCCCGACCCGGACGGCCCCTTCCCGATGCGTGCCGCCCAGCGGCCCGAGCAGCTGCGGGCCAGCGTCGAGGACAACCTCACCTCCCTCGGCCTCGACCGCATCCCGGTGGTGAACCTGCGCCGACTGGACACCCAGCCGGGGCTGCGGGCCGAGGGCGACCAGGTGGTGGACCTCGACGACCAGCTCGCCGAGATGACCGCGCTGCGGGACGAGGGCAAGATCGGCGCGATCGGCCTGAGCGCCGTCACGTTGGACGGGGTGCGCCGGGCCCTGCCCGCCGGGATCGTCTGCGTCCAGAACCTGTACAGCCTGGTGACGCGCGACGACGAGGAGATGCTGCGGCTCTGCACCGAGGAGCAGATCGCCTGGGTGCCGTTCTTCCCGCTCGGCGGCGCCTTCCCCGGGCTGCCGAAGGTGACGGAGGAGCCGGCCGTCACCGCCCTCGCGGAGACCCTCGGCCACACCCCCGCACAGGTCGGCCTCGCCTGGCTGCTCCACCACGCGCCGAACACGCTGCTCATCCCGGGCACGGCGGACATCGGTCACCTGGAGGCGAACGTCGCCACCGGGGCGGTCGAGCTCGACGGCGCCGCGATGGCCGCGCTGGACGGCGTCGAGTCACGGCCGCTCGCCGAGATCTCCTTCGGCTGACCGGTCACTCACCCGGCGCCGGTGACGCGGGCTCCGCCGGCACCGACCAGTGGTCGCGCACCCAGCCCTCCAGGGTCGTCAGGTAGGGGTGGCGGTCGCGCAGGGTGGCGAGGTCGGCCACGAAGCCCACCGTGTTGAACCAGTCGAACATCGCGGCCATCTCCTCGCTGAACGCGCGGACCTGCTCGATCGGCTGGGAGTCGAAGCGCACCGGTCGGCCCGCGGCCCGGGAGAAGACCTCGGCCATCTGCGGGCCGGTCAGTTCGTCCCCGGCGATCTCGATGACGCGCCCCAGGTAGTCGGCCGGAGCGCCGAAGGCCTCGGCCGCGATGTTCCCGATGTCGGCGGGGGTGATCATCTGGAGCCGCGTCTGCTCCAGCACCGCCATCGTGAGTACGAGCGAGCCCTGGGCCCACTGCGGGCCCAGGCCCTCGAAGTTGGTGATGAAGAAGGTGGGCCGCAGAATCGTGGCGGGCAGACCGAGCGCTTCGATGTGCCGTTCCACCTCGCCCTTCGTCGCGAAGTGCCGCACCTCGCCGGGCCGGTCCGCGCCGCCGACGGAGCTGTAGACGAAGTGCGCGACACCGGCACGGGCCGCCGCCTCCGCGACCGCCTTGCCCTGGCGCACCTCACCGACCAGGCCGTCCGGACCGGTGAACGTCTGGACGCTGAACACGCCGTACGCCCCCGCCAGGGCCACGTCCAGCGAGGCGTCGTCGTCGAGATCGCCCCGGAACAGAACCGCGCCGGCCTCCTTCAGCGCCAGCGCCTCGCCCTTGTCGGGGTCACGGACCAGGGCGCGCACCGCCCAGCCCCGGGACAACAGCGCACGAGCGGCGGCACCGCCCTGCCGGCCGGTCGCACCGGTGACCACGACAACACGGTTCTCAGACATCGCCGGCTCCTCGACTGTGCGGATTCCGGGCCGGCCCGCCTCGGGCCGTCCCGCGATACGCGCAAGCCTGCTTGCTCAACTGCGCTTGAGGTCCAGTGCATATGGCCCACATCACAGGTCGCATCACAGAGCCCGCCCTCGTATCGGCGGCTGACGGCCGCGAACCGGCAGAGGCCGACGGACGAGGACGAGGCCGCAGGCGCGGGCGCGGGCACGGGCACGAGCACGAGCACGAGCCGGTGACCGTGGGTCAGGCCTCAGCGGCTCCGGACGGTCTCGCGCACCGCCTTCTCCAGCAGCGTGAACGACTTGGGCACACCGCCCGGCTGCGGCTTGCCGGCTATCCGCCCCACGGCCCGGTAACCCTCGTCCAGGTAGTAGGAGTTCAGGCGCGCGTTGTCGGCCAGGCAGTCCAGACGGACGAACTCCCGCCCCACGGAGGCGATCCGGCGTTCCGCGGCATGCAGCAGCAGCCGGCCGGTCCCGGGCGGGGCCGTCTCGCGGTCGACCATCAGCCGGTGCACGTAGCCGGCCACCGGCGGCTGCGGCCCCCAGGCGGCCTCGTCCTCCCACCACACCTCCCAGGCCCCGAGCATCCGTTCACCGCTCTCGGCGATCCACACCTCGCCGCCGCGCTTCACGGCCAGGCGGAAGTGCTCCTCGGTCAGCTCCCCCGGCCGCCACTGACCCGTGATGCCCTGCCCGAGCATCCAGCGGGCGGCATCGTCACGGAGGCGGGCGACGGCGGTGAGGTCGCCGTCGGTGGCGAGGCGAAGGTTCAGTCGATCCATCGCCCGATCGTCGCACGGGCGGACCGGGCCCCAGCAGCCCGTTCAGCGCTCCGGGAAGCGCTCCCCGCACTCGCCGCAGTACTTCGGCGCCGACTCCTGGGACATCCGGCCGCACTCCGGGCACACCCGGTCCAGGGAGCACGGCGCCTCGCCGCCCTCGTGCGCGGGCACCGCCGGCTTGATGGCCAGGCCGGGACGGCGGCGGTGGACCGTGAGGTAGGCGAGACCGTCCGGGCCCGCGGCCAGCGCGCGCCGCGAGGTGCGGGGAAGCCAGGTGACCGTGGTCGGGGTCAGCGGGAGCGGGGCGCCGCCGCCCGCCGGGGTGAGCAGGCCGCTGCCCGCGAGGACCACCAGGAGGACGTCGAGCACGTCCTCCTGGTGCTCCCCGACCTCCGCGCCCGGCGGCAGACGCACCAGGTTGGCGTCCAGCTCCCTTCCCTGCCGGTCCAGTTGCCAGAGGGCGCCCCGGTCCTCCGGGGCGGCGCCGGCGAGCAGGTCATCCAGTACGGCCAGTACCTCGGGAGTCGCGTTCACGTCCCTACGCTAACCCCGGCCCGCGAACCACCTCCGTGTGAGAATTCCGGATTCGAGGCGGTGCACCCCTTCGCACGCCGCCGGACCGAGGGAGACGCCTTCATGCACCGCCGCCCGGACGAGAAGTACCCGCCGATCGAGCCGTACGAACACGGGATGCTCGACGTCGGGGAGGGCAATCTCATCTACTGGGAGGCGTGCGGCAACCCGGCCGGCAAGCCCGCCGTCGTCGTGCACGGCGGACCGGGCTCGGGGTGCACGGAGCGGCCCCGGCAGTACTTCGACCCGGACCGCTACCGGGTGATCCTCTTCGACCAGCGCGGCTGCGGCCGCTCCACCCCGCACGCGAGCGACCCGGCCACAGACCTGCGGTTCAACACGACGGACCGGCTGATCGCGGACATGGAACGGCTGCGCGTCCGCCTGGGCATCGACAACTGGCTGCTGTACGGCGGCTCCTGGGGCTCGACACTGATCCTCGCGTACGCCGAGCAGCACCCGGAGCGGGTCAGCGAGATCGTGATCCCGGCCGTCACCACGACCCGCCGCTCCGAGATCGACTGGCTCTACCGGGGCGTGGGCAACATCTTCCCCGAGGCATGGGACGTCTTCCGGGCCGGTGTCCCGGAGGCCGCGAGCGACGCGACACCCGACGTGCTCGCCGCCTACGCCCGGCGCACGGAGAGCCCCGACCCGGAGGTACGGGCGCGAGCCACCGCCGACTGGTGCGCCTGGGAGGACGTGGTGCTCTCCCAGGAGGCGTACTCCGGACCGCCCCCATACAGCGGCCGGCCCGCACGCGCGCAGCAGGCGCTCGTACGGATCTGCGCGCACTACTTCTCGCACGGCGCCTGGCTGGAGGAGGGGCAGCTGATCCGGGACGCCGGGCGGCTGGCGGGAATCCCGGGCGTCCTGGTGCACGGCCGGTTCGACCTGGGCGGCCCGCTGATCACCGCGTGGGAGCTGACGAAGGCGTGGCCGGACGCGGAACTGACCGTGATCGACGACGCGGGACACCTCGGCGGGGCGGCGACGAGCCGGGCGGTACTGGCGGCGCTGGACCGGTTCGCGAGCAGCTAACGGGCAGCTAACGGGCAGCCAACGGACAACTGACGTACAACTGGGGGGCAGTTGTCTGCGGAGAGCTGACGGCCGGTTGTCCGCGGACAGTGCGGTACGGGTTCGGTTCAGCCACGGACGGCTGCGGTAGCGGTTCCGTCGTTTCCGTCGGCCAAGGGCCGGGAAACGACGCTTGGGCAGGCATATAGCGGGCATGGCAACTGAGTGGAGCGGGGGGCTTCCTGATGCGTGATGAGATTCTCGACGGCAGATACCGGCTGACCGAACCGATCGGTTCGGGCGGTATGGGCCGGGTCTGGCGGGCCGAGGACGAGCGGATCGGCCGCAAAGTCGCGGTCAAGGTCCTGCCCCGCGTCGACGAGGACACCTCCACGTCCCGTTTCACGCGCGAGGCCCGGGTCGTGGGCGGGCTGTCGAGCCCGCACATCGTCACCCTGCACGACTTCGGCGAGGCGCGGGTGGCGGGGGAACGCATCCTGTACCTGGTCATGGAGCACCTCCAGGGGCGCGACCTGGGGGCCGTGCTGGAGAGCCGGCGTCCCGGACTGCCCTCGCCCGCCGAGGTGATCGCGTGGGCCGTCGAGATCTGTGCGGGTCTGGGGACGGCGCACCGGGCGGGGATCGTGCACCGCGACATCAAGCCGGCCAACATCCTGCTCACGGCGGCCGGGACGATAAAGATCCTCGACTTCGGCATCGCCCGGATGCTGGCCCCGGCCGCCTCGATGACCCGTACCGACCTGACCGCCGTCGGGTTCGTGATCGGCACCCCGCTCTACATGTCGCCGGAGCAGATCCGGGCGCCCGACGAGCTGGACAGCCGTAGCGATCTGTACTCCCTCGGCTGCCTGCTCCACACGCTGCTCACCGGTGTCCCCCCGTTCAACGGCGTCGGTACGACGGTGCTGGCCCAGCACCTCGGCAACGTCCCCGAACCGCCGAGCGCCCGCCGGCCGGAGCTCGCGGACCTTCCCGGGCTCGACGCACTGGTCCTGCGACTACTGGCCAAGGAGCCGGACGAGCGCCCCAAGGACGCGGCGGAGGTGGCCGCGCTGCTGCGTGCCGCGACGGGGAGGGGGGCGGGGCACGCCGGGGCCGTCGTACCGGCCGACGCCCCGAAGCCGCCGACACCAACGCCCGCACCTGTGCCCACGCCCACGCACTCATTCGCATCCGGATCCACATCAACACCGCCTCCGACTCCGACGTCCGCGCCGCCCGCTCCCGGCACCCCCGGTGACCCCGCCGCCGCCACGGCCCTGGGCCCGGCCCCGCACACCGGCGCTCCCCGGCCCCCGGCCGGCCCGTCGGCCTCCGCCCCCGTGCCCACGCCCACCGCGCCGTTCCAGCCGGGCGTCCACCCCTACCCGGCACCGTCCCTCCCGCCGGAGCGGCTGCGCATCGCGCGGGCGACGCGCTACGGCGCTGCCGCCACCCGTACCGTCGCCACCACCTGGCTGGCCGGTGCGGGCACCGCGCTGCTGACGGGTGTGCTGCTCCTCCTCTGTACCCCGGTCACCGTGCAGGGGTTACTGATCTTCTGCGTCGCCGCCTGCCTGGTGGGGATGGCGTGCGCCCAGGGGTTCACCAACGTCTTCGACCCGCTGAGCAAGTCCCTCTCCAACCGGATCGGCTCGGTGATCATCTTCACGATCGCCCTCGGCGCGGCCGGGACGGGGATCAACTCCTCGACCACCGGGAACGAACCCACCGCCGCGTACTTCCTGTACGCGCTCGGCGCCTGCGCCGCCGCGCTGACCGCGGGGGTGCTCATCGCCAACCAGGTCATCGCCCGGTTCCGCGTCCCGGCGCGCGCGTCCCTGCTCATCTCGATGAGCGGCTGGACCAACGGCATCGTCACCTGGGCGGTGCTGGCCCACGCCAGCCCCCTTCAGGAGACCGGCGCGCTGCCGGTCGCCTGCGGCATCTGGCTCCTCACCGCACTGGCCCTGGGCCGGCTCATGGCACCTGCGGCGCCGCGGACCGGGTGAGAACGCCGGGCCCGCGAGATCCGCCCTTGCTTCGAGCGGACTCCAAGGCGTTGGCTTGGCTCCATGAAGTACACGCAGCTCGGACGCACCGGACTCAAAGTCAGCCGCCTCGTCCTGGGGACGATGAACTTCGGCCCCCAGACCAACGAGAGCGACAGCCACGCACTCATGGACGCCGCCCTGGACGCGGGTGTCAATTTCTTCGACACCGCGAACGTCTACGGCTGGGGCGAGAACAAGGGCCGCACCGAGGAGATCCTCGGCACCTGGTTCGCCCAGGGCGGCGGCCGCCGCGACAAGGTCGTCCTCGCCACCAAGGTCTACGGCAACATGGCCGCAGAGGGCGAGGCCTGGCCCAACCACGACAAGCTCTCGGCGCTCAACATCCGCCGGGCCGTGGACGCCAGCCTCAAGCGGCTGCAGACCGACCACATCGACCTGTACCAGTTCCACCACGTCGACCGGTCCACCCCGATCGAGGAGATCTGGCAGGCCATCGACGTACTGATCCAGCAGGGCAAGATCCTCTACGCGGGCTCGTCCAACTTCGCCGGTTACAAGATCGCGCAGGCCAACGAGGTCGCCAAGCAGCGCGGCAGCTACGGGCTGGTCAGCGAGCAGTGCATCTACAACCTGATGGAGCGGGGGGCCGAGATGGAGGTCATCCCGGCCGCCCAGGAGTACGGCCTCGGCGTCATCCCGTGGTCGCCGCTGCACGGCGGCCTGCTCGGCGGCGCGATCCGCAAGGAGCGCGACGGCGGCGGCGCCCGGTCCACCTCCGGCCGCTCCGGCGAGGCGCTCGCGGACCCGAAGGTGCGGGCGCAGGTCCAGGCGTACGAGGACCTGCTGGAGAAGCACGGCCTGGAGCCCGGCGAGGCCGGTCTGGCCTGGCTGCTGACCCGGCCCGGCGTCACCGGCCCGATCTCGGGCCCGCGCACCCGGGAGCAGCTCGACTCCGCGCTGCGCGCGGTGGAGCTGGAACTGTCGGACGAGGTGCTGACGGCCCTGGACGAGATCTTCCCGGGTCCGGGCCCGTCGCCGGAGAACTTCGCCTGGTAGGAACCGGCGTCGGCGCGGCCGTCCTCACGGGCTCATCAGCCGAGGGCGGCCGCCGCTGCGACGACGACGAACATGAGCACGAGCACGGCCGCCATGATGCGGTTTCGGGTCTTGGGGTCCACCCGACGAGCGTAACCGCCCCGCTCGTCGCCCCGTGTCCCGGCCTCCGTGCGTCCCACGCGATACGGCCCCGGTACCGGGTCTCCCCGGTCGGGGCCGTGATCGTGTGTGGACGGACGAGCCTCAGGCCGCCGTGGCCAGCTGCTCGCGCGGGACGAACCGTACGTGCGGGCGGCCCGGTCGCAGGTCGACCTTGAGGCGCAGGCCGCCGACGCGGGCCAACATGAAGCCGACGCCGAGCGCGGCCACCAGCGAGAACGCGCCGCCGACCGCCATTCCGGTCCGGACGCCGTACGTGTCGCTGATCCAGCCGACGATCGGGGCGCCCACCGGCGTACCGCCGGCGAAGACCATCATGTACAGGCTCATCACCCGGCCGCGCATGGCCGGGTCCGCGGCCATCTGGACGCTGGTGTTCGCGCTGATGTTGGTCGTCAGACCGATCATGCCGATCGGGACCAGCAGAATCGAGAACATCCAGACGGACGGCGACATGGAGGCGATGACCTCCAGCACGCCGAACAACGTACCCGCCGCCACCAGCATCCGCAGCCGCGAGGAGCGGCGTCGGGCGGCGAGGAGGGCGCCGGCGAGGGAGCCGGCCGCCATCAGGATGTTGAAGAACGAGTACATCCCGGCGCCGCCGTGGAAGACCTCGTCCGCGAAGGCCGTCAGCCAGATCGGGAAGTTGAACCCGAACGTGCCGACGAAGCCGACCAGGACGATCGGCCAGACCAGCTCCGGGCGGCCGGAGACGTAACGCAGCCCTTCGCGCAGCTGGCCCTTGGCGCGCGGTACGACCACGGCCTTGTGCAGCTCGCTCGTGCGCATCATCATCAGGCCGACGAGCGGCGCGAGGAACGACAGGCCGTTGAACATGAACGCCCAGCCGCTGCCGACCGAGGTGATCAGCACACCCGCGACGGCGGGACCGATGAGCCGGGCGGACTGGAAGTTCGCCGAGTTCAGGCTGACCGCGTTCCGCAGCTGGGCGGGGCCGACCATCTCGGAGACGAACGACTGGCGGGCCGGGTTGTCCACGACCGTGACCATGCCGAGCAGGAACGCGATCAGGTAGACGTGCCACACCTGGACCACGCCGGAGAGCGTGAGCACCGCGAGCGCGACACCGCACAGGCCCAGCGCGGCCTGGCTGAAGAGAAGGAGCTTGCGCTTCGGGAGCCGGTCGGCGATGACGCCGCCGTAGAGGCCGAAGAGCAGCATGGGGAGGAACTGCAGTGCCGTGGTGATACCGACGGCGGTGGCGGACCCGGTGAGGCTCAGGACGAGCCAGTCCTGCGTGATGCGGGACATCCAGGTACCGGTGTTGGAGATCACGGCGCCGGTTGCGAACAGGCGGTAGTTACGGATCTTCAGCGACGAGAAGGTCCCGCCGGGCTTGCTCTCGTGGGTGGAAGTCGGTGCGGGGGCGGAGTCTGCTCCGGATCCCGTACTCAAAAGGGTTCGCCTCCTCGGGCGTGGACATGGTGCTGACTGACGGGGATGCGGCGGTGGGGGCGGTGCGCCGGTGATGGTCCGGCGCGGCCCGCTCCGCTACAGGTGGGCGAGCTTCTCCAGCACGGGGGCCGCGTTGCGAAGCGTCTCCCACTCGTCCTCGTCCAGGCCTTCGGCGAGGGTGGTCAGCCAGGCGTTCCGCTTGTTGCGGCTCTCGGCGAGCATGGCCTCGGCCTGCTCGGTCTGGCTGACCATCTTCTGTCGACGGTCATCGGGGTGCGGTTCCAGTCTGACAAGTCCCTTCGCTTCCAGCAGCGCGACGATGCGGGTCATCGACGGCGGCTGCACATGCTCCTTGCGGGCCAGCTCACCGGGGGTGGCCGAACCGCAGCGGGCGAGCGTGCCGAGCACCGACATCTCGGTGGGGCTCAGCGACTCGTCGACGCGCTGGTGCTTGAGGCGCCGGCCGAGCAGCATGACGGCGGAACGAAGGGAGCTCACGGCGGCGGCACTGTCGCCGTCGTGGATCAGGTCAGGCATGTTTGTTAGCGTAACTCATTACCTACCCTAAAGACCACTCGGTGGTACACGCGCGAGACCCGAATCACCAATCGATCACCCAAACGAGTGAGTCAGTTCCGGAAAGTCACGCGTGTCGGGCCCGGGAAACGTAACCCTGCTTGGCATGGGATCGACAGTGCTCAGCCTGCGGATAGACGGTGAGCTGCTCGACCGGCTCAAACAGCACGCCGCCAGACGCGGAATGAGCGTCCAGGACTACGTGGTCCGGACGCTCATTCGCGATGACTTCGACGAACGCTTCCAGGCGGCCGTCGACGAGACGGAGAAGTTCTACGGAGCGGACGGACGGGCGGCCGAGGAGGTCACCTGACCCCCTCGGCCGCCCGTCCGCCCGTAATGGGCTACGTGAGGCCGAGCGCCGGCATCGCGTAGTAGAAGACGAAGACCGCGGAGACCACGTACATGGCCACCGGCACCGAGCGACCGCGCCCGGCGGCCAGCCGCAGCACGCAGAACGCGATGAAGCCGATGCCGATGCCGTTGGTGATCGAGTACGTGAACGGCATCATCACCATGGCGAGGAAGGCCGGCATCGAGAGCGTGTAGTCGCTCCAGTCGATGTCCCGCACCGAGCCCGCGATGATCAGGAAGCCCACCGCCAGCAGGGCCGGAGTGGCCGCCTGCGAGGGGACCATGGTCGCCAGTGGTGTCAGGAACAGCGCCGCCGTGAACAGCAGACCCGTCACGATGCTCGCGAAGCCGGTGCGGGCCCCCTCGCCGACGCCCGCCGTGGACTCCACGAAGCAGGTGCCCGCCGAGGCGGAGCCCGCGCCGCCCGCCGCGACCGCGATGCCGTCGACGAACAGCACCTTGTTGATGCCGGGGAAGTTGCCGTCCTTGTCCATCAGCTTGGCCTCGTCGCCGACGCCGAGGATGGTGCCCATCGCGTCGAAGAAGCAGGACAGCAGCACGGTGAAGACGAACAGGACGCCGGTGAGCACACCGACCTTGTCGAAGCCGCCGAACAGGCTGACCTTGCCGATCAGCCCGAAGTCCGGCGAGGCGACCGGATTGCCCGGCCACTCCGGAACGGTCAGCCCCCAGGCCTCGCCCGGCAGGTCCGCGACCGCGTCGATGATCAGCGCGACCACCGTCATCGCGACGATGGAGATCAGGATCGCGCCCGGCACCTTGCGGACGATCAGCGCGAGGGTGAGCAGCGCGCCGAGCACGAAGACCAGGACCGGCCAGCCGTTGAGGTGGCCGTCGCCGCCGAGCTGCAGCGGGACGGTGGTGTGCGCGACGTCCGGGATGCGGGAGACGAAGCCCGAGTCGACCAGGCCGATCAGCAGGATGAAGAGGCCGATGCCGATCGCGATGCCCTTGCGGAGCGAGGTCGGTACGGCGTTCATCACGCGTTCCCGCAGCCCGGTCGCGACCAGCAGCATGACCACGATGCCCGCGAGGACGACCATGCCCATCGCGTCGGGCCAGCTCATCCGGGGGGCGAGCTGGAGGGCGACGACGGTGTTGACGCCGAGGCCCGCCGCCAGCGCGATCGGCACATTGCCGATGACGCCCATGAGGAGCGTGGAGAACGCGGCGACCAGCACCGTCGCGGTGACCAGCTGGCCGCTGTCGAGCTGATGCCCGTACATGTCCTTCGCGCTGCCCAGGATGATCGGGTTCAGCACGATGATGTACGCCATCGCGAAGAAGGTGGCGAATCCGCCACGGACCTCACGCGCGACCGAAGAGCCCCGCTCGGAGATCTTGAAGAAACGGTCCAGGCCGCCGGAGGGCTGGGGAGCCGGGGGCGGCACGGCGTCGACCGGGGCGGGGGCCGAGGGGGGCATGTATGACCTCAGTCGTACCTAGAGGGGCTCAATATGGTCAGCTTTGGATGTTCACACGATTAATTCGAGACAGCCGTAAGCAGATTCAGTATGAATACATAAGGCGAAGATCGCTATCTCCGCGCGTAGACCCTTGGGCCGACTGGCCTGTCCGCTCTTATATACGCGCCGCATACACTGAGTGCATGGCGAAGTGGACACCGACACACGAGGCACCCGAGCCCCTGGAGGGGCCCGTCGTCGCCACCATCACGGGCGGCACGATCCTCTGGTTCGTCCTCTTCCTCGTCCAGCTCCCGTTCTACGGCTGGTTCGACGACCACGGGCACCTGTGGTGGGTGTGGACGTGCCTGGCCGGCGGCGCCCTCGGCCTGATCGGCATCTGGTACGTACGGGGCCGCGACGCCGCGCTCAAGCGGGCCGCCGCGGCCGAGACTGCTGGTCAGGGGCCTGCCTCCGGCTGATCCGTACAACCACGGGACGATTTCCGTCCTCCCCCGGTCTGATCTTCGGACCACCCGATGGGTGAACCGGACGTTCCACCCGTACCGTCTGAACCATGACTCAGCGGGCAGTCGGCCCCTCCGGGGATGAGCCGAACAGATCCTCCGTGCCTTCCGGCACCGACCGGCCGGTGATGATCGACGCCGGCAGCGAGCTCGACCCGGTACACCCGGTCGGGCTCCCGGCGCCCGGCGGCGGGCGCGGGCTGACCGCGGCAGAGGTCGCGGAGCGGATCGCCCGGGGCGAGGTCAACGACGTCCCGGTCCGCTCGTCCCGGTCCGTTCGCGAGATCGTCCGCGCCAACGTCTTCACCCGGTTCAACCTGATCATCGGCGTGCTCTGGGTGATCATGCTGTTCGTCGCGCCGATCCAGGACAGCCTCTTCGGCTTCGTGATCATCGCCAACACCGGCATCGGCATCGTGCAGGAGTGGCGGGCCAAGAAGACCCTGGACAGCCTCGCGGTCATCGGTGAGGCCAAACCCACCGTGCGGCGGGACGGGGTCGCCGCCGAGATCTCCACGTCCGAGATCGTCCTGGGCGACCTCGTCGAGCTCGGCCCCGGCGACAAGGTCGTGGTGGACGGCACGGTCGCGGAGGCCGACAGCCTGGAGATCGACGAATCCCTGCTCACCGGCGAGGCGGACCCGGTCCTCAAGCGCGCCGGCGATCCGGTGATGTCCGGCAGCTTCGTCGTCGCGGGCGGCGGCGCCTTCGCCGCGACCAAGGTCGGCCGCGAGGCCTACGCCGCACAGCTCGCGGAGGAGGCCTCCCGCTTCACGCTCGTCCAGTCCGAGCTGCGCAGCGGCATCTCGACCATCCTCAAGTACGTCACCTGGATGATGATCCCGACCGCGATCGGGCTGATCCTCAGCCAGCTCGTCGTGAAGGACCACAACTTCAAGGACTCCATCGCCAGGACCGTCGGCGGCATCGTCCCGATGATCCCGGAGGGACTGGTCCTGCTCACCTCGGTCGCCTTCGCGATCGGCGTCGTCCGGCTGGGCCGCAAGCAGTGCCTGGTCCAGGAACTCCCCGCCATCGAGGGCCTGGCCCGGGTCGACGTCGTCTGCCTGGACAAGACCGGCACCCTCACGGAGGGCGGTATGGACGTCACCGAGGTCCGCGCGCTGAACGGCACCGACGAGCCCTACCTGCGCCGCGTACTGGCCGCCTTCGGCGCCTCGGACCCGCGGCCCAACGCCAGCCTCCAGGCGATCATCGACGCCTACCCGGTCCCGGACGGCGAGGGCTGGCGCGTCACCCAGGCGCTGCCGTTCTCCTCGGCCCGCAAGTACAGCGGCGCCGCCTTCGAGGAGGCGCAGGGGCAGCCCTCCGGCTGGCTCCTCGGCGCCCCCGACGTGCTGTTGCCCGAGGACGACCCGGCGCTCGGCGAGATCGAACAGCTCAACCAGCAGGGCCTGCGCGTCCTGCTGCTGGCCCGGGTGGACGGGCCGCTCGACGACCCGGCGACCGCGACCGGGGCGGACCCGAGCGCCCTGATCGTCCTGGAGCAGCGGCTGCGGCCCGACGCCCGGGAGACGCTCGCCTACTTCGCAGAGCAGCGGGTCGCCACCAAGGTGATCTCCGGCGACAACGCCGTCTCGGTCGGCGCCGTCGCCGCGAAGCTCGGGCTGCCGGGCGCAGAGCACACCATGGACGCGCGCAAGCTGCCCACAGACCCGGACGCGATGGCCACCGCCATGGAGGAGAACACGGTCTTCGGCCGCGTCACCCCGCAGCAGAAGCGGGAGATGGTCGCCGCCCTCCAGTCCCGCGGCCACACCGTCGCGATGACGGGCGACGGCGTCAACGACGTGCTGGCCCTCAAGGACGCCGACATCGGCGTCTCGATGGGCTCCGGCTCGGAGGCCACCCGCGCGGTCGCCCAGATCGTGCTGCTCAACAACAGCTTCGCGACGCTGCCGTCCGTCGTGGCCGAGGGCCGCCGGGTCATCGGCAACATCACCCGGGTCGCCACCCTGTTCCTGACGAAGACCGTCTACTCGGTGCTGCTGGCCGTCCTGGTGGTCTGCTTCCAGGTCGAGTACCCGTTCCTGCCCCGGCACCTGACCCTGCTGTCGACGCTGACGATCGGCATCCCGGCGTTCTTCCTCGCCCTGGCCCCCAACAAGGAACGCGCGCACCCCCACTTCGTGCGACGCGTCATGCGGTACGCGGTCCCGTCCGGCACCATCGCGGCCGCGGCCACCTTCGCCACGTACCTGATCGCCCGGCACGTCTACACCGGCCCCGGCTCGCTGGACGCGGAGACCAGCGCGGCCACCCTCACGCTGTTCCTGGTCTCGATGTGGGTCCTGGCGATCATCGCCCGCCCCTACACCTGGTGGCGGATCTGCCTGGTCGCGGCGATGGGGGCGGCGTTCCTGATCGTGCTCGTGGTGCCCTGGCTCCAGGACTTCTTCGCGCTGAAGCTGGTCGGCGCGCAGATGCCGTGGACGGCGGTGGGGATCGCCGTGATCGCCTCCGCCGCCCTGGAGTACGCCTGGCGCCTGGTGAGCCGCCACTTCCCGGTGTAGCGGGGAAGCGGCGGCCCACCGGGCCGGCTACTTCACGTCGACGAAGTCACCCGTGGAGTTGACGGCCGGAGTGGAGGTCGTACCCGCGAAGCTGTAGCGCCAGTAACCGTCGACCGAGGCCTTCACCGTGGTCTTCAGGGTGCCGGTGCTGTTCGTCTTGACGGTCTTCACCGTGCCCCAGGTCTTGCTGCCCTTCTTGAGGAACTGCAGCTTGACCGACTGGCTGGTGTAGCCGTGGTACTTGAAGTCGTCCCAGTTGGCCCGCGCCAGCTTGCCGGTGACCGTGATGGTCTTCCCCTTCTTCACCGGCTCGGGGGCGGCGTCGACGGTCTGCGTGGCCGCCCGCTGGAACTTGAAGGTGCCGGCCTTTTCCTTCCAGTTGTAGTCGCCGTCCTTGGCGTCCACCCACGCGTCGACGTACCAGGTACCGGCTACGTCGTTGGAGTACGGCAGGTCGACCTTGGGAGCGACGGTGAACGTGGCGGTGCAGGTGCTCCCGGAGCACTTGGTGCTGTCCGGCGTCAGGTAGCCGAACCCGGGGCCCACCAGCTCTATTTCCATCCCCTTGATGCCGGAGTTGTCCTTGCCGGTCACCGCGACGGTGAACTTCTTGACGGCGCTGGTGCCGACCACCACGTTCTTGCCACCGTTGACCGTCACCTTGGTGATGGCGGTGTCGCCGTAGTGGCCGTTGGCCTGGGCGGCCGGTACGGCGAGGGCCAGCAGGGCCAGAGCACCGACGGCGACGGTCGCAGAGGTACGCATACGCATGTTTTTCCCTGTGGGAAAGGGGCCCCTGGCGCGCAGGCGCACCGGCGGGGCCGATCGGTCTGTTGAGCCGGAGTGGCTCAACAGACCAGACAGCCGACGTATGTGAAGGGTTGCCTGCGAATATGAAGATTCTGCGAAGGCCCCCGAAATCGCGGGGCTTGGGCGGGAGCCGGGACCGGGACCGGGGCGGTCAGTCGAACCAGCGGTCCCGGGCCAGTTCCGCGGTGCGGGACGGGTCCTCCAGCAGCGCCGCGACCTCGAAGCGGCGCGGCCACTGGCCCGCCGCCCAGGCCAGGCCCGCCGCGACGCCCTCCAGGGTGGCGGCGTGCACGGTGCCGTCCGGGGTGCGGCGCCAGTCCAGCTCGACGCCGCCCGCGCGCAGTTCGCCGTGCTCGACGTACGTGTCCGGGGTGCCGGGGCCCAGCAGGACACGCACCGACTCCGGGACCCGGTGCTCCTCGCCCTCGGACGTCACCTCCGCCTCGACGCTCTCGCCGAGCCGCCGCACCTGGAACAGCTCGGCCAGCTCCGCCGCGTTCGCCGGGGCGACCGGCAGCAGCGGCAGCCCCCCGGTCAGCGGGAGCAGATCGGGGGCGTCCGCGATCACCGCGTCCGCCGCGTCGACCACCCGCACCTCGCCGTCGACCACGGCCCGGAGCTCGTCCGGCAGCGTGACCTGCTCCGGGTCCAGCTCGGCCAGGGCGGTGTACAGGGAGTGCAGTTGTACGGGCCCGACCTGGCGGTCCGCGTCCGCGAGCCGGCCCAGGAGTTCGGCCGCACCGCCGGGCTCGTCCAGCAGGGCGGCGACCGAGGTCCGCACCCCGAGGGCGCGCAGCACCTGGGCGTCGTCGAAGCCGGTGGCGTCGGCGGGGTCGTACAGGCCCGCCAGCCGGGGATCGCCCCCGTCGGCGCGCAGGCCCGCCGGGCGGCGGCCGTCCAGCACCGGATGGTCCCGCAGCCACCAGGCGGTGTACGGGCGCACGGACTGCGTGGTGCCGTCCGGCAGGAGCACCCGCACCGGCTGGGTCAGGGCGTCGCGCAGCGGGGGGCGGGCCAGCATCGCGAGCGCCTGGGGCCAGGCGTCGTCGTCGACCAGGTCGAGGTCGCGGACGGCGACGAGCTCGGTGGCGACGGGCGGCACCACGGTGTCCGGGAGCTGGTCGAGGATGTCCTCGCACCAGACGTCCACGGCGTCGAGCAGCCCGGCGTCGTCGGACTCCGCGAAGTCGCCGTCGCGGGGCTCCAGTTCGTCCGGGTCCAGCACCACATCGGTGGCCCGCACCAGTGCGAACGTGGCCAGCACCCCGCAGGCGGTGAGCGGCTGCTCGCCCCAGCGCTCTGCCAGCTCCTCGTCGCACAGGGCGAGTTCGCCCTCGCGCATGACGGTGGCGAACGGGCTTCCGGGCAGCACGAGTTCACCGGCGGGGGCGGGCTCGCCGTCCTCGTCGGGCAGGGCCAGCGCGCCGAGCCAGGGCTCGTCGCCGGGCACCAGGTCCGCGTCCCGGACGAGCGTGAGGACGGTGTCCACCAGCTCTTCGCCGTCCAGCGCGTCCTCGTCCCAGATCTCGCCCGCGTCCAGCGAACCGGCGACGGCGGCCCGCACCTGCGGGGTCGTCAGCACGGCGCGCGGGGTGGCGGGCAGGGCGCCCAGCTTCTCCAGCAGCGGATGCGCGGCGTCCGGGTGGGCGACCTTCAGCCCGAGCCGGGCGAGCCGGTCCAGGACCGGCCCGGTCAGCGCGTCCGGGAGCGGCAGCAGGATCTGCCGGGGGCCGATGGTGGTGCGGGGGACGGCCGGGGCGTCGGGGTCCCCGCCCCGGGATTCCGTACCGGCGAGCGGCACCGGCAGCCCGGAGAGCCGGTCCGGGTCGATGCCGGACAGGCTGTCGTAGAGCCGCCGCCACCAGACCGGGTCGCGCTCCAGACCGGCGAGCCGGTCGATGGCCTCGGTCAGCGGCACCCGGGCGACGCCGAGCGTGCGCAGCTCGACGCGGCGCTCCAGACCGGCGGGCAGCAGGCAGGGCAGCACCTCCGCCAGCACCGCGACGGTCCCGGCGCCGACCCCCTCCAGCACCTCGGCCTCCAGCGGCCGCAGCGCGGTGGTGGCCTTTCGGCCCTCCTCGGTCCCGGCGTCCCAGCTGTCCCAGCGGTCGGGCTCGGCCGCCGGGTCGCGCGGCGCGGCGGGCTCCAGGAACGCGACGCGCGGCAGCCGCTCCAGGATCGCGGCGCGCAGCGCACCGTCCAGCTCGCCCTTGCCGAGCGGTCCGGGCACGAGCGCGATGGTGGCGGTGGAGACCGGCTGCCAGTCGGCGAGCAGTTCGGCGTACGCGTCGGCCGCGCGCTGCACCAGGAAGTCGGTGAGCGGGCCCGGCGCGGGGTGGCGGCGGGTGGTGTCGAGCGGCAGCGACGCGATGAGCAGCGCGGGGACGCCGAGCGGTTCGTCGGTGGGCGTCGGCGCGTGCACGACGGGTGCGGTACGGGGGCGCACCGGGGCGCCCTCCGCGTCCACCGGGACGGCCCAGGTCACCGACCAGTGCGGGCGCAGCCGTTCCTCCAGCGGGCGGCCGACGAGCAGGGCGGGCTCCACGGGGCCGTGCCGGGCGACGGTGCGCCAGCGGTTCGTACCGTGCGCCGAGTCGTCGACGTTGACGTACGGGCCCTGCTGGGAGCGGCTCAACGTCCTTACGGCGTCCGGGGTTTCGATGACGATCTCGTCGAGTCCGCTCAGTGTGAGCAGCAGCGCGTCGTCCACGGCGGCGAGCAGCCGGCCCACCAGGTCCTCCGCGACGCCGTCGCGCAGCGGCAGCACGACGACGGTGTCGTAGCCGTCCGGCGCGGTGCCCTCCGCGGGCAGCGGGAGCCGGAGCAGCGGTACGTGTCCGTCGCGGCGGCGCAACTCGTCGCCCAGCCCGGGGCTGCCGACGGCGGCGTCCCGGGCGAGGTCACGGGCCTCGGCCAGGGACCAGCGCACGCCGCCGTGCCGGCCGATGACGGCGGGCTCGTCGCTCACCGCGAGCACGGCGGCGAACCCGACGCCGAACCTGCCGACGGCCCCCTCGTGGCCCTCGCGCTTGGCGGACGCCCGCAGCGTGGACAGCGACTCCACCCCGGTAGCGTCCAGCGGCGCGCCGGTGTTCGCGGCGGCGAGGACCGCCGGGGCGGTCGCGGTCGCCGGGTGCAGGGTGAGCCGGAGCCGGCCGGGGGCCTGGGCGCGGGCGGCGGCGTCGGCGGCGTTCTGGGCGAGCTCGACGACGAGGCGGTCGCGGTAGCCGCCGAGCGCGAGGTCCTCCTCGGCGTTGGCGTCCTCCCGGAAGCGGGCGGGGCCGGCGCCCCAGGCGTCGAGCACGCGGCGCCGCAGCCGTGCGGTGCCGAACGGGTCGGCCCCCTCGGTCGCATTCATGCTCACGCTGACTCCCTCTTCCGGTTACGGGTCCCCGTGCCGCCAAGTGTGCGTCCCGAAGCTACCGGGTCCCCGGGGGTGGGGCCTTGTCCTCAATCGCCGGACGGGCTGGGGGTGCCCAAATCAAGCCCGTCCGGCGATTGAGGACAAGGCGCTGCGCCGGAGCGGGCCGCACAGACGAAGCCCGTCCGGCCAGATCAAGCCCGTCCGGCGATTGAGGACGGAACCGTTGCTCCGGGGCAGCCCGCGCCCGCAGGGAACCGCGCGCCGGCCACCGCCTACGAGTGGCCGAGGTCCTCCGACGGCTCGTCCGGTTCCGCCGGCACGGAGCCGGAATCCCGCGCCGGACGCAGCGGATACTCGTCCACCTGCATCGTGTCCAGCGCGTGCGGCGCCGGCTTCGGCGGCTTCGGCATCACCGCGGCCTCCGAATGCCCACCGCAGCCGTACGACAGGGACACCACATGCCCGTCCGCCGGACCGAACTCGTTCGCGCACACCCCGAAGGCCTGCTTCAGCGAACCCGCCAGCGGCACCAGGAAGGCGCAGGACACACAGGTGGCCGGAGCCGCCTGGGCCATCGGCGTCTTCGCGCCGAACCCCTCGTCCCAGCGGTCGGCCGCCGCGTACAGCCCGTACCGCGACAGCACCCGCGCACGCCGCATCCCGAGCTCGTCCGCCACGGACGCGATCGAACCCCGCCGCGGGGTCCCCGGGCGCGTCGTCAGCTCCGCGTCCTCCGACTCGACGAGCTCGGCCAGCTCACCGGAGACCGGGGAGTTGGGCGGCGGCTCGTCGTCACCGGTGTAACCGGGCTCCAGCCGGAGATCGTCCGCCTCGGTGGGCAGCAGGTCGCCCGGCCCCATGTCGCCCGGCCGCAGCCGCTCGCTCCACGGCACCCACTCCGGCGCGAGCAGCGCCTCGTCGCCCGGCAGCAGCACCGTTTCGTCCAGCGTGACGTTCTTCGCCCGGGAGGCCCTGGCGACCGTCACCGCCCAGCGCCAGCCCCGGTAGGCAGGGTCCTTGCACTCGAAGTAGTGCGTGACGACCCGGTCCCCCTCGGGGACCACGGCCACATGCTCACCCACGACCCCTGGCGCGGCTGCCTCCTCGGCCGCCGCGCGGGCGAGGTCTACGGCCTCGGCGCACAAACGGTCGGGAACAGGGGTACGGGCCGTACGGCTTCTCGTCGTCGCAGCACTCACAGGTCTCGCTTCTCTCCTACGCCAGTCTCACGAGCGCGCCAGCACATCCATCGATTTCAGCCATTCGGTTGCGGGCGGAGCGGACCTGGGGGCCGCGTCGACGTCCACACCCGTTGTGCCTGCCTCGGGCGCACCTTCTGCAATCCATTCTGCGGGATCACCGAGAGGCGCGCGGCCAAGAACAACCGCCGGTGGCGCGCTACGCACGCTACCCTCTCCGCCGCTTCCCGCCCACCTGCCCGTCCCAAACAACGCCGTATCCGGTGCCGTGTCCCGTGTAAAGGGCGCTGTCCGGCCATCCGTATCCGCCGGGCCCGCACCCGCTGCGACCTGGCCCGTCACTGACCCGACGGGGCGTCGCGCGCCGCGTCCCGCGCCCGTACCGGTTCGTGACGACTGGTCCTGGGGCACTATGACCAAGTGGCTTCTGCCAGGTCGCACGACGGACCCGGCCCGCTCCGCAGGACGGGCCGGACGCTCGGTCATGCCCTGCGCTCCCCGTTCACCGGGACCGCCCGCGGCATCCGGAAGGCGACGCACGCCCACGGGGCGGGGGAATCCGGTCTCGGCAAGCTGATCGAGCTGCACGCGGTGAACGGCGCGGGTGACGTGATGATCACCGTCGCACTGGCGTCCACGGTGTTCTTCTCCGTACCGACTGACCAGGCCCGCGGCCGGGTCGCGCTGTACCTCGCCGTCACCATGGCGCCGTTCATCGTCCTCGCCCCGGTCATCGGCCCGCTCCTGGACCGTCTGCCGCACGGCCGCCGCGCGGCGATGGCGGGCTCCATGCTGGCCCGTGCGCTGCTGGCGCTCACCATGTCGGGCGCGGTCGCCACCGGCGGCCTGGAGCTGTATCCGGCCGCCCTGGGCGTCCTGGTCTGCTCGAAGGCGTACGGAGTCGTGCGCAGCGCCGTCGTGCCGCGCCTGCTGCCACCCCGCTTCTCGCTGGTGAAGGCGAACTCACGGGTGACCCTCGCCGGTCTCCTCGCGACGGGTGCGGCCGCTCCCATCGGGGCGGGGCTCCAGACGATCGGCCCGCCGTGGCCGCTCTACGGCGCGTCCGCGATCTTCGTCGGCGGCGCGATCCTCGCCTTCACCCTGCCGCCCAAGGTGGACTCGGCGAAGGGCGAACGCAAGGCGCGCCTGGTGCACCCGCACGACGAGGGCACCGTCCGGCCGGACCCACTCCACAAGGAGCCGCCCCGCAAGGAGCCACTCCGTAAGGACGCCACGCCCGGGACCGGGAGGAAAAGGAGGTTCGGGTCGAGGAACGGCGAGAAGCGGCCGGGGCTGCGTTCGGTCGGCCCGGCCGTCCTGCACGGGCTCCAGGCCAACGCCGCGCACCGCGCGCTCTCCGGCTTCCTGATCTTCTTCCTGGCGTTCCTGCTGCGCGAGCAGCCGCTCTCCGGGCAGAGCGCCGCGATCTCGCTCGGCATCGTCGGCGTGGCGGCCGGGACGGGCAACGCGCTGGGCACGGCGGTCGGCTCCTGGCTCAGGGCCCGCGGCCCGGAGATCATCATCGCCTCCGTGCTGGGCCTGGCGCTGGGCGTCGCCGTACTGGCCGCGGCCTTCTTCAGCACGGTCATGGTCGCCGCGCTCGCGGCCATGGCGGGCTTCACCCAGGCCCTGTCGAAGCTGTCGCTGGACGCGATGATCCAGCGCGACGTGCCGGAGGAGGTGCGCACCTCGGCCTTCGCCCGCTCCGAGACGCTGCTCCAGATGGCGTGGGTGGTGGGCGGCGCGATCGGGATCTCGCTGCCCCTCAACGGCGTACTGGGCATGGCGGTCGCCGCGGGCATCCTCGCGCTCGGTGCGGCGGCCTCCGTACGGGGGCTGCTGGGAGCCGCGCGGCGCGGCTCGCCGCACCCCCGCGTGGCATGAGCCGGAGCGACCGATAGCCTTCGGCCCATGACCGTTGCGTTCTTCTCCGGTAAGGGCCGTCGAATCGGCGTCGCTCTTGGTGCCGTGTCCGCGGGACTCCTTGTCCTCTCCGCCTGCGACAAGCCGACGCCACTCGCCACCGTGACGGTCGGCGACAACTCGGTGCACACCGAGGCGTCCTGCTACAACGACGGCAAGGCCCTCAAGCAGGGCGATATCAAGGGCTGCCTCAACAAGAAGGCCGACAAGACCGTCAAGGTCGCCATGGACGACAAGGTCCACTTCGGTGTCGACCCGTCCGTCTCGGACAACGGCTGGACGCTCTTCATCAACGGCCAGCAGGCCGAGCAGGAGCCGTTCAAGAAGACCTACCGGTCCATCCCGGGCAGCGCCTTCTTCGCCAGCCAGACCGGCGAGGCCACCGCGGACAAGACGCAGGTCAGCATCGTGGAGACCAAGGGCAAGGAGCTGCTGGGCATCTGGCACTTCGAGCTCAAGAAGACCAGCTGACCCACCCTCCCTCCTGTCGCTCACTCTCCTGTCGCTTCCCCTCCTGACGCTTCCTCGGAGGCCCCTCCCGTGCGCGTGCTCGTCGTGACCGCAGTCCCGGTGGAACGGGACGCGGTCACGCGTGCGTCCGGGGGCGGCTCCGAGGTGTCGGTGCGCCGGGTGCCGGGCGCGGAGATCCACCGGGCGGGCCCCCTCGACGTCCTCGCGGGCGGTGCGGGACCGGCCGCCGCGGCGGCCTCCGCCGCGTTCGCCCTGGCCGCCGACCGCTATGACCTGGTGATCTCGGCGGGCATCGGAGGCGGCTTCACCGGCCTCGCCCCGGTCGGCTCACTCGTCGTGGCCGGCCGCATCGGTGCGGCGGACCTGGGCGCCGAGACCCCCGCCGGCTTCGTGCCCGTCACCGATCTCGGCTTCGGCCGGGTCTGGCACTTCCCGCCCCGCTCCCTGGTCCGCGCGGTGACCGCCGCGACCCACGCGGTGACCGGCGACATCCTCACCGTCTCCACCGTGACCGGCAGCGCCGAGCGCGCCGCCGCCCTCCTCGCCGCGCACCCCGGCGCCGTCGCCGAGGCCATGGAGGGCTTCGGGGTCGCGGAGGCGGCGGACAGACTCGGCCTGCCCGTCCTGGAGATCAGAGCCGTCTCGAACGCCGTCGGCCCCCGCGACCGCGACGCCTGGCGCATCGGGGACGCGCTCGCCGCGCTCACCGACGCGTTCGGCACGCTCATACCCGTACTGGAAGGCTGGACGACCCACCATGACCGCGACCACTCCTGACCCGCTGCGCATCGCCTTCTCGCCGTGCCCGAACGACACGTTCGTCTTCGACGCCTGGGCACACGGCAGGGTCCCGGACGCGCCCGCCCTCGATGTCACCTTCGCGGACATCGACATCACCAACGGCATGGCGGAGCGCGGTGAGCTGGACGTCCTGAAGGTCTCGTACGCGGTGCTGCCCTGGGTCCTGGAGGAGTACGCGCTGCTGCCGTGCGGCGGCGCGCTGGGACGGGGCTGCGGGCCGCTCGTCCTGACACGGGAGCCGGGCACGGACCTGACGGGGAAGACCGTCGCCGTACCGAGCGAGCGCTCCACCGCGTATCTGCTGTTCCGGCTCTGGGCCGCGGAGGCGGTGCCGGGCGGCGTGGGCGAGATCGTCGTCATGCCATTCGACGAGATCATGCCGGCGGTACGGGACGGCAAGGTCGACGCCGGTCTCGTCATCCACGAGGCGCGCTTCACGTACCAGAACTACGGTCTGCACAACCTGGCCGACATGGGCCGCCACTGGGAGGACACGACCGGCCTGCCGATCCCGCTCGGCGCGATCATCGCGAAGCGCTCGCTGGGCGCGGAGACGCTGAAGCTGCTCGCGGAGTCGGTGCGCGCGTCGGTGCGGATGGCGTGGGACGACCCGCAGGCCTCGCGCCCGTACGTCCAGGAACACGCCCAGGAGATGGACCCGGCCGTCGCCGACCAGCACATCGGCCTGTACGTGAACGAGTTCACCGCGGACCTCGGTGAGGACGGCTACGCGGCGATCCGCGGCCTGCTGACCCGCGCCGCGGCCGAGGGGCTGGTACCGCCCCTCGGACCGGACGCGCTGTCCTATTGCTGAGCCGGGTCCGGTACGTCACACGTCGAGTCCCTGAGACCGGGTCCCGTACGTCATGTCATGTCACGTCACGTCACGTCACACGTCGAGCTGGTCCGCGACCGCCCGCAGCAGTCCGGCGATCTTCGCTCCGGCCGCCTTGTCGGGGTAGCGGCCGCGCTCCAGCATCGGCGTGATGTTCTCCAGCACGGTCGTCAGGTCCTGCACGATCGACGCCAGCTCGTCCGGCTTGCGGCGCTGGGCGGCCGCGACGGACGGGGTGGGGTCGAGGATGGCCACGGAAAGCGCCTGGTCACCACGCTGCCCGGCGACCACGCCGAATTCGACGCGCTGACCGGGCTTGAGGGCGTCGACTCCGGTGGGGAGCACCGACGAGTGCACGAAGACGTCACTGCCGTCGTCGCGGGAGAGGAAGCCGAAGCCCTTCTCGCTGTTGAACCACTTGACCTTGCCAGTCGGCAAAGCACGCACCCCATCTCAACCCGTATGCCGGAACAAAGCCTCAGCAGGTCAGGCCGTCCAGTGATCGCGCTCCCCCTGCTGGCAGAAGCCTCCACAGGTGAAGTACCCCTCGTCAAGGCAGGTCATCCGGACTGGTGTCCTGAAAGAACTACTCTGACGGGGTGAGTACTTCCCCTTCTGGCGCGGGCGACCTGCTGGTCCGGCTCGGCGCGATCATCTTCTTCGTCGGCGCCCTGGCGACCCTGGTCACGATGGCCCCCCTGTTCCTCGGCACCGAACCGTTCCCGTCCATCGCGTACGCGGTGTGCATGCTGATGGGCGTCGGCTTCCTGGTCGCCGCGGCGGGCGTCGTCCGCTCGGCACGGGCGGGGGCACCGCAGCGGTAGGGCCACGACGGCGGGGCGCCGCGCTCCCGGGGCGGCGCACATCTGACCTGAAATGCGTTGCACCTGCAACGAATCCCCTGATAGAGATGAAGCCTTCCTGCCGGTGGCGTGCGTCACACAGGCCGCGATCGGCAAGCGTATCCACCGGGGGACCTACGGGGGTTGGCATGACGGGGTGGGACATCAAGCCGGACGGTGTTCGTGGCGTACTGAGCAAGACCGCCGAGGCCGCTGGTGGATTCGAGGCGGAGTTCACCGCTTACGGTGACGGCGTCGTGGGTGCCGCGTCGTCGGCAGGCACGATGGTTCTGGGTGGGAGCGAGATTCCCGAGGGGGGTGCGTTCGGTCCGGTGGCTCAGGCGTTGCAGGAGTTCCAGGAGCGCACCCTGGACGATGTGAAGTTCCTTCCCGTCCGGACGGGGAAGTCCCTCACCGGGGCGCGCCTGGCCACCGAGGAGTACCTCAAGGGCGACCTGGAGATGGCGAAGAACAAGCAGCAGCAGTACTCCAAGGCGCCGACTCCGGAAGAGCTGAAGGGCCCCGAGAAGTGATCGATCCGGGGAAGATACCGACCTTCACGGGCAACTTGGCGAATCTGGAGACACACGCGGCGTCACTGAAGACGACCGCCACCGGCATTCGTGACACCGGCAAGGACGTCCACACCGCTTTCCAGGCGTTGGATCCGGTCTATGACGCCCCCGAGCAGGAAGAACTGCTCGATTCGACGATTCCGGTCCGGGACAGAGCGGACGCGTTCGCGGAGAAGCTGGAGTCGGTCAGTGGTGCGCTGGCTGGTTTCGCGTCGAACGCCCGCCCCCTGGTGACCAGGATGAACCAGCTCCGTGAAGACGCGGCGAAGTTCGTCGCGGACAACAAGGACGACGACGACTGGCAGCAGGACCAGGACAAGATCGACGAGAACGCGCGCCTCGTCGACGAGGTCGGCACAACGTGGGTGGCCTTCCAAGGCATCGAACGCGACGCGGCCAACCAGATCACTTCACTGGTGGGTGGTACGCACTTCGTCGTTGACGACGGTTCGCACAAGGCCGGCATGTACGGCTTCAAGGAAGGCGACGTCAAGGATGCCGACGAGACGCCTTGGGGGACGGTCGACGAGCGTGAGTACACCGGCCTGCGGGCCGCGTGGGAGTGGACGAAGGACAACGTCGGCGGTGCGCTGAAGGGGTTCTTCGTCGACGGCGTCTGGGGCGCGCTCAAGGGCCTGGGCAGCATGTTCAACGTCTTCGACTGGGACAACTTCAAGACGACGTGGTCGGGCATCGGCGATGTCTTCGGTGGCATCAGCGCGTACCTCCTGACGCCGTACGACTGGGCGATGGACAAGATGTTCGGCCCGGTCGACCACAGCGACACCGACAAGCAGAAGGCGGCCCTCCGCAACTTCGGCAAGTCGCTGGTCGCGTGGGACGAGTGGGACAAGGACCCTTCCCGGGCCTTCGGAACGGTGCTGTTCAACGGCTTGACCATCGGTTCGGGCTCGTTACTCAAGCTTGGCAAGGCGGGAAAGCTGGCGAAGGGCGCCGAGGCCGTGACCGCGCTCGGCAAGGCGGGTGCGCTCGTCGACCCGATGAGCTATCTCGGCAAGGCCGCGGGCGTCACCAAGCTCAAGGTCGGCGACCTCATGGAGAGCCTCAAGGCCGGCCGGGCGGGCATCGACGACATGGCACGCAACGTCCCCACCGGCACCGCGCCGCACCCGGGCGAGGTACCCACGACACCCGGCCTCGAATACGTCGATCACAACGGCAACACACGCGTGGTCGGCGATGACGCGGTCATCCGGGACGAACACGGCAACGTCGCGCCTGACACGGAACCCGTACGGGAGCCGCACAAGGACGACCTGACCGGTACGCACGAGACCGCTCCGGTCAAGGAGAAGGTCCTTGAGGGCTCGGGCGGCCCCGGGCACGTGGAGAATTCGGCGAGCGGCCCCAGCGGCTCGGCTCACCCGGGCGGCGGCTCCCACCCGGCGGGTGTCGGTGCCACTCACGAAGCCCCCTCGGCGGCCAATCCCGCCCACCCCTCAGGCGGCACGAGCGGCAACACGGCCTACAACAACCACACCGCACCAGGCATCGGCGGCGCCGGAACCCACGGAGTCACCGACAGCGGCACGCCGGGCCACGGAACCTCCTCCCATAGCGACACAACCACGTCGGGCGGCGCCGACCAGGGCGGCGGCTCCGCCGTGCCTCATCAGGGTGACGGTGGCGGCCACGACGCCCCGGAGAGCGCCGATGCCGGCAGCCAGGACAACGCGCCCGGCGATTTGGCAGGCGGTGCGCGGGACCAGCCGATGGACCCCGAGGCGGTCGACGAGCGCATCAAGGAGTTGGACGACCGGGAGGGCGGCGAGGGACACGCGCCAGGCCGCCACCTCAGTCCGGATGACCAAGCACTTACCGACCGGCTCGGCACGGTACTACGCGACAGCAGCGGGGCACCGAAGATGTACGGGCCGAACTCGAGCTATCCGGGGCTGGTCAAATCTGAAAACAACATCGACCCACTGACCGGCACAACGGTGGACGGTGTGAGCGGTGGTTCGCACCGAGTCGGCGCATTCGCGACGCGTTTCGACAACGCAGAAGACATGGTGCGTGCCGATGCCTATTTCCGCGAAGAAATGGCACGCACCGGAAACGAGCCGACGGAGACGTCGATCGAGGACGTACTCGGGCCCGGATCTCAGGAAAGGTTCACGGGTTACTATCGCGACCCGGCCAACCTGAATGAATTCAAGCCGGTGGACTTTGACGGAGGGACCATCCTTCCCGTGTACCGCCTGCTCCCCGACGGGAAATACCGCCTGCATACCATGTTCGCCAACCCGGCTCCCGGCCGCCATCCGTAAAGAGGGACTCCAGTGGACGCACGCTTCAAGAATTTCCTCAAAGTGAATCTGGATCTCGAGCGAGGATATGAGATGACTGGCGACCTGAGGCCCACCCTGTTGAGCTTCAGCGATTCCTACGTTGAATTGATCCGCACAGAGTTCGAGCAGATCATGTCAGACGACTCCTTCGGGCCGGCCGAATATGAGCGGCTGACCGATATCGAATTCCCCGACAGGGAAACGCTGCAGGTCTACCTTCGAGCCATGTATGACTACCTATTCAATGACGCCCCGGAGCAGCCAATGCCGCCGGGTTAACTGCGAGTGAGACTTTCCGTCATCATGGACGCGTGAAAAACAACCCGGCCGACCCTGAGGCAACACGGCAGTTGCAGGAATGGGATGCCGAGGAGGGCTACAGCCTCTACGGCATCGAGCACGACTTCCGGGGTGCCGACCTCTCGGGCGGCGACTTCACGAAGGCGTGGTTCACCCAGGCGGTCCTGGCAGGCGTGCGGCTTACGGGAGCGATTTTTTACCGTGCCGACCTGCAGTCAGCGGATCTGACCGGCGCTGATCTCACCGGCGCTGACCTCGTCAGGGCGAATCTTGACGGGGCCGTGCTCCGTTCGGCGCGGCTCGACGGTGCCGACATGGTCAAGGCTTCGCTACAAGGGGTCGACGCGTCGGGAGCGAGCTTCCGCGGAACGCGGATCATGGGGGCTTCGCTCTTCGGCGTCGATATGACGGGTGCGGACCTGACCGACGCAGTGCTGTTCCAGAACACCTTCAAGGTCACCGTCGATGACAACACCGTGCTGCGTGGCCTGACAGGCACGGTTTTCGGTCCGATCACCGTCATCAATGGCGATTCGTCCCGAGAGCTGGCCGGTGCGGAGCTTGAGGCGTGGATCGGCGCGCGAGGTGGGCAGGTACAAGTGGTTCCTCCGCGCCGCGCCCCGCAATAGGGCCCTGCACGAGCCGTTGGCCGGAATCCACACATTCCGCAGCGGGTGACCGGTTTCACTGAGCCGGTCGTTCCCGTTCCGAGGACGGCGACTCACGGAACGACGAGTCTGGGAAAACAGACACCGGCCCGTGCACCACCCAGGGGGAACACCGCATGACCAAGGACGTGATCGCGCTCACCGAGCGGATGCCAGACGTGTTGAGCATCCTGGCGGGCCTGCTCGCCGGCGGCCCGGACCTCCGGGTCGGGACCACCGGAGAGGGCGCCGTGGTTCAGCTGTGCGACGCCGAGGACCGGCCGCTCGTATCGATCGAGGTGCCTCTGATGCTCCAGGTACCGGGCGAGGCGACCCGGCTGCTGGGGCCCGGCGCCGAGCCGTCGGGCGACGGCCCGGCATGGTGGGTCGAGGCCCGCGCCGCCGCGGGCGTCCCCGAGGCCGAAGAGCTCGCGGGAGCCTTCGCGGCCCGTCTCACCATGCTGGTTTACCCGACCACACCATAGGAACGAGATGAGTTTCTCGATCCAGGCAGGATGCCCGGCCGTCCGGAAGTGCGAATCCGCCGCCGACATGGCTGACGCGATCGGCGAGATGTACTCCTCCGAGGCCGAGGATGCCATCCTCGTCTGGAACCTGGTGCCGGTCCGGCTGCCATACGGCTATGACCTCGCCGCCCTTCTCGACGACCTGGTGCCCCTTCTTGAGGAGATTCAGCGGCCTCAGTTCACGGAGACCGAGGTCTTCTGGGGATCCGACACATTCTCGGCCGAATGGAGGATCGTCCGCGCGGACGATTCTCTGAGGATTCAGGCACGCTGGCACAGCACACTCGGGAACTACGAGTCGCTGCTGGCCGAGCGGGGCGATTCGGTGGTCAGTACTCAGGTATTCGTCAGCGAGTGGGCGAAGGTTCTGCAGCGGATCGTGACCGATATCGAGGCGGAATCTGTGCAGTTGGACGACGACGACATCTTCCTCCGCGCCAAGACCCTGCTCGCTGCTTGAGTTGACGAAACAGGGGTTTACTCCTTCCAGCACCCGTACCCGCTTCCCCGGGACGGGTGAGCGGCCCGAGTCCCGCCTCGTCCGGTCAGTGATCACCTGTTGACAGGCAGAGACGGAGGAGCCCGATCGCCGCTGGGCGGCGTGCGCCGGGGCGGCGCCCAGGCCTGACCCAGACGGCACTTGCCACCACGGACGGCGGCATCGAGACGACAGCCGACCACGTATGCCCGGGTGGACACGGCATGGCCAAGGAGCAATCAACAGTGTCCGGGACGCTGTCGAGAGTCATGGTTGGGGAGATCGTGTCATCTGGTACCCGTAAGAATTGGAAGCCGACTTTGCTCCCAATTGACCCGGAAGCTGTCCGGCAGCTTCATGAATGGCTCGCGTCGGATGAATATGATCTCAACGGGATGGGGTGCGACTTCCAGGGAGCCGACCTGTCGGGCGGGAACTTCTCGAATGCGTGGTTCACCGACGCGGTACTCGTGGGAGTGCGGCTCGTCGGCGCATCCTTCTACCGGGCCGACCTGCAGTCGGCAGACCTCACCGGCGCGGATCTCACTGAGGCGGATCTCGTCAAGGCGAATCTGGACGAGGCCGTGCTTCGATCGGCGCGACTGGACAGGGCGGACATGGTTGGGGCTTCGCTGTGCGACGCCGACGCATCGGGAGCGAGCTTCCGAGGAACCAGGTTCCTCGGTTCTTCGCTGATCGACACCGATATGAGGGGGGCGGACCTGACCGATGCCGTTCTTGACGAGAACATGTTCGAGATCAAAGTCGATGACAACACCGTGCTGCGTGGCCTGACAGGCACAGTTTTCGGTCCGATCACCGTCAACAATGGCGATTCGTCCCGAGAGCTGGCCGGTGCGGAACTTGAGGCGTGGATCGGCGCGCGAGGTGGGCAGGTACAAGTGATTCCTCCGCGCCGCGCCCCGCAATAGGGCCCTGCACGAGCCGTTGGCCGGAATCCACACATTCCGCAGCGGGTGACCGGTTTCACTGAGCCCGTCGTCCCCGTTCCGAGGACGGCGACTCACGGAACGACGAGTCTGGGAAAACAGACACCGGCCCGTGCACCACCCAGGGGGAACACCACATGACCAAGGACGTGATCGCGCTCACCGAGCGGATGCCGGACGTGTTGAGCATCCTGGCGGGCCTGCTCGCCGGCGGCCCGGACCTGCGGGTCGGGACCACCGGAGAGGGCGCCGTGGTTCAGCTGTGCGACGCCGAGGGCCGGCCGCTCGTATCGATCGAGGTGCCGCTGCTGCTCCAGGTACCGGGCGAGGCGACCCGGCTGCTTGGGCCCGGCGCCGAGCCGTCCGGCGACGGCCCGGCATGGTGGGTCGAGGCCCGCGCCGCCGCGGGCGTCCCCGAGGCCGAAGAGCTCGCGGGAGCCTTCGCGGCCCGTCTCACCATGCTGCTCGGCGGCCGGGTCTGGCCGCACGACGCTCCAGGCACCATCGGCGCGGCCCGCCCGGTCGATGTCTCGGGAGTCACTGCCGTACCGGTCCCCGCCGCCGCCCAGCCGGCCGTCGACATGCTGACCGGCAAAGCCGCAGTCATCCTCCAGGACAGGCCCGTCGTCCCCATGACGTCCTGGCTCTCCGAGGCGCTGCGGGCCACCGTGGAGAGTGACAGGTCCCTCCAGATCGTCACCCCGCCGCACTGCCGCCTCTCCCTGCCCACCCGCCTGCTGTTGCAGTCCACGCCCTCGCGCTGGGTGGTCCAGGACGAGCGGTGTGGTTACTACGACGGGTTGACCGGCGCGGTACTGCGCTGGCAGGACGACGCCTTCTCCCCCGACCGGGCCGAGAACGGCGAGACCCCGGTGGCGGACGCCTTCACGGACGTCCAGCCCACCGGCGAACGCCAGCTCATCGTCTCCTTCCGCACCATGCACCGCCCCACGGCGGACCTCACTCTCGGCGGCGCACTGGAAGCCGCCTGGCAGGCGCTGACCGGCGACCCGCCCGCCGGCTGGGGAACGTCGGAACCGGCCGGTCTCACCTGGTCACGGCGGCAACTGACCGAGCTGGCCCAGGAACGCGCCCCACAGCCCACTTGGACGGTGGCCGTCGGCACCCCGGACCGGCCCGCCGTCGCCACCCTGCGCGTGATCCGCACCCCCGACGGTGTGGAGGAGGACATCACCCTCACCGTGGGCTACGACCCCGGCGAGAAGCCGGCCCTGGAGGCACTGCCGGGGCTGGCCGACGAACTGGTGACCCGGTACGGGCTGCAGACCATGCTGTGCCAACTGCGCGCGGCACGCCGGGATCTGAGCGCCCCGCCGCACTACGAACACCCGCCGCTCCCGTACGCCTTCGTGCTGGGCCCCGATGAGGTCCGGGAAGCGGGACGCGACATCGCGAGCCGAACGCCCTTGAAGGAACGACCGGTACAGCTGGGCCCGAACGTCCGGCCCGGCTTCTACTACCCGCTCGGCGACGGCGAGACCGCTGAGAGCTGGACCACCCTCGAACAGCTCCTGCGCCACCTGCGCGGGGCACCACCTGTCTGAGGATTCATCAACCGGGGGCACCTGCGCGACGTCATCATTGACATGCGAAACGCAAAATAAGCAGCAATCGACAGCGTCGGGGCCGCTGTCAGAAGTCGTGGTGGGGAGATCGTGTCATCCGGTACCCGCAAAGACCGGAAGCCGACTTCGCTCCCGACCGATCCGGAAGCCACACGGCAGCTTCATGAACGGCTCGCATCCGAGGAACACCAACTCCGGCAGGCGATATGGAATTTCGATGTTGATGCGCGCCCCGAGGAAGTGCGGCTCCTGGTTCTGGGACCTGGACGACGTGGTGGAGCCCGGCCTGGAGTCCGCGCTCAGGACGGCAGGGCGTATGAGCGCGGTACTTCAGAAGCACGCTCTGCTGGAGCCTTCCGCGCTTGAGTGGAACTGGTTCCAGGTCGGAAAGGGCGGCCTCGGTATCCATAGCCGCCTGGACCTCATCAACCGTCCGCTCGCTGATCCGGCGTTGCCCGATGACCTCCGTGCCTGTCGGCCGGCCGGTCATCCGCAGGCGGAGATGGGCGCGATCCTCGTGCTGGGATCCGGCGCGTGGTCCGACGCGAGCGGAACGCGCCACAACGAGTACGGCCTGGTCGAACTGATGGTGTCACCGGACGAGATCGGCCCTTCGGCGGAACTGTCCGTGCACCACGACGTGTGGGGGCCGTGCGACTTCCGGGGCGAGCCCCACCCGGCCGTCCACGCCGCGAACGCGCCGCGGCTCGCGTCAGCGCTGCGGGAGCTCGCCCAGGTAATCGGAGCCGAACCGGAACCCGGCGAACCGACGTACTACGGTCAGGCGGAGGGCCTCGGGCTCAGAGCCCCTGACCTCGTCGACGGGCGGGGACCGGACCTCACCGACGCGGTACCCGGCTGACGCACCCAGGGCAGGACCCCGCCCTCGACTACGCCGCGTACCCGTTCGCCGCGTACGCGGTCAGCCAGGCCGGGAACTCCGTCAGTGACGCCAGGACCACGTCCGCGCCGGCCGAGCGGAGCTCGTCCGCGTCGCACGGGCCCGTCGTCACGCCCACCGACAGGGCGCCCGCGGCGCGTGCGCCGCGTACGTCGCCCGTATGGTCGCCCACGTAGACGGCTGCCCGGTGCTCGCGCAGGGCCTCCGCCTTCGCCTCGGCCCACAGGCCGCCGGTGAGTACGTCGGGCTCGATCCCCACGTGGGACAGGTGGAGCTTCGCGCTCGGCTCGTACTTGGCGGTGACGACCATCGCGCGGCCGCCCAGTGCGCGGATCGCCTCGACCGACTCGCGCGCGCCGGGCATGGCGGGTGACGAGGCGATCGCGTATGTGGGATAGATCTCACGGTAACGGCCGACCATCGCGGGCACCTGAGCCGCCGGGAACCAGTTGGCCAACTCGTCCTCCAGCGGCGGTCCCAGCCGGCTGACCACGAGATCGGTGTCGATCACCGCCCCCGTCTCGGCGGAAAGGGCCAGGTAGCAGGCCTTGATGCCGGGCCGGGAGTCGATGAGCGTCATGTCCAGGTCGAAGCCGACCATCAGGGGGTGCGATGCCATGGCTTCCATTGTGCCGAGCGGGCACGGGACCCGGTACACCCCCGGACGGCCGCCCGGAGGCGGTGCTTAGACTTAGCCAAGCCTTACTTTGCTTCACCTTGCTTCGCTTTTCGATTGGGTCCGATGCCAGCCGCCGCACCACGCCGCTCCAGACGCGCTCTCATGACGGCGGCGGCCGTCCTGGCGCTGCTGTTCGCCGTACTGCTCAGCCTCGCCGTGGGGGCACGCACCATCGCCCCGTCCGCCGTCCTGGACGCCCTGCTGCACGGCGGGCACTCCGACGCCGCCGAGGTCATCCGGAACATGCGGGTGCCCCGCACCCTGATCGGGCTGATGGTCGGCGCCGCCCTCGCCCTCGCCGGCACGGTGCTCCAGGGCATCACCCGTAACCCCATCGCCGACCCCGGCATCCTCGGCATCAGCCAGGGCGCCTCGGTCGGGGTGGTGCTGGCCATCGCGTACGCGGGCATCCACACGCTCACCGGGTACGTCTGGTTCGCCTTCGCCGGGGCGGCGATCGCCTCCGTCGCGGTGTACGCCATCGCCTCCAGCGGACGCGGCGGCGCCACCCCGGTGAAACTCGCGCTCGGCGGCGCCGCGATCAACGCGCTGCTGGTCTCTGTGACCATGGCCGTACTGACGACGAAGGCGTCCGCGCTGGACGAGTTCCGGTTCTGGCAGGTCGGCTCGATCGCCGGACGCGAGGCCCAGGTCGCCCAGCAGATCTGGCCGTTCCTGCTGGTCGGCACGGTGCTGGTGCTCTCCGTCGCCCGCGGGCTCGACGCGCTCGCGCTCGGCGAGGACATGGCGAAGGGGCTCGGGCAGAAGATCGCGACCGTACGGATCGTCGGCGGCATCGGCGCGACCGTGCTCACCGGCGTCGGCGTCGCGGCGGCCGGCCCGATCGCGTTCATCGGCCTCGCCGTCCCGCACATCGCCCGCGCGATCGTCGGCAGCGACCACCGCTGGGTGCTCCCGATGGCCGCCCTGATCGGACCCGTGATGCTGCTCGTCTCCGATGTGATCGGCCGGATCGTCTTCCCGCCGAGCGAGGTCCCGGCCGGGGTCATGACGGCGCTCATCGGGGTGCCGTTCCTGGTCACCCTGGTGCGCCGGAAGGCGGTGCCCGCATGAGCGCCACCACGGCCGTCGTACGGCCCGCCGGGTACAGCGTCCTGAAGGTCGGCGCACGCGGACGGTTCCTGCTGCACCGCCGGGCCGCGGTCGTCGCCGCCTCACTCGTCGTCCTGCTCGCCGTCGTCTGCGTCGCGTACCTCTGCGTCGGCGAGAGCTTCGTCGCGCCCGGCGAGGTCCTCAAGGTGATCCTGGGCAAGCCGTCCGCCGACGAACTCGTCGTCGGCACGCTGCGGCTGCCCCGCATGGTCGTAGGGCTGCTCGTCGGCCTCGCCTTCGGGATCGCCGGCGCACTGATCCAGACCGTCGCCCGCAACCCCCTCGCGAGCCCGGACATCATCGGCATCAGCCAGGGCGCGAGCGCGCTCACGGTCGGCGCGATGACGTTCGGCATCACCTCGTACACCGTCCTGCCCTACCTGTCGGTGATCGGCGGGGTCGCCGCCGCCGCGCTCGTCTACGCCTTCGCGTGGCGCGGCGGACTGCACGCCACCCGGTTCGTGCTCATCGGCATCGGCTTCGCCATCGCGCTGCGGTCCGTCACCACACTGTTCCTGACCAAGGGCGACTACCTCGTCGCCCAGCAGGCGCAGATCTGGATGACCGGCTCGCTCAACGGCCGCGGCTACGACGAGGCCGCCCCCATCGGCTGGACGCTGATCGTGCTGCTGCCCGCCGTCCTGTGGGCGGCCCGCGCGCAGCGCACCGTGACCATGGACGACGACACGGCGACCGCGCTCGGGGTGCGCCTCGGCCGGGTACGGCTCGGGCTCGTCGCACTCGGCGTGATCCTGGCGTCGGTGGCGACGGGGACGGCCGGGCCGGTCGACTTCGTCGCCCTGCTCGCCCCGCAGATCGCCCGCCGGATGACCCGGACCGCGCAGATCCCGCTGTTCTGCTCCGCGCTGCTCGGCGCGGTCATCGTCGTCTTCGCGGATCTGCTGGCCCGCAGGCTCTTCTCCCCCACCGAACTGCCGGTGGGCGTCCTGACGGCGGCGGTCGGCGCCCCGTATCTGATCTGGCTGATCATCCGCGGTCACGGTGGCCGCAGGGGAGGCAACGCATGACCACGACCCAGCAGGACGCGGTGACCAGCCGGCTGACGGTGGCCGGGCTGACCCTCGCGTACGAGGACCGCACCGTCGTCCACGAACTCGACCTCGCCGTCCCCGACGGCCGGGTGACGGTCATCGTCGGGCCGAACGCCTGCGGCAAATCGACGACGCTGCGCGCGCTCGGCCGGCTCCTCAAGCCGCGCGGCGGGGCGGTGCTGCTGGACGGCACCGAGCTGTCGAAGATCCCCACGAAGAAGATCGCCCAGTCGATCGGGCTGCTCCCGCAGACCCCGGTGGCCCCCGAGGCGATCACCGTCTCCGACCTGGTGGCCCGCGGCCGCCAGCCCCACCAGCACTGGTGGCAGCAGTGGTCGCAGGAGGACGAGCGGGCGGTGACGGACGCCATGGAGCGCACCGACATCACCGCGCTCGGCTCCCGCTCGGTGGACGAACTGTCCGGCGGGCAGCGCCAGCGGGTGTGGATCGCCATGGCGCTCGCCCAGGAGACCGATCTGCTGCTGCTCGACGAGCCGACCACGTACCTCGACATCGCCCACCAGGTGGAGGTCCTCGACCTGGTGCGCCGGCTCGCCGCCCCGGCGGCCGACGGCACCCGGGGCCGGACCGTGGTGACCGTGCTCCACGACCTCAACCAGGCCGCCCGGTACGCCGACCACCTGGTCGCCATGAAGGCGGGCCGGATCGTCGCGGAGGGCCGCCCCGAGGACGTCGTCACCGCCGAGCTCGTCCGCGAGGTCTTCGGACTGGACGCGGTGATCGTCCCGGACCCGGTGACGGGTTCGCCGCTCGTCGTACCCGGTGCGCCCTGGCAGCCCGCGCACGCGTCCTGACTCCGCACGCCCTCACCTCTACGAAAGGCAATCCATGGCCACCTCCGTCCGCCGCCGTGGCCTCACCCTCGGCGCACTCGCCCTGACCGGCGCACTCGCACTCTCCGCCTGCGGCTCCTCCGACTCCGGTTCCGACTCCGGCGCCAAGAGCGACGGCGGCTCTTCCGCGGGCAGCGGCACGCACACCGTCAAGACGGCGATGGGCGACGTGAAGGTCCCGGCGCACCCCCAGCGCGTGGTGGTCCTGGACACCGGTGAGCTGGACTCCGCCCTCACCCTCGGCGTGGAGCCGGTCGGCGGGACGCACTCGGCGACCGAGGACGGCTTCCCCGCCTACCTGCCGGCGGCGAGGACGAAGGGCATCAAGGAGGTCGGCGAGATCGCCAACCCCAACCTGGAGGCCGTCGCCTCCCTGAAGCCGGACCTGATCCTCACCAGCAAGGTCCGTGACGGCGACCGCTACAAGCAGCTCAGCGCGATCGCCCCGACCGTGATGACGGAGTCCACCGGCTCGGACTGGAAGAACAACTTCCAGGTCCACGCGGAGGCGCTCGGCAAGCAGGCGGAGGCGAAGAAGGTCATCGCCGCGTACGACGCCCATGTCGCGAAGGTGACAGAGGCGGTCGGCGGCAAGAAGAAGGCGGCGGCCACCGACGTCAACTTCGTACGGTTCGTCGAGGGCGCGGACATCCGCATCTACGGCAAGCAGAACTACATCGGCTCGATCCTCGCCGACATCGGCATGGGCCGCCCCGCCATCACGGACAAGGCCAAGGACGGCTTCTCGTACGACGTGTCGCCCGAGAAGATCGACCTCGCGGACGCAGACGCCGTCTTCACCTCGACCTACGGCGACCCGGACAAGGCGGGCACGACCCGGACCATGAAGAGCGGGCTGTGGAAAAACCTGAAGGCCGCCAAGGACGGGAAGGTCTTCAAGGTCGACGACCGGCTGTGGATCGCGGGCATCGGCTACACGGCGGCCGACCAGATCCTCGACGAGTTCCAGACGAAGATGACGGGCTGACAGTGCGGGTGCCGCCTTCCTTGGCGCGGGGTTCCGTCCTCAATCGCCGGACGGGCTTGGGTGGTGCGGGGGCTCCGCCGGGTGCGGGGTGCGCCTGCACGGTGGGTGGGGGTTCGGGGGCCCTCCGGGGCGTCTCCTCAAAAACTGGCGTGGCGACCGGAGACGTAGCGGGGGCCGGGTAGTACGCCAATTTTCTGCGGGGACTCCCCTGCACGCCCCCGGACCCACTCGTCGCGCGTCTGCGACAGTCGTTTCGCCGGTGTTCAGACGCGCACGATGCTGGGGTGGGGACGTGCAGGGGAGTCCCCGCAGGAAATGGCGTACGACCCGGGTCCCTCACGTACCCGGGTGAACACGCCATTTTCGAGGAGACGCCCCGGAGGGGCACCACCCCCCACCCACCGGGAAGGCGCACCCCGCGCCCCGGACCGGGGGTCCCTCAGCGCCCCGGCCGAGGACCCCGCGCCCGCCACACCAGGTAGAGCGCCGAGGCCACGGCCGCGCCCCGCAGCACCCACGGCCAGGTCTGGCCGATTGCGGGGCCCATCTGCCCGTCCCCGATGGGCGCGCCCCACCGGCCGTCCATCCGGCCCCACAGCCAGACGAGAGCGCCCGCCGCGACCACGCCGGGCAGCCCCATCGCCACCCACTTCGCCTCTGCGCGGGACAGCTTGCGGGAGCTGTACGCGAGGGCCCAGCCGCCCGCCAGAGCCAGCAGGGCCTGCGGGGAGTCCATCACCGCGCCGGCCAACAGCAGGCCTGCGGCGAGCAGCAGGACGGGGTGCGAGAAGCCTCGACGGGGCGCCCGGCCCCCGTCCCCGTCGCCCCGGACACGGCGCCGCTTGGGCAGCCACCGCCGCCGGGGCGCGGCCCGCGCCTCCTCGTCCGCCTCCTCGAACTCCCCGTCGCCGTCCTCGTACTCGTCCTCCTCGAACTCCCCGTCGTCGCCGTCCTCGTCGTCCGCGACCGGCGGGCGCAGCACCGCGGGGATCTCCACCCCGCCGCGGAACCCCGCCACTTCCGTGCCCGCGCCGAACTCGCCGGCCTCCCCGAAGGGGCCCGGTTCGACGCGCCACCAGTCCGCCTCGCTCCCGGACGGACCGAGCTCGTCCGTGCCGGCGCGGTGCGGGGAGGACGGTCCGCCGCCGGCCGGTGCCGCTGGGGGAGCTGCGGGAGCCTCGGACGGCTCCGACGCGCCCTTGCGCGAACTGTCTTTCCGGCCGCTTCGGCGGTTGTCCTTGCGGAGCTTCGGTCTGCGCGGCCGGGGGACCCCGGGCGCCTTCGCGGGGCCCGGCGCCGCCTCCGAAGGCTGCGGCAGCCGCACCGATCCGTCGGCGGACGAGGCCGCCGCGGCGACCAGTTCGTCCGGTGTGCCGAGCTTCCCGATGATGCGGCGCACCGCCGCCGGAGTGTCCGCCGCCTGCGTCACCCGCTGCCGGTCGATCTCGCCCCGAAGCGCCGAGACCAGCCTCATCCGGGTGCCCGAGGACAGCTGTTGCTGCTGTGCCATGTCCCCGACCCGGCTCAGGTAGTCGTAGACCAGCTGATCGCTCTCGATCCCCACGCGATGGTTCCCCTCTGACCGCCCTGCACCGACGGTAGCGCCCTCGGGCCCGTCCGGAGCGACTACCGTGGGACGGATGGGGATGACCACACCACCGCGGACGCTGGCCGAGGCTCTGCGCGCCCGGGACGACGAGTCCTTGGCCGGGCTGCTGCGCGCCCGGCCCGACCTCCTCAGCCCCGTGCCGAACGACATCACCCAGCTCGCGACCCGGGCGGGCACCCGTGCCTCCGTCGTCCGCGCGCTGGAACACCTCGACCGGTTCGCCCTGCAGACCGCGGAAGCGCTCGCGGTAGCACCCGATCCCGCTCCGTACGACACCCTGCTCGGGCTGCTCACCGGCGACGGCCGGGACGACGGCGAGCTTCGCGGTGACGCGGGCGCCGCCATCGTGGACGCGCTGCCCGGCGCCCTCACCACCCTGCGCGAACAGGCTCTCGTCTGGGGCGAGGACGAACGGCTGCACCTGGTGCGGACGGCCCGGGAGCTCCTCGCGCCCTCACCGCAGCACCCCTCCCCCACCGGTCTCGGCCCGACCGTCTCCGAGGCCACCGCCGGTATGTCGCCGGGCCGGCTCCAGGAGATCCTGACCGCGGCCGGGCTGCCCGCCACCTACGACCCGGTGTCCGCGGTGAGCGCGCTGTCCGCGCTCTTCACCGACCGGGTCCGGATGGGCGAACTGCTGGACACCGCGCCCGTGGAGGCCCTGTCGGTGCTGGACCGGCTGGTCTGGGGCCCGCCGTACGGGGAGGTGACCCCGAATCCGACGCCGCCCGTGAAGTGGCTGCGCGACCGGGGGCTGTTGCTGCCGGTGTCGACCCGCACCGTGGTGCTGCCGCGCGAGGCCGCCCTGCACCTGCGGGCCGGGCGCGCCCACCGGGTGCCGGAGCCGCTGCCGCCGGTCGTGGCGGCCGCGGCCGAACGCGATCCACAGGCTGTGGACAGCGCGGCGGCCGGCCAGGCGTTCCTGTCGGTGTCCACCGTCGAGGAGCTCCTGAAGAGCTGGAACGGCGGCGGCCCCGCCATACTGCGGGCCGGCGGGCTCAGCGTCCGCGAGCTGAAGAAGACCGCGACGGTGCTGGACGTGTCGGAGCCCGTCGCCGCGTTCTGGATCGAACTCGCCTACGCGGCCGGGCTGCTGGCCTCCGACGGCGAGACCGACGAGCGGTACGCACCGACCCCCGCGTACGACGACTGGACCGAGCTCCCGGCCGAGGACCGCTGGGTGCGGCTCGCCACCGCCTGGCTCGCCGCCACCCGCGCCCCGGGCCTGGTGGGCGGCCAGGACGCCAAGGGCCGCGCCCTGTCCACCCTCGGCCCTGGCCTCGACCGCTCCGCCGCCCCCGAGATCCGCCACCGGGTGCTGGCCCTGCTCGACGCGCTGGCGCCGGGCACCGCCCCGGAACCGGAGACGCTGCTCGCCCGGCTCCGCTGGGAACGCCCGCTGCGCGGCGCCTCCACCTCGGCCGGGGACACCACCGACCTGCGGTCCCGGATCGCCCTGTGGACGCTGAACGAGTGCGAGCTCCTCGGCATCACCGGCCGCGGCGCCCTCGCCTCGCAGACCCGCGCCCTGCTGACGGCCGGACCCGCGGCGGCCGCCGCCAGGCTCGCCCCGCTCATCCCGGAGCCCCTGGACCACGTCCTGCTCCAGGCCGACCTGACCGCCGTGGCACCCGGCCCGCTGGAGCGCCCGCTGGCGGACATGCTCGCCGCGCTCGCGGACATCGAGTCGAAGGGCGGTGCGACGGTCTACCGGTTCACGCCGGGGTCCGTACGGCGTGCTCTGGACGCCGGGCAGTCCGCCGCGGACCTGCACGCGTTCCTCGCCGCGCACAGCCGTACGCCGGTTCCGCAGCCGCTGAGCTACCTCATCGACGACGTCGCCCGCCGCCACGGCCACCTGCGGATCGGCGCCGCGTCCTCGTACGTGCGCTGCGACGACGAGGCCGTCCTCAACGAGATCCTCGCCGACAAGCGCTCGGCCACCCTGCGGCTGCGCCGCCTGGCCCCGACGGCCCTCGCCGCCCAGATCGACCCGGTCTCGCTCCTGGACGGGCTGCGCGAACTCGGCTACGCGCCCGCCGCGGAGTCCGCCGACGGCGATGTCCTGATCACCCGTGCGGGCGCCCGCCGCACCCCGCCCCGCTCGGCCCCGGAGCCGGTCCCCGAGGGCCCGCCGCTTCCGGAGCCCGCCCTGCTGGGCGCGGCGGTCCGGGCGATCCGGGCCGGTGACACGGCCGCCACGGTCGTCCACAAGGACACCGGCCCGGCGGCGCCCGGGGACGCGCTGCCCCGTACGACGTCGGCCGAGACCCTGGTGACGGTCCAGGCGGCCGCGATGACGGGCTCCGCGATCTGGATCGGCTACGTGAACGCGGAGGGCGCCGCCAGCCAGCGCGTCATCGCCCCGGTCCGCGTCGAGGGCGGCTACGTCACGGCGTACGACCACACGGCCGACGAGGTCCGCACGTACCCGCTGCACCGCATCACGGGCGTCGCGGAACTGGCGGACGACCAGACGGCGTAGTCGCCGCCCCGGCCGGTGCCGGGACGGCTCAGTGCTGCACCTGTACGGCGCAGACCTTGGCCGACCCGTTGAAGACCGACCAGGAGAGCGTCCGGCGGTCGCTCCGCTGCGGGCAGTTGCCGCCGCTGACCAGCGCCGTAATGCCCATGACCGCGTTCTGTCCCTTCGGGACCTGTGTCCGGTCGCAGCCCCAGACGCTGAACAGCCGCCCGGTGCCCTTGACCGAGCCGTCGGCCTGTTTGGTCAGTACCGCGGGGAAGCACTGCCCCGCGACGAACACCCGGTCCAGGCAGAGCGCGATGGAGGACCCGTCGTCGTTCACATGGCCCCAGCCGTGCTGGCCCCCGCCCTCGGGGCAGCCGGAGGCGGACGTCGTCACCATCGTCACCTTCGAGTACGCGAAGCTGGCACCGCAGTCCACCGCGCCCGGCCGGTCCTGGCTGAGCTTGCCCCAGCCCTCGTCGTACACGTTGAGGCAGGTCCCGACGCGGACGGACGCGAACGCCACGTCCACCGGGTCGGGCGGGGCGGGTGAAGAGGGGGCGGGGGTGGTGGTCGAGGGAGCGGGCGTGGTGGGGCCGTCGTCCGGGGCGGGAGTGGTGCGGTCGTCGTCCGGCTTCTTGGTCTCGCCGCCCGTCGGCGGATCCGGGCGCGGTGGGGGTATCACCGGAGAGCTCACGCCGTCCGAGGGCTTCCCGTTCCCGGCCACCGACGTCCCCTCCCACGGCTTCCACGTGCCGAGGAGCAGGGCGAGGCCCAGCAGTCCGACGAGCACCGCCGACGAGACGCTGATGAAGTAACTACTGGTGATGTCGCGGCCGGCGACCGTGACCCGGCCCCGCCCGGACGCCCGCGCGTTGATCCGGGTCCCGCCGGTGTCACCGGTACCGCCGTCGCCGTAATCGTCATCGTCGTCGCCGCCGTAGTAATCGTCGTCGTCGTCGAATCCGCCCGGGTTCCCTCGGGAGTAGCTCAAACCGTCACCTGCGCTCGGTGATGTTGACGTCACGCCCCGCCATGGTGATGCGGGCCTTCCCCGACGCCCGCGCCTTCATGGTGATGCGGTGGGCCCGGAAGTCCTCCGGCCGGCCGGCCGCCCGCACCTCGTTGATCAGCTGCTCCATCGCGGGCACCAGCTCCGGGTGGTCGGCCATCAGCCGGCGCAGGCGCTGCTTCCATTCGGAGACGAGCTCCTCCTCTGTGCCGTCGTCCCCGTCCCGCCGGGCGGCGAGGAGTTCGGTGCGCATCCGGTCCAGATCCCCCACCGCCGCGTCCGCCCCACCGGGCTGCGCCCGGCGCCACAGCTCGCCCACCGCCCGCTGAACCTGTTCCCACCCGGTCGTCGCCATTCCGTTGACCACCGTCGAAGCGGCCTGACCGGCCAGTGCCGCGAGTTCCAAGTCCATGGCCCTACTCCTGCCTTCGCCGTACCACCGGAGAAACGTGTATATCGCCCGCGACGGTGAGGCGTCCCGCGATTTGAGGAGTTACTGAGCATGTGCACACGGTGTCCACGGAGCCCGGCCCCTGACGGGCCGTGAGCATGGCTGGTCAGGGCCGGGGCGCCCGCACCCGCCGCATCCCGCGACCGCGTACGGCACACTGGACGTTTGGCCGGTCCACGGCCACCCCGCAGTAGAAAGGGCCGAAGCGCGTGACCGGACCCCTCATCGTCCAGAGCGACAAGACGCTGCTCCTCGAAGTCGACCACGAGCAGGCCGACGCCTGCCGCCGGGTGATCGCCCCCTTCGCCGAGCTGGAGCGCGCGCCCGAGCACATCCACACCTACCGGCTGACCCCGCTCGGGCTGTGGAACGCGCGGGCCGCGGGGCACGACGCCGAGCAGGTCGTCGACGCGCTGGTGCAGTACTCCCGCTACCCCGTACCGCACGCGCTGCTCGTCGACATCGCGGAGACGATGGGCCGGTACGGCCGCCTCACGCTCTCCAAGCACCCGGTCCACGGACTGGTGCTGACCTCCACCGACCGGCCCGTCCTGGAGGAGATCCTCCGGTCGAAGAAGGTCCAGCCGCTGGTCGGCGCGCGGATCGACCCCGACACCGTGGCCGTGCACCCCTCGGAGCGCGGGCAGGTCAAGCAGACGCTGCTGAAGCTGGGCTGGCCCGCGGAGGACCTCGCCGGTTACGTGGACGGCGAGGCGCACCCGATCGAGCTGGACGAGAACGGCTGGGCGCTGCGGCCCTACCAGCAGCAGGCGGTCGAGGGGTTCTGGCATGGCGGTTCCGGTGTGGTCGTGCTGCCCTGCGGTGCCGGGAAGACGCTGGTGGGCGCGGGTGCGATGGCGCAGGCGAAGGCGACCACGCTGATCCTGGTCACCAACACCGTCTCCGCCCGGCAGTGGAAGCACGAGCTGGTGAAGCGCACCTCGCTGACCGAGGAGGAGATCGGCGAGTACAGCGGCACCCGCAAGGAGATCCGGCCGGTCACCATCGCCACGTACCAGGTGCTCACGACCCGTCGCAAGGGCGTCTACGCGCACCTGGAGCTGTTCGACTCCCGCGACTGGGGTCTGGTGATCTACGACGAGGTGCACCTGCTGCCCGCGCCGGTCTTCAAGTTCACCGCCGATCTCCAGGCACGGCGCCGGCTGGGGCTCACGGCCACGCTGGTGCGGGAGGACGGCCGCGAGTCGGACGTCTTCTCGCTGATCGGGCCCAAGCGGTTCGACGCCCCGTGGAAGGAGATCGAGGCGCAGGGCTACATCGCCCCCGCCGACTGTGTCGAGGTACGGGTCAATCTGACGGACAGCGAGCGGCTCGCGTACGCGACCGCCGAGGCCGAGGAGAAGTACCGGTACTGCGCCACGACCGCGACCAAGCGGAAGGTCACAGAGGCGCTGGTGCGCAAGCACCGGGGCGAGCAGACCCTGGTCATCGGGCAGTACATCGACCAGCTCGACGAGCTGGGTGAGCATCTGAACGCCCCGGTGATCAAGGGCGAGACCAGCAACGCGCAGCGCGAGAAGCTGTTCGGCGCGTTCCGGGAGGGCGAGATCAGCGTGCTCGTCGTGTCGAAGGTGGCGAACTTCTCCATCGACCTGCCGGAGGCCACCGTCGCGATCCAGGTGTCCGGCACGTTCGGCTCGCGCCAGGAGGAGGCCCAGCGGCTCGGCCGGGTGCTGCGGCCGAAGGCGGACGGGCACGAGGCGCGGTTCTACTCGGTGGTCGCCCGCGACACGATCGACCAGGACTTCGCGGCCCACCGCCAGCGCTTCCTGGCCGAGCAGGGCTACGCGTACCGGATCGTCGACGCGGACGAGCTGCTGACGGACGACCGCGACAGCTGAGGGAACGGGCGGGGGGGCGGGCGGTCAGCGGTTGCGGCGGACCCCCGCCTCCTCCGCGTACTCACCGAGGACGGCGACGCCGAACGCGGCCCGTACGAAGATCCCGGCGGCGCGCAGGGCCTTCCCGGCCCGGTGGCTGTGGTGGTGACCGGTGGCCGCGGTCGCGCCGTGCGCGGGGCCGGTCCTTCGCGGGTTCAGAATGACGGTGCTCATGTATTCCATGGTGCTCCGGCCGGCCGGGTGACGTCGTCGGCCCGCAGGGTGAAGGTGCCGGGGCCCCGGCTACCCCTGTGGTGCCATGCCGTCCCCTACGGGACGGACCCCTCGGCCGTACGCCCCGGCACTCCGCGGCCGTACTCCGGTGGTTATTCATTCGCGCCCGGCCCGGCCCGTCGATACAATCGCCGGTCTGCCCGCCTCCCGCACCGTGGTACCGGCAGCCCGCGAGGGCTCGCGCCGGCAGCCGGGGGAGCGCCGCCGACCGGACGGAAACCGGCCGACAGCCGTACGCGCGCCCTCGTGCGTACCAGTGATCGATCCCCGAGCGGACCGCATCGCCCCCGGTGAACGGCCGGGGACGGGAAGCGGTCCGCCGTCCTGCGTTGAATGCCGGAGGCAACACCGTGCCCGCGCACGTACACGAAAGCGACACCACCACCGATCCCCTGGCTCATGAACGCGCCCATCTGGCTGCCTCGCGCGCCGCGCTGCGTGCCATGCGCGAGGACGCCCAGGCCCTGAACATCCGCGATGTCACGGCGAACTGGGTGAACGCCGCGGTACTCCAGGCCCAGATCACCGACCGCATCAAGTCACTGGCCGACCTCGCCCACACCCCGCTCTTCTTCGGACGGCTCGACTACCTCCACGTGGTCGGCGCGGAGAAGGCCGAGGGCGCGGAGGGCGAGCAGTTCTACATCGGGCGCCGCCACGTCCACGACGCCGACGGCGACCCGATGGTGATCGACTGGCGGGCGCCGGTCTCCCAGCCGTTCTACCGGGCGTCCCGCAACGACCCGCTCGACGTCGGCCAGCGGCGCCGCTTCGGCTACACCGGCGGCGAGCTGACCGCGTACGAGGACGAGCACCTCACCGACCCGGCAGAGGCCGCGCAGACCAGCAAGCTCCTCCAGGCGGAGATCGAGCGGCCGCGCGTCGGCCCGATGCGCGACATCGTCGCGACGATCCAGCCGGAGCAGGACGAGATCGTCCGCAGCGAGCTGGGCGGCTCCGTCTGCGTGCAGGGCGGGCCCGGCACCGGGAAGACCGCCGTCGGCCTGCACCGGGTCGCGTATCTGCTGTACGCGCACCGGGACCGGCTGGCCCGCACCGGGACGCTGGTCATCGGGCCGAACCGGTCCTTCCTCCACTACATCGAGCAGGTGCTGCCCGCCCTCGGTGAGCTGGAGGTCAAGCAGGCGACCGTCGACGATCTGGTGACGGCGAACGTCGAGGTCCGGGGTACGGACGAGGCGCGGGCCGCCGTCGTGAAGGGCGACGCCCGGATGGCGGAGGTGCTGCGGCGGGCGATCCGTTCGCACGTGACGCCGCCGACGGAGCCGGTGATGGTGGTGCGCGGTTCACGGCGCTGGCGGGTGCCCGCGTACGAGATCGAGGAGATGGTCGAGGAGCTGCTGGCCCGCGACATGCGGTACGGGGCCGCGCACGAGGCCCTTCCGCAGCGCATCGCGCACGCCGTGCTGGTGCGGATGGAGGAGGCGGGCGAGGCGCCCGACGACCGGGTGCAGAACGCGGTGGCGCGCACCCCTGCGGTGAAGGCGGCGGTGAAGGCGGCCTGGCCCGCGGTCGAACCGGCGAAGCTGGTGCTGCGGCTGCTGTCGGACCCGGAGTTCCTGGCCGCGCAGGCGGACGGGCTGCTGACGGAGGACGAGCAGAAGACGATCCTGTGGAGCAAACCGGCCCGCAGCGTGAAGTCCGCGAAGTGGTCGGCGGCGGACGCGGTGCTGATCGACGAGGCGAACGACCTGGTGGCGCGCACGCACTCGCTGGGCCATGTGGTGATCGACGAGGCGCAGGACCTCTCCCCCATGCAGTACCGGGCGGTGGGCCGGCGCTGCTCGACCGGTTCCGCCACCGTCCTCGGGGACCTGGCGCAGGGCACGACGCCGTGGTCGACGCAGAGCTGGGAGCAGGCGCTGCACCATCTCGGCAAGGCGGACGCGGTGGTGGAGGAGCTGACGGCCGGTTTCCGCGTGCCGCGCGAGGTGATCGCGTACGCGTCCCGGCTGCTGCCGGTGATCTCGCCCGGCCTGACGGCGGTGGAGTCGGTGCGTGAGTCGCCGGGTTCGCTGTCGGTACGGCGGACGGCGGATGCGGATGCGGATGCGCTGGACGCGGCGGTGGTCGCGGCCTGCGAGGAGTCGCTGGAGCAGGAGGGTTCGACGGGCCTGATCGCCGCCGACGCCCGTATCCCGTCGCTGGCGGCCGCCCTGACGGCGGCGGGCCACAGCTATCTCTCCCCCGGTGAGGAGACGACCGCCGAGTCCCGGCTGACCCTGGTCCCGGCGTCACTGGCGAAGGGCCTCGAGTACGACTACGTGGTGCTGGACGAACCGGCGGCCGTGGTCGACGGCGAACCGGACGAACGGACGGGCCTGCGCCGCCTGTACGTGGCCCTGACCCGTGCGGTCTCCGGCCTGATCGTGGTCCACGCGGCGCCGCTCCCGGACCAGCTGACCGCCTGAGGTCCCGTGGGGGCGCGCCTGCCCCGGGGGGTGGGGGGCGATGCCCCTGCGGGGACTCCCCTGCACGTCCCCACCCCAGCCGCAGACGCGCGACGGCCGGGTTCGGGGGCGTGCAGGGGAGTCCCCGCAGAACGACGAACACAGACCCGGGTCCCTCACGGACCCCCCGCACGTTCGTCGTTTGAGGAGACGCCCCGGAGGGACCCCGAACCCCCACCCACCGGGCAGTGCGCACCCGCACCCGGCGGAGCACCCGCACCACCCAAGCCCGTCCGGCGATTGAGGACGGAACCCCGCACCCCGGAAGAGGGCACCCAAAACTCGCGCGCCCCCCGGCCGAGGGCTACGCGTCCAGCACCGCCCGCCACTCCCGTACCGCCGCCGCGTCCACCGGGCCCGCCCAGCCGCCCGGCCGCGCCGCCCCGCCGATGTGGACCGCGTCGATCCCCGCGTCCAGCAGTTCCGGCAGGTGGTCGAGGCGCAGTCCGCCGCCGACAAGGATCTGCGGTTCGTACCCCGGCTCCCCCTTGCGCGCGGCCTCGACCAGCAGTGTCGGGATGCCGTCGTCCACCCCGGCGGCCGATCCCGCGGTGAGGTACGTGTCAAGACCCGGCAGGTCCGCGAGCGACTTGCGCAGGGCGTCCCGGTCGGTGGCGCGGTCGATCGCGCGGTGGAACGTCCAGTGGCAGCCGTCGAGTTCCGCGATGATCCGCTCGACCGCGACGAGGTCCGGGCGGCCCCCCTCGTCCAGGAAGCCGAACACGAACTCGTCCGCGCCCTCCGCCCGCAGCTCGCGCGCCTTGCGTACGAGTACCTCGATGTCACCGGCCGCGAAGCCGTCCGCCACTCTGAGCATCACCCGCAGGGGGATGTCCACCGCGGCACGGATCGCCGCGAAGGTCGCACAGGACGGGGTGAGGCCGTCCGCCGCCATGTCGGTGACCAGCTCAAGCCGGTCCGCACCACCCGCCTGGGCAGCGACCGCGTCCTCCGCGTCGAGAGCGATCACCTCCAGGACTGCACGGTTGCTCATGGGAACCCAATCCTCCAGGAAGCAGCTATAGGTCTAGTCCAATGGCCAGCCTACGGGCCGAGCGGCCGAGGACACAGTCTCACCGCGCACGCAAGATACGCGAGGTCAGAGGCGCGCCAGGGGGCCGGACGACCGGAATCCGCGGATCCGCCGGGGCCACTCTTGCGTACCCATAGGGGTAGGGGGTATACCTGAACCAGCACCGCATACCCCCCAGGGGTATAAATGAACCCGAAGAACCCCGTGATCCCCGTGATCCCCGTGATCACCTACCGAGGAGGCCCCGTGTCCGCGCAGACCGCAGCCACCACCGGCACCACCGGTACCGGCGCCGCAGAGGTCGAGCTCGCCATCGGCGGCATGACCTGCGCCTCGTGCGCGGCCCGTATCGAGAAGAAGCTCAACCGGATGGACGGGGTCGAGGCCACCGTCAACTACGCCACCGAGAAGGCCCGGGTCAGCTACCGGGGCGAGGACGTCTCCGTACAGGACCTGATCGCCACCGTCGAGAAGACCGGCTACAGCGCGCAGGAGCCCGCTCCCCCGGTGCGCGGCGCGGCCTCGTCCGGCGAAACGGACGCGGCGGAGGAGGCCGACGAGCTCCGCCCGCTGCGGCAGCGGCTGATCACAGCGGTGCTGCTCGCGGTGCCGGTGATCGCGATGTCGATGATCCCGGCGCTCCAGTTCGACAACTGGCAGTGGCTGTCCCTGACCCTCGCCGCGCCCGTCGTCACGTACGCGGGCCTGCCCTTCCACCGCGCCGCGTGGACCAACGCGCGGCACGGCGCGGCCACCATGGACACACTGGTCTCGGTCGGCACCTCCGCCGCGTTCCTGTGGTCGCTGTGGGCGCTCTTCTTCGGCACCGCCGGGATGACCGGCATGACGCACCCCTTCGAGCTGACCATCGGCCGCAGCGACGGCGCCGGGAACATCTACCTCGAAGCCGCCGCCGGAGTCACCGCGTTCATCCTGGCCGGGCGCTACTTCGAGGCCCGCTCCAAGCGGAAGGCGGGCGCGGCGCTGAAGGCCCTGCTCGAACTGGGCGCCAAGGAGGTCACCGTCCTGCGCGACGGCCGCGAGGTCACCGTGGACACGGCGGATCTGCGGGCAGGGGACCGTTTCCTCGTCCGGCCCGGCGAGAAGATCGCCACCGACGGCACCGTCGTCGAGGGCAACTCGGCGGTCGACGCCTCCATGCTCACCGGTGAGTCGGTCCCCGTCGAGGTAGGCGTGGGCGACCCGGTGACCGGTGCCACGCTCAACGCGGGCGGCCGGCTCGTCGTCGAGGCGACCCGGATCGGCGCCGACACCCAGCTGGCCCGGATGGCGAAGCTGGTCGAGGACGCGCAGAACGGCAAGGCGGCCGCCCAGCGCCTGGCCGACCGGATCTCCGCCGTGTTCGTCCCCGTCGTGATCCTGCTCGCGCTCGGCACGCTCGGCTTCTGGCTCGCCACCGGCTCGGGCCTGACGGCCGCTTTCACCGCCGCCGTCGCCGTACTGATCATCGCCTGCCCCTGCGCCCTCGGCCTCGCGACCCCCACCGCCCTCATGGTCGGCACCGGACGCGGCGCCCAGCTCGGCATCCTCATCAAGGGCCCCGAAGTCCTGGAGACCACCCGCCGCGTCGACACCATCGTCCTCGACAAGACCGGCACCGTCACCACCGGAAGAATGACCCTCCAGGCCGTCCACACCGCCCCCTCCACCACGGAAACCGACGTCCTGCGCCTCGCCGGAGCACTGGAACACGCCTCCGAACACCCCATCGCCCAGGCCGTCGCCACCGGAGCCGCCGAACGCACCACCACTCCGCTCCCCACCCCCGAGGACTTCGTCAACGTCCCGGGCCTCGGCGTCCAGGGCGTCGTCGAGGGACACGCCGTCCTCGTCGGCCGCGAGCAGTTGCTGGCCGAGTGGGAGATCCACCTCCCCGTGGAGCTGGCGCGCCGCAAGGCCGAGGCGGAGGCGGCGGGCCGCACGGCGATCGCGGTCGCCTGGGACGGCGAGGCGCGGGCGGTCCTGGAGGTGGCCGACGCGGTGAAGGACACCAGCGCGGAGGCGATCGTCAGGCTCCGGGCACTCGGTCTGACGCCGATCCTGCTGACCGGTGACAACCGGGCGGTGGCGGAGTCGGTCGCGGCCGAGGTCGGCATCGAGAAGGTGTACGCGGAGGTCATGCCGGAGGACAAGGTCGACGTCGTCAAGCGCCTCCAGGCGGAGGGCCGTTCGGTCGCGATGGTCGGTGACGGTGTGAACGACGCGGCCGCCCTCGCCCAGGCCGATCTGGGCCTCGCGATGGGCACCGGCACCGACGCGGCGATCGAGGCCGGTGACCTGACCCTGGTCCGGGGCGACCTGCGGGCCGCCGCCGACGCGATCCGGCTGTCGCGCAGGACACTGGGCACCATCCGGACGAACCTGTTCTGGGCCTTCGCCTACAACGTGGCGGCGCTGCCGCTGGCCGCGATGGGTCTGCTGAACCCGATGATCGCGGGTGCGGCGATGGCGTTCTCCTCGGTGTTCGTGGTGGGCAACTCACTGCGGCTGCGGGGGTTCCGGGCCGGGGCGTAGCCGACCGCACGGCCCCGCCCGCGGGCGGCCGGACTCAGCTCCCTACGGGGAGCCGGGCCTCCGGCCGCCCTTCGCCGGGTCCGCGTGCGAGCCGCTCTTCGAGCCCCGCCCGGACGTCCGGCCAGTCGTCGGCCGTGATGGAGAAGATCGCGGAGTCCCGCAGCCGCCCGTCCTCGCCCGGCGCCCACGACCGGGACCAGTTCCGCAGCACGCCCTCGAACCGGGCGCCCACCCGCTCGATCGCGGCCCGCGAACGGCTGTTGCGGGCATCGGTCTTCAGGTCGACCCGCGCCACGCCCCACACCTCGAACGCGTGCCGGAACAGCAGGTACTTGGCCTCGGTGTTCGTCCCCGTGCCCTGGGCGGAGGCGCCGAGCCAGGTGAACCCGACCTCGATCGCGCTCAGCGTGTCCTCGCCCAGCCAGTACCGGGGCTCCCAGTACGCGGTGGCCCCGACCGCCCGCCCGGACTCCCGGTCCACCTGCGCGTACGGGACCAGCCTCCCGGACGCGGCACGGGCGAGCTGCGCGTCCACGTAGTCCTCGGCCTCCGCAGGACTTCCGGGCACCCAGGTGAAGCGGTAGGAGCTCCGGTCCTCCCGCGCGGCCCGCAGGAGGTCCTCCGCATGCCGGTGCTCCAACGGCTCCAGACGCACCCGTGCACCCTCCAGGACCGGCCCCTCCAGCGTGAAACCCATGACGCACCCCTCCAGTTGTTGTCAGTGGCCGTGTCTAGTCTTCCGTCATGACCAGCTGGATGCACGATTCTTTTCCCGGCCACGAGGTGAACCTCGTCCTCGCCCGCGGCCAGTCCCTCGACGCCCTCACCTCCGGCCTGCGCGAGCAGAACCGCGAACCGCTCGCCCAGGGCGAGGCGGGCGGCTGGGCCTGGGCGGTGCACGACATGTTCGAAGAGGACTCCGAGGACTACGAGCAACCCGACTACCGGCTCGTGAGTCCCGGGGACACGGAGCTCGTGGTGTTCGTCACCGAGCCGTGCAGCGCGAAGGCGCACGGGCCCCAGTTCCACTACCTGCGCAGCGGTGCCACGACCCTGTACTTCAGCTTCGAGGACATCGGGCAGCGGCTGGGGGACAACCCCGACTACATCTCGGCCGAGCTCCTCGCCGCGAACCTCATAGGCCCCGACGCGGAGTGCGAGGAGTGGCGCACGGACGAAGGCCACGACTGCTACGAGCACGAGGCCGATAGGGAGCTCCGGCTCGTGAGGACGATCGCGGACGCCTTCGACCTGCCGTCGCCCCCGCTCGCGCTTGAGGGGGCAGCGAAGTGAACCCGATCGCCCCGAACACCTACGTCATCTACGCCAGGGGCCTGGACCTGCCCACCCTCACCGCCGTCTCCACCGAGGCGGCGCTCCCCGTCCGCACGGCGGGCGAGTCGGACGGCTGGGCCTGGGTGACGTACGACGCGGCCGCCGTCAGTGGCGCGGCGGCCCTGCGGCTGGCATGTGACATCACCGGGTTCCGCTACGACGAGCGGTTCGGCGGGCCCGACCGGGTGGTCACGGTCTTCCTGGCCTCCACCCCCGCGTGTGAATGCCCGCACGGGCAGAACTACGGGGTCCCGCACTGCGACGACCACCCGTTCCACTACTCCTACAGCCGGGGCGGGTTCGAGCTGGACTACTTCAACATCGGGATGCGCCGTGAGGCGAACCGCAGCGGCGACCTGCTGATCCGGGAGCTGCTCGCCGCCGGGATCGTCGGCCGGGAGACCCCCGTGTACGACGCCGATCCGTCGTACAACGCCGACGGAGCCGTGACGATGCGGATCATCACCGAGCACTTCGGGCTGCCCGCCGCGAACTGAGGGCCGCCCGGCCGTCGGTGAACGCCCCCGTGGATCACCTCGCCGTGCGCACGAACCGCACCACCGTCCCCGGCGCCACCCGCGCCGCCCCGGCCAGTGCGGATTCCGGGACGACACCCACCACGGGGTAACCGCCCGTCGTCGGATGGTCGTTCAGGAACATCACCGGGCGGCCGTCCGGCGGGATCTGGATCGCACCCAGAACCATGCCCTCGCTGGGCAGTTCGCCCTGCCGGGCACGGGCCAGCTCGGGCCCCTCGGTGCGCAGGCCGATCCGGTTGCTCTGCGCCGAGACGCGGTACGCGGCGGTGGTGAGCGTGCGCAGGGCGTCGGCCGTGAACCAGGTGTGGCGGGGGCCGAGGAGCACCGGGAGCACGAGTTCGGCGGGCACCCCCGGCCACGGAACGGCCGCCGTCGCCGGGGGGCCGGCCGGCGGGGGCGGGCCCAGCGGCAGCACGTCGCCGTCGCTCAGGGGGTCCGGGCCGAGGCCGGAGAGCAGGTCGGCGGACCGGCTGCCGAGCACCGGCTGCGGTTCCAGGCCGCCCGCGAACGCCAGGTAGGAGCGCAGTCCGTGCGCGGCGGGACCGGCGTCAAGCACCGCGCCCGCCGGTACGTGGACCGCCGCGCCCCACGCCACCGGCCGCCCGTCCACCGTCACCCGGCAGGGCGCACCGCCGACGACCGCCCGCACCGTGCGGTCCGGGCGGACCGCGCAGCCGGTGACGGTCGTCTCCAGCAGCGCCGCGCCGACGGGGTTGCCGGCCAGCCGGTTGGCGAGCCGGGCTGACGGCGCGTCCAGGGCGCCCGCCCGGCCCACCCCCAGGTGCGCGTGGCCGAAGCGCCCCTCGTCCTGCACGGTGGTCAGCGCCCCGGCGCGCACGACCTCGATCCCGGCGCTCACGCCTGCGCCCCCGAAGCCGAACCCGATCCCGCACCCTTATCCATACCCGTACCCGTACCGGCCTCGACGAAGCGGACCCGTGCCCCGGGCACCAGCAGTGCGGGTGGTTCGCGGTCCGGGTCCCACAGGGCGGCCGGGTCCGGCGTCCGGCCGATCAGCTGCCAGCCGCCGGGGGACGGGCGCGGGTACACCCCCGTGTACGGGCCCGCCAGGGCCACCGCACCGGCCGGGACCCTGGTCCGCGGAGTCGCCCTGCGCGGCAGGTGGAGGTGGTCCGGCAGGCCCGTCAGATAGCCGAAGCCCGGGGCGAACCCGCAGAAGGCGACCCGGAATTCCGTCCCGGAGTGGAGGGCGGCCACCTCGGCGGCGGCGACGCCCCACGCCCGCGCCACGTCGTCCAGGTCCGGGCCGTCGTACACGACCGGGATCTCCACCGCGGGCCCTGTGGCCCGCAGCGGCGGCGGTACCGGCCAGCACGCCAGCTCACGGGCGAGCCCGGCCGTCTCCCGCGCGATCCCGTCCAGCAGAACCGTCCGCGCACCGGGCACGACCTCGCGTACGCCGGGCAGTTCACCGGCCGAGCGGCGGCGCAGCACCTCCGCGTGGAAGGCCTCCGTCTCCTCGCCGGAGCCCAGCTCGATCAGCAGCGCGTCCGTTCCGACGGCCAGCACGACCGGCCCCGGCCCCCGGCTCGCCCCGTCCGGCGTCGGCGTGCTCATGCGAACGCCCGCACCACGACGCCCGCCTCTTCCAGCGCGGCCCGGACCCGCCGGGCGATCGCCGCCGCTCCGGGGGTGTCGCCGTGGACGCACAGGGACCGCGCCGCGACCGCGATCCGGCCGCCGTCGGCCGCGAGTACGCTCCGGTCCACCGCGATCCCGACGCTCCGGCGCACCACCTCGTCCGCGTCGTGCACGACCGCGTCCGGCTCGGTGCGCGGGACGAGCGTGCCCCGCGGGGTGTAGGCGCGGTCCGCGAAGGCCTCCTCGACCGCCGTGAGACCCGCCTCCTGGGCCCGGACCAGCAGCCGGGAGCCGGGCAGCCCGAGGACGGCCGGGCTGCCGCCCGCCAGCCGGACGCCCTCGATCACCGCGCCCGCCTGCTCGTCGTCGTGGACCGCGCGGTTGTAGAGGGCGCCGTGCGGTTTGACGTACGAGACGGTGGTCCCGGCAGCCTCCGCGAACACCCGCAACGCGCCGATCTGGTACGCCACTTCGGCGGCCAGCTCATCGGCCGGGACATCCATGGAGCGGCGCCCGAACCCCGCCAGGTCGCGGTACGAGACCTGGGCGCCGATCCGCACGCCGCGGGCGGCCGCCGTGTCGCAGACCCGGCGCATCACGGAGGGGTCCCCCGCGTGGAAGCCGCACGCCACGTTGGCGCTGGTCACGCACGTGAGGAGTGCCTCGTCATCGGTGAGCGACCAGCGCCCGAACCCCTCACCGAGGTCCGCGTTGAGGTCCATGGGGGCCGGTGCGGCCGAGGCGTCCCCCCGGTCCGCCGGATTCATCAGATTCGTCACGAAGCGCACGTTAGCGTCTACGAGCCCCCGGAACACGGGCTCAGAACACGAACAGTTCGTTCTCCTTCACGCCCTCCAGCTCGTACCGCGTCCCCACCAGCGGCCGGTTCGCGAACAGCCGGATCAGCGTCGCCCCGTCCCCCCGGTAGCGGCCGGGCGCCCGGCCCTCGTGCTCGGTGCCGATGGTCAGCTCCTCGCCGCTGTCCTCCAGCCGCGCGACCAGCAGCGGCGTCTTCCGGTGCCGGGCGAACGGGGCCAGCAGCCGGAGCGCGTGCGTCAGCCCCGGGCCCCGGTACGCCCCGTCGAGCCCCCACGCCTCGCGTACGTCCCCGGCGTGGATCCACTCCCCCAGCGCCACCCCGTCCAGCACCCCGCCCGCCTTGGCGATCGCGGTACCGGCCTCGGCCATCCCCCGCTCCAGCTCGTCCACCACCTCCGCGTCCGTCCAGCCGGCCCGCTCCGCGATGTCTCGGTCGTTGCACTCGGGGCTGAACACGTCGGGTTCGAAGCGGCTCTCCACCACCCGGTTCAGCACGGAACCGCAGTGCGCGAGGACATGCCGCACCGTCCAGCCGGGGCACGCGGTGCGCAGGGCGAAATCGCTCGCCTCCGCGGACCGCAGCAGCGGGATGAAGGCGTCTCGCTCGGTGCGCAGGAGGAGACCGGGCAGTTCGGGATCACGTTCGTCAGCCATGCCCCAAGCCAACCATCCCGCTCCCTCGCGGACTTGGGTATTACGTGAACGCGCGGCCGGTGAGAGGCGCCTGCCCGGCGGCCGGTCGCGCGCGGGAGGTCGTAACCTCGGTGGCATGGACGACGACACCGGCAGGGCGTACGAAAGCGGCACCGACGACGCGCTCCGCGGCCGGTGGCAGGAAGCCCTCGTCGCCGCCCGGCGCGGCGCCGAGGGGCCGGACCCGCTGCCGTACGCGGACAACCTCCTGGCGCGCTGGGCCGAACCCCAGCGCAAGTACCACACCACCGACCACCTGGCAACGGTCCTGGACCATGTGGACACGCTCGCCGCTCACGCCTCCGACGCGGACGCCGTACGGCTGGCCGTCTGGTTCCACGACGCGGTCTACCGCCCCGACCGGACCGAGAACGAGGAGCGCAGCGCCGTCCTCGCGGAGCGCGCGCTGCCGGAGGCCGGGGTGCCCGCCGCGACCACCGCCGAGGTCGCCCGGCTGGTCCGGCTCACGGTCACGCACGACCCGGCCGCCGGGGACGGCAACGGCGAGGTGCTGTGCGACGCGGACCTGGCGATCCTGGCGTCGCCGCCGAAGGAGTACGCGCGGTACGCGGCCCAGGTGCGCGAGGAGTACGGCTTCGTGCCGGAGGACGCGTTCCGGGAGGGCCGGGCGGCCGTGCTGCGGCAGCTGCTGGAGCTGCCGAGGCTGTTCCGTACACCGCACGGGGCGGCCGAGTGGGAGCCGAGGGCCCGGCACAACCTGCGCACGGAGCTGGAGCTGCTCGCGCACTGAACGGACGCGGCTGCGAACGCGGGGGCGAACGCGGGGGCGGGCCTCCGCGCCACCGGCCGGGAATGCGACAGGTAAGCGCGCTGTTAAGACGTGTCATGCCCGACTCTGCCGCTAGCCGCTCGCGTATGCCCCTGGCCGTATACATACTCGGCCTCTCCGTCTTCGCACTCGGCACCAGCGAGTTCATGCTCTCCGGACTGCTGCCGCCCATCGCGGACGACATGAACGTGTCGATCCCGCGTGCCGGACTCCTCATATCCGCGTTCGCGATCGGCATGGTGGTGGGCGCCCCGCTGCTCGCTGTGGCCACCCTGCGACTGCCCCGCCGCACCACGCTCATCGCGCTGATCTCGGTCTTCGGGCTCGGCCAGGTCGCGGGCGCTCTCGCGCCGACGTACGAGATCCTCTTCGCGTCCCGGGTGCTCAGCGCCTTCGCGTGCGCCGGGTTCTGGGCCGTGGGCGCCGCCGTCGCCATCGCGATGGTCCGGGTGAACCAGCGGGCGCGCGCCATGGCCGTGATGATCGGCGGGCTGTCCATCGCCAACGTGCTCGGGGTGCCGCTGGGCGCCTTCCTCGGGGAGAACCTCGGCTGGCGCTCCGCGTTCTGGGCGGTCGGGGTGGCCTCCGCGATCGCCCTCGTCGGGGTGGCGACGCTGATTCCCCGTATCCCCGTACCGGAGGAGAAGCCGCAGCTGAAGCGGGAAGTGGGCATCTACCGCGACCGGCAGGTGTGGCTGTCCATCACGATCACCGCGCTCGCGGCGGGCGGGGTGTTCTGCGCGTTCAGCTATCTCGCGCCGCTGCTGACGGACGTCGCCGGTCTCGACTCCGGCTGGGTCCCGGCCGTCCTCGCGCTGTTCGGGGTCGGCGCGCTGATCGGTACGACGATCGGCGGCCGGGTCGCGGACGCGCACCTCTTCGGGGTGCTGCTGAGCGGTATCACGGCCTCCACGGTCTTCCTGGCCGCGCTGGCGCTGTTCGCCTCCAACCAGGTCGCCGTGATCGTGCTCTCGTTCCTGCTGGGCCTGTCGGCGTTCTACACGGCCCCGGCGCTGAACGCCCGGATGTTCAACGTCGCGGGCGCCGCCCCGACGCTGGCCGGTGCGACGACCACCGCCGCGTTCAACAGCGGCAACACCGGTGGCCCGTGGCTCGGCGGCGCGGTGATCGACGCGGACTTCGGGTTCGCGGCGACCGCGTGGGCCGGTGCCGCGATGACCGTGCTGGCGCTGGTGGCGGTCGTGGTCTCGCTGCGGCTGCAGCGCGGCCGGGGCTCGTCGTCGCGGCTGGTGGCGAGCGCCCCGGCAGCCGTGCCGAAGCAGTCGCAGCCGCAGGACGCGGTGGAGGTATGCGCCCCCTCGACGAACGGCTGAGCGCCGTCACGGCGGACGGCTGAGCACCGTCACGAGGAGCGGCTGAGCGCTGCCACGGCGAGCCGCTGAGCGCTACCGGCCCGGCAGCTCGCGCCCCTTCGGGCGGCGCAGGCCCGCCTCCGTGATCCGGCGGACCAGCTCCTTGGAGCCGATCTGCCGGGCCCCGGCCCGTACGGCGTCCTCGTACCGGGCGTCCGGCACGTCGTAGTGGTCCCGCTCGAAGGCCCGCGCCGGGCAGCCGATGGACGCCGCGAACGCGTGCAGCTCGTCGAACGAGTCGTCGCTGACCAGGTGCGACCAGAACCGTCCGTGGCCCGGCCAGTCCGGCGGATCGATGTAGACGGTCACGGGCGCAGTATCCCGCCGAGCGCGCCGACCGGGGCGACCGCGACGGTGGCCTTCGTGCAGACCCAGTGCGGGTCCGGGCCCAGCTCCGGTTCGATGTCGAGCGCGTGCGGGTCGCCCGGGTCGCAGACCGGGCACAGCGGCCAGCGGCCGTACTGCTCCAGGAGCGCGTCCTGGACGTCCTGGGCGACGAGGCCGACGACGAATTCCACGCCCTGCGGCCACTGCTCGACCCACCAGCGGCGGTGCGTCACCGCGTCCTCGACCATCGAGACGATCTGCGCCTCCGCGACGTCTCCGGCGGCGAGGTCGGCCATGACGAGTGCGCGGGCGGTGTGCAGCGCCTGCTCCAGGGGATTCAGCTCCATGCCTCCATTGTCCACCTGCACACCGCGGCGCCCGCCGCTGCCGCCAGAGGTCGGGACCAAAGGGGGGTTGACGGACACAAGTCTTGAAAATATCTTTCAAAGGTGACCAATGACCTGAAGGAAAGTTTCAGCGCTGATTCGCCGCCCGCCCCGGCAGCCCTCGCCGCGAAGGTGCGCACGCTCGCGCCGTCCATGACCCGTTCCATGCAGCGGGTCGCGGAGGCGGTCGCGGGCGACCCGGCCGGCTGCGCCGCCCTGACGGTCACCGGTCTCGCCGAGCTCACCGGCACCAGCGAGGCCACGGTGGTCCGCACCGCCCGCCTCCTGGGCTACCCCGGCTACCGCGATCTGCGCCTCGCGCTCGCCGGTCTCGCCGCCCACCAGCAGTCCGGCCGGGCGCCCGCCGTCACCGCGGACATAGCGGTGGACGACCCGATCGCGGACGTGGTCGCCAAGCTCGCCTACGACGAGCAGCAGACCCTCGCGGACACGGCCGCCGGGCTCGACACCGTGCAGCTCGGTGCCGCCGTGGCCGCTGCCGCGACCGCCCGCCGGATCGACATCTACGGGGTCGGCGCCTCCTCTCTCGTCGGCCAGGACCTGGCCCAGAAGCTGGCCCGGATCGGCCTGATCGCGCACGCCAACATGGACCCGCACCTCGCGGTCACCAACGCCGTGCAGCTGCGCGCCGGTGACGTGGCCATCGCGATCACCCACTCCGGTTCGACCGGCGACGTCATCGAGCCGCTGCGGGTCGCCTTCGACCGGGGCGCCACCACGATCGCGATCACCGGCCGCCCCGACGGGCCGGTCACGCAGTACGCCGACCACGTGCTGACCACGTCCACGGCCCGCGAGAGCGAGCTGCGCCCGGCCGCGATGTCGAGCCGTACGAGCCAGCTCCTCGTCGTCGACTGCCTGTTCATCGGCGTCGCGCAGCGCACGTACGAGACGGCGGCTCCGGCCCTCGCCGCGTCCTACGAGGCGCTGGCCCACCGCCACAACCCCCGCACCCGCTGACGCCACAGAAGAACCCCGCACCCGCACCCGCACCCGCACCCGCAGAACCGTACGAGTTCAAGAAAGCAGAGCCGCTCTCCATGACCTCCATCACCGACGCCGACGCCACCGCTCCCGACGGATACGGCGAGCTGCGCGCCCAGCTCGAAACCCTCACCACCGAGGCGTTCCGTCCCGAGCTCGCCGAGATCGACCAGCTGGCCACCGAGGAAATCGCCCGGATCATGAACGGCGAGGACCGGACCGTCCCCGCCGCCGTCGCCGCACGGCTGCCCGAGATCTCCGCCGCGATCGACGCCACCGCGGCACGCATGGCGCGCGGCGGCCGGCTGATCTACGCGGGTGCGGGCACCGCGGGCCGCCTCGGTGTGCTGGACGCCAGCGAGTGCCCGCCCACCTTCAACACCGACCCCGCGCACGTCGTGGGCCTCATCGCGGGCGGCCCGTCCGCGATGGTCACCGCCGTCGAGGGCGCGGAGGACAGCAAGGAGCTGGCCGCCGCCGACCTGGACGCGCTGCGGCTCACCGCCGATGACACCGTCGTCGGCATCTCCGCCTCCGGCCGCACGCCGTACGCGATCGGTGCCGTCGAGCACGCCCGCACCAGGGGCGCGCTGACCATCGGCCTGTCCTGCAACGCGGACTCCGCGCTCGGCGCCGCCGCCGAGCACCCCGTCGAGGTCGTCGTCGGCCCGGAGCTGCTCACCGGCTCGACCCGGCTCAAGGCGGGCACGGCGCAGAAGCTCGTCCTCAACATGCTCTCGACGATCACGATGATCCGGCTCGGCAAGACGTACGGAAACCTCATGGTCGACGTCCGCGCCTCCAACGAGAAGCTGCGCGCCCGCTCGCGCCGGATCGTCTCGCTGGCCACCGGAGCCTCGGACGCCGAGATCGAGGCGGCGCTCGCCGCCACCGACGGTGAGGTGAAGAACGCCATCCTCACCATCCTCGGCCAGGTCGACGGCCCCACCGCCGCCACGCTCCTGTCCGCCTCGGACGGCCACCTCCGCGCCGCGCTCGCCGCCGCCCCCCGCACCACCTGACTCTCAGGCCCCACCCCCCGCACAGCAAGGCACCACGCACCATGGCTACAGAAGACAAGAACCGCGCCACTGCCGCCGCGATCCTTCCGCTCGTCGGTGGCGCCGCGAACGTCAGCTCCATCGCCCACTGCATGACCCGGCTCCGGCTGGGTCTGCACGACCGTTCGCTCGTCCAGGACGAGGCTCTGAAGGCCGTCCCGGCCGTCATGGGTGTGGTCGACGACGACACGTACCAGATCGTTCTCGGTCCCGGTACGGTCGCCCGCGTCACGCCGGAGTTCGAGAAGCTCGTCGAGGAGGGCCGGGCCTCGGAACCGGCCCCCGCCCCCTCCCCGGCCGACCCCTCCGCCCCGCTCACCGCGGAGGAACTGGCGGCGCAGGGCGCCGAGATGAAGGCGGCCAGGAAGGCGAAGAACGCCACCCCGTTCAAGCTGTTCCTGCGCAAGATCGCCAACATCTTCGTGCCGCTGATCCCGGCCCTGATCGGCTGCGGCATCATCGCCGGGCTCAACGGCCTGCTGGTCAACCTGGAGTGGCTGCCCTCGGTCACCCCGGCCCTGGCGGCGATGGCGTCCGGCTTCATGGCGCTGATCGCGGTCTTCGTCGGCTACAACACGGCGAAGGAGTTCGGCGGTACGCCGATCCTCGGCGGTGCGGTCGCGGCCATCATCGTCTTCCCGGGCGTCGCGAACATCGAGGCGTTCGGCCAGAAGCTCTCCCCCGGCCAGGGCGGCGTCCTCGGCGCCCTGGGCGCGGCGGTGCTCGCGGTGTACGTGGAGAAGTGGTGCCGTCGCTGGGTCCCGGAGGCGCTGGACGTCCTGGTCACCCCGACCCTGACGGTCCTGATCTCCGGCCTGGTGACGATCTTCGGCCTGATGTACGTGGCCGGTGAGGTGTCCACCGCGATCGGCACGTTCGCCAACTGGCTGCTGTCCAACGGCGGGGCGGGCGCGGGCCTGGTCCTCGGCGGGTTCTTCCTCCCGCTGGTCATGCTGGGCCTGCACCAGGCGCTGATCCCGATCCACACCACGCTGATCGAGCAGCAGGGCTACACCGTCCTGCTGCCGATCCTCGCCATGGCCGGTGCCGGCCAGGTCGGTGCGGCCATCGCGGTCTACTTCCGCCTCCCCCGCAACGAGTCGATCCGCAAGACCATCAAGTCCGCCCTGCCCGCAGGGTTCCTGGGCGTCGGAGAGCCGCTGATCTACGGTGTCTCGCTGCCGCTGGGCCGCCCGTTCGTCACGGCGTGCGTGGGCGGTGCGTTCGGCGGCGCGTTCGTCGGCTTCTTCAACCAGCTCGGTGACGCGGTCGGCTCCACCGCGATCGGCCCGTCCGGCTGGGCCCTGTTCCCGCTGCTGGACGGCAACCACGGCCTGGGCGCGACGATCGCGATCTACGCGGGCGGCCTGGTCGTGGGCTACCTGGCCGGCTTCGTCGCCACGTACTTCTTCGGCTTCAGCAAGGACCTGCTGACGGAGTTCAACGTGTCCCAGGAACCGTCCGCCACCACCCCGGCGGCCGATCCCGCCCCGGTCACGGCGACCACCACCGCCTCCGGCCCCGACGCCCCGGCGAAGGAACCGGCCGGGGTCTGACGGCCACCCACCCCCCCCCCCCCCCCCCGGAACACCTGAAAGCGGCGGCACCCACAAGGTGCCGCCGCTTTCGTGCGCGCGCCTCAGACCGGGAAGGCGTCCGTGGCCAGCGTGACGTCGAAGGGCGCGGGCAGCCCGAGCGGCTTGCCGAACGGCACCGCGTCGTAGCGCTTGTACGTGCCGTCCTCGTTCGGCTCGGTGAACAGCGTGCTCATCGCCCCACGCGTGTCGAACCGGTCGATCAGCAGATACATCGGCACACCCGCACGCGCGTAGGCGCGGTACTTCTTGGTCCGGTCCTCCCGGGCATTCCCCTTCGACGTGATCTCGACGATGAGCAGCGCTTCGGAGGCGTCCATGGGGTCGCTGGTCTCGGGGTCGGCGGCCAAGATCAGCTCCCGCTCCATCACGACGAGGTCGGGGACGTAGAGCTTGGCGAGCGGTGCCACGTGCACGCCAAGTGTCTGGAAGACACCCAATCCATCCGGGATCCCCCGGTACAGGCACTGCTGAACAAGATCAGCGATCCCGCTGTGACGCGCATACGGCGGCGGCACCAAGCAGATCCGTCCTTCGTCGATCTCGGCGCGCCACCCCTCGGGCACGTCCAGTCCCTGCCAGGTATGAAGCAGGTAGTCCCACGGCCGGCCTTCGGAATCCTGCTCCTGCTCGACCATCGCGGCGGTCATCGCGGGTCCCTTCTCCTGAGGCCTGTCCGGGGAGCGTAGATCGACGGTTCCGCAACGCGGCGCCGCTTACCTCCCCGTCCCACGATCGTGTGGCGGACGCACCGAGCAACCCGCTCCGATCAGCGTTCGGAGGCGACCGGTTCGGGCGGCCGGACCGGCTGCACGGTCACCAGGGCGATCCCCGCACAGCACACCGCCAGGAACAGCACCTCGGGGAGTGACGGGGCGGGGGCGGTGTCCAGGGCCCAGTCGCCGAGCCGGACGGTGAAGGGGACGGCCAGTTGGACGGCGGCTGTGAAGACCGGGCCGCGGAGCAGGATGAGGCGGTGCTGTACGAGGTAGGCGGGGGCGTAGACGACCGCGCCGAGCACCACGATCCCGCCCGTCGCGGCGAGCGTCGGGGGGTGGGCGATCAGCGCGGGCAGGGCCATCGGGAGCAGCAGACAACTGGCCGCCGCCAGCAGCACGGGCAGGACGGCCAGCGGCGGCAGCCCGGAAAGGCGGTCCCGGTACAGGAACCCGTACACCGCGAACGCCACCGTCGCGGCGGCCACCAGCAGCAGCCCCACCGCGTCCAGGTCCCCGGCGTCCGCGCCCAGCGCCGCGTATCCGGCGGCCGCCGCGCAGGCGATGACCGCGCCCAGCGCCTTGCGGGGCCCGGACCGTTCACCGAAGAACAGCGCCCCGACGGCGACAGAGGCGCACGGCATCAGCGCGACGACCAGGTTCGTCAGGGAGGTGCCGATGCGCGGGATGGCGAGCAGGGTGCCGGCGGCGTACCCGGCGAAGCCGAGCAGCCCCAGCAGCCAGACGGTCCCCGGCCGGGCGGCGGCCCGTCGCAGGTCCGCCCGGCCGCTCCTGCTCGACGCGGCGACGACGGTGAGCACCAGACAGCACACGGCGGTACGGCCCACCGCGACGATCAGCGGATCGGTACCGGTGACCAGCGCGCCGGACAGCAGCCAGGTACCGGAGAGCAGCAGGACGAGAACGGCCGGCACGGATGTCCTTTCCGGGGTGGGGCCGCGGGCTGCCCCACCCCGGCTGTACCGGTGCAGGGGCCGCCCGCGGGCGGGATCTTCTCAGGGGCGGGCCGTGATCTTGTAGGTGGCCTTCGCGTCGGGAAGGCCGCCCGTGCTGTGGGCGGTGACCGTGAAGGTGGACTTCGCGGCCAGGAGCGGCTCCCCGGTGATGCCGCCGGTGTCCTTGTTCAGCCGGAGCCCCTTCGGGAGGGCCCCGCCCGTCAGCTCGTAGCGGACCGTAGCCGGGGTGTTCGTGGTCAGCCGCGCCTCGTAGAGCCGGTGCGTTTGGGCCGTCGGCAGCCTAGTCGCACTCAGCCGGGGGGTCGGGGCCGAGACGTCCTGGGCGGCGCCGACCGGCTGTCCGGCGGCGTCGAGTTCCTGGAGCGACCACTGCTTGCCGGGGGTGACCTCCGTCAGGTGCCAGCGGGTGGACCGGTCCCGGAAGCTCGCTTTCTGGGCCTCGGTGAAGGCCCCGAGGTTGCGTGCCGTGTCCCACTGCTTGATCGCGTCGAGCAGCTGCTCGCCGTGCGCGCCGCTCGCGGTGAGCGCGGAGACCGAGGCCTGGAAGCCGGAGCCCGCGTTCAGGCCCGCACCCCGTGCCAGGACGCTTTCGAAGTCGGCCAGGCTTTCCGTGCCCGACAGTTTGATCCAGCCCAGCATCCCCGGCAGGAAGTTGTCCTTGTAGTACTCGTTGTTGATGAAGACCTGGTCCATGCTGGTCGTGCCGACCTCGCCCCAGCTCGCGCGGGTGAGCGCGTCCCAGGTGTTGGACGTCATCCGGCTCGTCTCGGTGACGAACCCGTCCTTCTCGGCGTTCCCCTTGTGGGCGCCGTTGATCAGTCGGGCCTGACCATAGGAGCCCCAGCCGGACTCGGAGGCCGATTCCACTCCGTCGTAGGAGTTGGACATGATGCCGGTGTTGTTCCAGGCGGTGGCCAGCCGGGTGGCGATCTCGTCGATGATGCCGTTCCCGCCGATCGCCCCGTCGTAGCTGTTGACGATCACCCGGGCGGTGCGGTCACCCGTGGCGTGGTCGACGGCGGTCGAGCTCCACCGGGCGCGCTTGAGTCCGGTCACCTCCCACTCGTCCCCGGTCTGCCGGGCCTCGGTGTATTCGACGAACTCGTCCCCGATGCGCAGGAGTTTGCTGTGCAGTCCGTCCGCGAGGAGGGTGCCGGAGTCGAGGTACACCGTGGTGTCACCCGCTGCCAGCGGGCGGGTCAGGGTGGCGCGGCCGCCCGTCGCGATCCGGTCGTCGGCCGATTTCACATAGGCGTCGTCGGTGCTGATGAAGTCGGAGATGGTGTGCACACCGAGCCGTACGCCGTTGGCCCTGGCGACGTCGACCGCTGCCTTGGCCCCTGCGTCGCTGCCGCCCAGGCCCGCGTCGAACTGGTAGTGACCCGTCGTCTGCCAGGGCCCGACCGAGTTGGGCAGCGAGTAGATGTAGTCGATGCCCGCCGCCTTCGCGAAGCCGGCGCCCGCCGGGATGTTGGCGGTCTTGAGGTCTCCCAGCACCAGGAAGGACTGGCTGCTCGCCTGGGCCGTCTTCTGCCACTGCCCGTTCTGCGTCGGGTACGGCAGGCTCTCGCCGCGCGCGACCTCCGACAGCACGGTCGGCGTCATCTCGGGCGAGGCGCCGAACAGTGCGACCTTGGAGCCGGTGACCTTCGCGGTGTCCGAGGGCAGCGGGCCGACCGGAATCCGGTAGCCCCCGACGTTCTGCCGCTCGCGCTCCTTCGTGTAGTCGTACGTGAAGGACCGCAGCACGGAGCCCCACGGCGTCCGGCCGGCGGCGCTCCACTCCTCGTGCGGGGCCACCTGGAGCTTGGACGGGTTGTCCTCGACCTCGTCCTCCCAGCCGAACTTCTGGTACTCCTGCGGCCAGGCGCCCTCGGTGCGGTCGGTGAGCGGCTTCAGGCCGATGGCGAAGTCCTGGTCCCGGACCACGCCGACGGATTCGCCGACGGTCCGGGTGACGGAGGTCGCGAGGGGGCCCCAGAGCAGCGTCTGCGCGTCGGCCCCGGCCGGTACGTCGACCCGGACCGCTTCGAGGGTGGCGTAGCCGTCCTTGTCCCGCACCCGCACATCGACCCGGAGTCCGGCCTCCTTGTTGGTGAAGGTCAGCAGCCCGCCGTCCCGCCCGGAGCGCCGGACCTCGGTCGGCCGCACCTGGCTGCCGTCGATCACCAGGCTGACCAGGGAGGCGGCCTTCCCCGCCGCCAGGTAGTCCTTGCCGGTCCGGGAGTCCTTGAGCGCGGTCACCGTCCCGGTGGCGTCCAGGCCGATGTCCAGGTAGCCGGCCGGTATCTCCAGCGCGGAGTGCGCCCCGTGGCGCACGGTCCGGGCGGACGCGGCGCCGGGTCCCTCGGCGCCGTTGGCCGGTACGGCCGCGACGACGCCGATGCTCAGGGCCACCGCACTCGCCCCGACCGCCGTGCTCCATGTACGTGTACGCCTCATGTGATGACCCTTCATCAAGAAGTAACAGGAGTGGATGGAGCAGAGGAGCCAGAGGGAATTCGGGTACGGCTCAGAGCCGGACGACCTGCCCGGTCAGCCGTGCCCGCTCAGCCGCGAACACCACCCGGTGGCTGTCCCGGCTGGCGTTCGCACCGGTGAGCAGCAGCTCGGGCCGTCCTTCGTGGTGGGCCCGGACGAAGGCGTCGAGCAGGGCCGCGTCGCCGCCGCCATGCCCTTCCGCGGCGGAGGAGCCGCCGTTGTCGGTGTCGATGACGGTGCGTTCGTCGGTGGTGAAGTCGTAGATCTCGATGGTGCGTCCGTCACCCGTGAGCTGGCCGAGGGTGCCGAAGATCTTGGTGTGGCGGTTCTCCTGCGGGGTGAAGGCGGTCAGCGTGAAGGCGGCGGTGACGCCGCCCTCGTACTGGAGGCTGACGACCTGGTGGTCCACCACGTCGTTGTCGCTGCGGTAGACGCACCGCCCGTACGGGCCCTGGGCCATGGCCTGTTCGACCGCTTCCTCGGTCAGTTCGTCCGAGGCGATCCGGGTGAAGTACCGCTTGACGCCGCCCTCGCGCAGCCCGATCTGGTAGAGCTTGCGCGCCGAGTACGGGCAGGACGGTTCGACGGCGCAGGACACGCACCGCTCCCCCGCGCCCGCCGGTGCGTTCTCGGCGCGGAAGTGCCGGAGCGAGCCGAACGACGAGACGGCCTCAACGGGCCGGCCGACGATGTGCCCGAGCCAGTCGATGTCGTGGCAGGACTTGGTGAGCAGGGCGAAGCTGGACCGCTCCTCGCGGCTCCAGTTGCCGCGTACGAAGGAGTGCGCGAAGTGCCAGTAGCCGATGGGCTCCAGGTGCTGGACGCTGACGATGTCACCGATGCGCCCCTGGTCGACCAGGGCCTTGAGCCGCTCGCTGTACGGCGAGTAGCGCATGACGTGGCACACCGTCAGGGAGACGCCCGCCGCTTCGGCCGCCGCCGCGATGCGGTCGCAGTCCTCGGCGCTGAGGGCCATCGGCTTCTCCAGCAGGATGTCGTAGCCGAGGGCGGCGAACGCCTCCGCGGCCTCCAGGTGCATGGAGTCCTGGACCGCGATGATCACGGCGTCGGCGAGGCGCGGCACGGCCGCGAGCTCGCGCCAGTCGGTGTAGCGCCGCTCCTGCGGGATGCTGTGCCGGTCCGCGAGTTCGTCGCGCCGCCCGGTCCTCGGGTCCGCGACGGCGACGAAGGAGACGGGGGTCGTGCCGTCCGCCGCGAGGTCCGCGTATCCGGTGCCTCTGGCACCCGCGCCCGCGAGGACGAGGGTGAGCGGCCGGTCGAGCGCGCGGCCCGGATGCGTACGGAGGTTGCTGAACGACTGGTCGGTCGCGCCGGTCGCGTGCGTGTGCGTGTACGTAACAGTCACGGTCATCCCTTGACGGCCCCTCCGGTGAGGCCCTTGGCGAAGCGTTTCTGGAGGACGGCCGCCGCGGGGCGCGCGATGCGGTTCACTTGGTGGTCCTCAATTCGGAGTGGCCTCAATTCGGAAGGTCAGCAGCGCCACTGATTATTTTTGGTACCTTCTGAAATAACAATGCGCCGATAGTGCAGCGCCCATCCGCACGGAGTCAAGAGGTCTACGCCATATGACCGTTGCCGGGGGAGACTCCTCCCTGCTGCGCCGCCTCAACGCGGCAGCCGTACTGCGCGTGCTGTACGAGGCCCGCAGCCTCACGCTGACCGAGCTGGTGCAGTCCACCACCGTCACCCGCGCCACCGTCGAGAACGCGCTCACCGGTCTCGTCGAGCAGGGCTGGGTCGAGGAGGTCGCACCGCCCGCCGACGGCCGCCGCCAGGTCGGCCGCCCCGCCAAGAGCTACCGCTTCCGCGTGGAGGCGGGCTGCGTCCTCGGCCTCGACATCGGCATGCACAAGGTCCTCGCCATGGTCACCGACCTCGGCGGACAGGTCCTCGCCACCCGGCAGACGGCGGTCTCCCCCAGCCTCCCGGCCGCCGGCCGCATCGCCGCCGCGCGCACCCTGGGCCACCGCACCCTGCGCGGCGCCGGTCTGCGCGCCGCCGACGTCCAGGCGGTCGGCGTCGGCTCCACCGGAATCGTCGACGCCGCGGGCAGGGTACGGCTCAGCTCGCTGCTCCCCGACTGGACCGGCACCGATCTGCCCGGCGCGTTCACCGAACCGTTCGGCGCCGAGGTGGTCGCGGCCAACGACACCAAGATCGCCGCCCTGGGTGAGCACTGGAACGGCGCGGCGACCGGTGCCCGTGACGTCCTCTACATCCACGCGGGCCGCCACATCTCCGCGGGTGCGCTGATCGACGGCCGCCTGCACACCGGCCGCAACGGCGCCTCCGCCGAGATCGGCAACCTGCCCGCCGCCCGCTGGCGCAGCGCCCCCGAACACCCCCTCCGCTGGCTGGACGAGGGCCGGGACGAGGGCCGGGACGACGTCGAGGACCTGTTCGCGGCGGTCCGCGCCAACGACGCGAGCGCCCTGAAGACCCTGGAGCACTACGCCGACGACCTGGTCCAGGGCATCGCGGCGATGGTGCTGGCCATGGACCCCGAACTCGTGGTGATCGGCGGCGGGGTGTCCCTCGCCGGCGACCTCCTCCTGGACCCGCTGCGCGAGCGCCTCGACGCACTCTGCCTGTTCCCGGTGGACGTGGTCGCCTCCAGGCTCGGCGACCAGTCGGTCGCCACGGGGGCGGTACGGCTCGCTCTGGACGCGGTGGAGAAGCGGCTGTTCGAGGTGTCCGCCAGGGGCTGACCCCCCGGGCGCGGCAGGTCAGCCGGTGCGCGGGCGGTCGCGCTCCCCCGGCAACGCGGCGACGAGGCCGGCGCCGAGCACGAGGAGGGCGGCGGTGACGGTGAGCGCGAGCGAGAAACCCTCGGTCGCGGCGGGCAGCGGGCCCTCCCGCGCGGCCAGGGCGTCCGTGCGGCGAGCGGCCACCGCGACGAGCACCGCCACCCCCACGGCGCCGCCGATCTGCTGGACGGAGCTGAGGACGGCCGAGCCGAGTCCGGCGTTCTCCTCCGTGGTACCGGTGAGCGCGGCGACGGTCAGGGCGGGCAGGGTCAGTCCGCAGCCGAGGCTCGTGAGGAGCATGCCGGGCAGCACCCCGGAGGCGTAGCCGACGTCCGGTGTCACGCCGGACAGCAGCAGGATTCCGGCCGCGCTGATCAGGAACGAGAGGACGAGCGCCTGGCGCGTCCCGAGCCCGGCCACGGCCCGGGAGGAGAGCCACATGCCCGCCAGGATGCCCGCGCAGTACGGCAGGTAGGCGACACCGGCCGTGAGCGGGCGGTAGCCGAGCACGGTCTGCAGGTGAACCATCAGCAGGAAGGCCATCGCGTACATCGCGGCGGAGAACAGCAGCGTCGCCCCGTTCGCCACCGCGCGAAACCGGTTGGCCAGGAACGCCAAAGGCACCAGCGGCTCCGCGGTCCGTGCCTCCACCACGACGAAGACGGCGGCGAGGACCACGGCCAGCACCAGCGGCCCGAGACCCCCGATGTCCCGCCGGCCCGACTCCCCCGTCCTGAGCAGCCCGTAGACCAGGGACACCAGGGCCCCGGTACCGAGGACCGCACCGGGTACGTCGAGGCGCCCCACCCGCCCGGCCCGGCTCTCCGGAACCAGGCGCGGGAGCAGCACCAGGGTCACGAGGGCCACCGGCAGGTTGATCAAGAAGATCCAGCGCCAGGACGCGAGACCGGTCAGCGCACCGGAGATCACCAGGCCCGTCGTCCCGCCGAGACCGGCGATACCGCCCCAGATGCCGAACGCCCTGGCCCGCTCCCCGGGACCGGGGAACAGCAGGGCGATCATCGCCAGCGCCGCCGGTGCGCACATGGCCGCCCCCGCACCCTGGACGAACCGCCCGGTGACGAGTTGCCACGGCTCCTGCGCGAGCCCGCAGAGGAGGCTCGCCGCACCGAAAAGCGCTACCCCTGCCAGGAAAACGCTTCTGCGGCCCAGCAGATCCGCCATGCGCCCGAACAGCAGCAACAGGCCGCCGAACGCCAGGAAGTAGGCGTTGACGACCCAGGACAGCCCCGCAGTACCGAAGCCCAGGTCGTCGCGGATGCTGGGGAGCGCGACGCTCACCACGTTGTCGTCCAGGACGAGCATGAACTGTACGAAGCACAGCACCACCAGCGCCGGTCCCCGACGCGCGGAAGCGGAAGCGGCGTCGGCGCCGGAGGTGGTCGTGGTGGTGGTCGATCCGGATGTCATGCCGGGCGTCCCGTCGTCGTGAGCGGCTGTGCCGGGGCCGGCGGCGCCCGGACGGGGCGCGGCGGGTCCGACCCGCTCGCTCGGCACATCACGACGCTATGCACGGGCCGTTCCGGCCGCTACGGGCTACGAGGCCAGCTCATATCGCGTTGGGGACATAGGCTCGGGGCATGACCAATGACGTCTTCGGTGACGTCCCGGCCGGGGTGGGCGCCATCGTCGTCGGGAACTTCCCGCTGGCGGCCGGGCAGTGGTTCGTCCCGCACCACCACCCGCAGCACCAGCTGGCCTGGGCCCGGCGCGGGGTGCTCGGCGTCGCTGTCGACGACGCCCACTGGGTCCTGCCGCGCACAATGGCGCTGTGGATCCCCGCAGGCGTCGTGCACCGGACCGGCGCGACCCGCGACGCCGTCCTGTGCAGCCTCTACTTCCACCCGGACCGGTGCGACAAGGACTGGACGCAACCCACACCGGTCGCCGTGGACGGGCTGCTGGCCCACCTGATCGCCCACCTCGGCCGCGACAACCTCCCCGACGACGAGCGGCTGCGGGCAGAGGCGGTCGTACTGGACCTGCTGCACCCCTTGCCGGCCACACCCATCGACGTGCCGGCGCCCACCGACGCACGCGTCCGCGCCGTGGCCGACGCGCTGCTCGCCCGCCCCGACGACCCCCGGGGCCTGGAGGCGCACGCGCGGGCGGCCGGGGTCAGCCGACGCACCCTCACCCGGCTCTTCGTCCAGGACACCGGCATGAACTTCGACCGCTGGCGCACCCACGTACGGCTGCGCGCCGCGCTCCCCCTCCTCGCCGAGGGCCTGCCCGTCTCCCGGGTCGCGCACGCCGTCGGGTACGCGACGCCGAGCGCCTTCCTCGCGGCTTTCCGGCGGACCGTGGGCACCTCGCCGGGCCGCTACCTCAACGGCGACGCGTCGTCCGAGGCGCCGGGGCCCGATGCCTGACCCCTGATCATCTCCAGCAGCAGGCCGTGCGTCTCCCGGTCGGCCGCGACCACCAGGCCCTCCGCTCCGGTGTGCAGCGGCTGGCCGTGGATGCCCGTCACCACGCACCCCGCGGCCTCGCACAGGGCGATGCCCGCGGAGAAGTGCACGCTGTCGCGCAGCCGCCCGTCCGTCACGTACGCGGCTCGCCGCCCAGCCGCGACCCAGGCCACGGCAAGGGTGCTGGAGACGACGCGCGGCCGGAAGTGCTCCGCGAACTCCGGTGCGGCCAGCAGTCCGACCGCCCGGAAGCCCGGCGCGTTGGGGAACGGCGGATCGAGGTTGACGTCGACCAGCCGCGACCCGGACGAGGGCGCCAACTCCTCACCCGCACCAGCCGCATCGCCCCTGTAGGCGCGGGCGTGCTCGCCGTCCGTCCAGAACACCTCGTCGCTGAACGGGTCGGCCGTCGCTGCCGCAGTGATGGACGACCCTTCGCGCAGGGCGACGTTCACCGCGACCACCATCGTGTTCACGGCGTAGTTCAGCGTGCCGCACAAGGGGTCGACCAGCCACCTGCGTTCGGCGCCGTCCGCGCCCGTCCGGCCGCTCTCCTCACCCGTCACCGCGTCATCGGGCCGGGCGGTACGCAGCACGTCCAGGATGGCTTTCTCCGCGGCGAGGTCGGCGGCCGTCGCGAAGTCACCGCCGCCCTTGTCGAAACGCTGCGGCGATGTCCCGTACATCTCCCGGACCACCGCCGCTCCCGCCCGTACCGCTCTGACGGCCAGCTGTGCGTCGCTTTCCGTGTTCATGCTGAGCATGAACACGGGGCTATCTGCGCCCATTCCCGGCGCGGCACGGCTCCCCTTCGTACCCTCACCGAGGCAGCTGCCCCTCCCGGTTGACCTCCGTCACCCGCGCCCGCAGCACGAGCCCCGGCGACGCCGGCCGGACGGACTCGGGCGGGCAGTCCCACTCCGGGCCACCGCCGGGCGGCCGCAGCCGCACATACGGTCCGACGTGCCCCGTGACCCGGCCCACCCGCCCGTCCCGCACATCCACTGCGAACGATCCCGGCTCCGGCGTACACGCCTCCGGCTCACTGCCCTCACCCACCATGACCTGCCGCCTTTCCGTCCAGCACCCCGCTCAGCCGCCGCACCGTGTCCAGGTTGCAGCGCCCCAGCTCGATGAGCACGCCCGGCCCGCTCCCCGCGCTGGAGACCGGGTCGACCCGCAGCGAAGGCAAGGTGACCCCGACCCCCGCGAGCCCTTCCCGCAGCCGCTCGACCGCCTCTTCCGCCTCCAGCACTCTGCCTGCCGTAACCCTGCGCCGATCCGTAGTCGTCATGATCCATTCCTTCCACGCTGAGTAATGTCAATGCATACCCAGCGTGGCCAATCTCTCGTTAGCCTGGAAGAGGTGCAGTTCCAACAACCGCTGGTGCATCACAGGGAGTTGTCATGCCGGGGCCCAGAAAGCTCGATCCCTCCTCCTCACCCCGCGCCCTCCTGGGCGCCGAACTGCGCCACCGGAGAGAGGCCGCAGGCCTCTCCCAGTCGGAGCTGGGCGCCCCGCTCTTCCTCAGCGGCTCGTTCATCGGCCAGCTGGAGTCCGGAGTACGGCGCATGCAGATGGACCAGGCCGAGAAGTTCGACGAGATGCTCGGCGCGGACGGCTTCTTCGTACGGAACTGCGAGGCGCTGAAGAAGTCGAAGTACCCGGAACACTTCGCGGAGGCGGCCGAGGCGGAGGCCCGCACGGAGGCGATCCGCGAGTACGCGCCCCAGCTCATCCCGGGGCTGTTGCAGACGGAGGGGTATGCGCGGGCGGTGTTCCGGGCGTATCAGCCGACCGCAGAAGAGAGCGTCATCGACGAGTTGGTGACGACCCGGCTGGAGCGCGCCCAGATCCTCGCCGATCCAACATCCCCGCTGTTGTGGGTGGTACTGGACGAGGCAGTGTTACGCCGGAGGGTGGGCGGAAGCGAGGTGATGGCGGAGGCCCTGCGCCATATCGCAGGCCTTGCCAGGCGGCACCGGATCATCTTGCAGGTTCTGCCGTTCTCGGCGGGCGCCCACATGGCGCTGGAAGGGTCGCTCAAGCTGATGGGATTCCCGGACGCTCCCCCACTCGCCTACCTCCAAGGCCTGGGCACGGGGCAGTTGCAGGACGATCCAGCCACAGTCCGGCAGTACGAACTGACCTACGATCTGGTGACGGCCAGCGCGATCTCACCCATGGCGTCCCTGGCCTTGATCGAGTCGGTGGCGGAGGATTACGACCATGAAGCTGAGCAGTTCTGACTACGACCTGACCACGGCGATCTGGCGCAAGTCCTCATACAGCGGCGGAAGCGGCGGGGACTGCCTCGAAGTGCTCGAAGGCGTCCCGGCCGTCGTCCCCGTCCGCGACTCCAAGGTGAGCGACGGCCCCGTGCTGATGTTCCCCGTGGCGGCGTGGCAGTCGTTCGTGAACGACCTCAGGTGAGTCACTCCCGGACCTGAGCCTCCGTCGCGTCCACCGCGTCCACCGCGTCGTCGCTGCCCGTGTCCAGGCTCGCGAGCAGGCGCAGCCCGTCCTCTGCGGGGCTGCCGGGGGGCGCGGAGAGCACCACGAGCTCCATGCCCGACTCGTCCGGCAGCGCGAAGTTCTCCTGGTGCAGCTCCAGCAGCCCGACCAGCGGGTGCCGGAACGCCTTGCGGCCGTGCGTGCGGGCGCGCACGTCCGCACGGGCCCAGAGGCGGCGGAAGCGCTCGCTGCCCATCGCCAGCTCCCCGATGAGCGAGGCCAGGCCGGGGTCATCGGGGTAGGTGCCGGCGGCCAGGCGCAGGTGCCCGACCGCGTCGAGGGTGCAGGTCTCCCAGTCCGCGTAGAGACCGCGCTCGGTCTCCTCCAGGAAGATGTGCCGGGCGGTGTTCAGACCCGGCACCGAGTGGCCGTAGAGGAGCCGGGCGAGGCGGTTGGCGGCGAGCACGTCCATCCGGTGGTTCATGATCATCGCGGGGGCGCCGACGGTGAGGTCGAGGATCTGCAGCAGCTCGGGCCGGACCCGTCCGGCGGGCGCCGACATGCGGCGGCGGCGCCCGCCGGCGAGCCGGCCGAGGTGCCCGCGTTCCGTCTCGTCGAGGCAGAGGACGCGGGCAAGCGCGTCCTGGACCTGCTCGGAGGGCTGGGTCGCGCGGCCCTGCTCCAGGCGTACGTAGTAGTCGACGCTGACACCGGACAGGTGCGCGACCTCTTCGCGGCGCAGCCCTTCGACCCGGCGGCGGCTGTCGACGGTGATGCCGACGGACGCCGGGTCGACGCGGGAGCGACGGGTCCGTAGGAAGCCTGCGAGATCGTCCATGTCCTCCAGTATGGCCACGCGGGCGCCCCGGGAGGGTGGCCCTGCCGATACCAGGAAGTCCGGTCCGACGGAAGAAGCGCCCCTGAACACCGGGCGCCGCGGCGCCCAGAATCGGGGGCAACCGATCCGGAGGAACTGCCATGAAGACGCTGATCGTCCACGCCCACCCGGAGCCGCAGTCGCTCAACGGCTCACTGAAGGACCTCGCGGTGTCCACTCTGGAAGCGGCGGGGCACGAGGTGCGGGTGAGTGATCTGTACGCGATGAACTGGAAGGCGGTCGCGGACGCCTCGGACTACGGCCCCGCCGCCTCCAGCCCGCTGAAGGTCGCCCGGGACTCGGGCCGGGCCTTCGACACCGGGACGCTCACCCCGGACGTGCGCGCCGAGCAGGAGAAGCTGCTGTGGGCCGACACGATCATCTTCCAGTTCCCGCTGTGGTGGTACTCGATGCCCGCGATCCTGAAGGGGTGGGTGGACCGGGTGTTCACGTACCACTTCGCGTACGGCGTCGGTGAGCACAGCGCCACCAAGTACGGCGATCGCTACGGCGAGGGCACCCTCGCGGGCAGGCGGGCCCTGCTCTCGGTGACCGTCGGCGGCCCGGAGGCGCACTACGCCGCTCGCGGGATCAACGGCCCGATCGACGACCTGCTGTTCCCGATCCACCACGGCGTCCTGTTCTACCCGGGCATCGAGGTGCTCCCGCCGTTCGTGCTGCACGGCACGGACCGGATGAACGGCGAGGAGTACGCGGACGCCGCCAAGGCATGGCAAGAGCGCCTGCTCACCCTGGAGTCGACCGAGCCGATCCCGTTCCGGCGGCAGAACTTCGGTGACTACGAGATCCCCTCGCTGCACCTGAAGGAGGGCCTGGAGCCCGCGAACCGCACGGGGTTCGCCATACACCTGGACCGCTAGGACCCCGTGTGCATGATCTGGATCAGGTTGCCGCAGGTGTCGTCCAGGACGGCGGTGGTGACCGGGCCCATCTCCGCCGGCTCCTGGGTGAAGCGCACGCCGAGTCCGCGCAGCCGGTCGAACTCCGCGTGCACGTCGTCCACGGCGAAGGAGGTGGCCGGGATGCCGTCCTTGACCAGGGCCGTCGTGTACGGCTTCACCGCCGGATGGCCGTTGGGCTCCAGCAGCAGTTCGGTCCCGTCGGGGGCGTCCGGCGAGACCACGGTGATCCAGCGGTCCGCGCCGACCGGTACGTCGTGCTTCTTCACGAAGCCCAGCACGTCCGTGTAGAAACGCAGGGCCTTCTCCTGGTCGTCGACGAAGACGCTGGTCAGGTGGATCCTCATGGGTGCTCCCGGTGCATAGGGGTGGTCGGCTCACGGCGCTCGCCCCTGAATCGTGGCACCCGCCTCTGACAGGCCCCCGCTCAGCGCTGGTCGGCGCGGAAGATCTCACTCTCACGCACCACGGCCAGGGCGAACGCGAGACGCTTGTCGAGCGGGCCGCCGTGCTTGATGAAGTACCAGCGGTCGCCGTGGGTGCTGCGCGGGAAGGTCAGCACTTCCTGCCCGTGCGCCTCGTCTGCCCCGTCCGCTCCGAGCACCCAGACCAGCGGCGTCAGGCCCCCCTCGGAGCCCGCCGTCTCGTCCGACCCGAAGGACAGCACGGAGTCGACGACGCCCTCGACGACATGCCCCACCCCGCGCCCCAGGGAGGCCTTCGCGCCGCCCTTCGCCCAGTTGCGGGGGGCCACGATCGCCGGGTGGCCGGGCTGTTCCAGCCACAGGCCGTGCTGGCTGAACCGCTTGGTGACCGGGGTGCGGCGGACCGAGCCGAGATCCCGCCCCGCGGCGTCCGACACCCGGTAGCGGTCGGAGCCGTCCGGGAGCACCGTGCACAGCAGTTGCCGGGCGGCCTCGTCCTCGAAGAGCCGGAACCCGCCCTTGGCGAGCGCCACGGCCGGGTCCTCGGGGACGATGTAGACGCCGGGGACCATGTACTCGTCGCCCCCGCGCATCCTCATGAACCGCACCGCGTGCGCGCCCTCGCCCCGCGTCGACTTCCGCACCGTGCGCCGCATCATCCGGCCGACCGTGAACTGGGTGATCGCGTCCCAGTGCTCCGGCTCGAAGGGCTCGACCTGCCGGTTCCTCCCGAACGCCATGCGCTTTCCCTCCCCGTTACGCCCGGATGTGTCTCCGGCGACACGACGATACGAGAGGGGCCGGACGGCGACGGCAGCAGGCACCCGCGCGTGACGGTTCCCGGGCTTCGCCACCGTACGCCCGCGTGGAGTCAGTCCCCGCCAAGTGCTCTTTCGCTCCCTTGTGTTCAAGGCCTTCCACGAGTTTGCTGGCTTTTGTCCGGCTCTGATGACGTGCCACCGAAGGGGGAGACGTGGACGAGACGGTGTTCCGCTGGCAGGAGCTGCCGGAGGCGGAACGGTTCGCGTGCTGGCGGGACATGGCATGCGACAGCCACGCGCCCAACGTGGTGGATTCCGAGCAGACCGACGACTTCCGGGCGACGTTACGGGTGCTGGGCCTGGGCCCGGTGAGTGTGTTCGCCCTCACCTACCCGGCTCTTCGCTCGGACCGCACCCCGAGGCTGATCCGGCGGTCCGATCCGGAGCTGTACAACCTCACCTTCCACCAGCGCGGCAGAGCCGGTGCCGTCCACGCCGGCCGGGAGATCCAGTTGGGCGCGGGCGACCTGATGCTGTCCAGCACCTCACTGCCCCTGCGCACCAGGATGGGCACCGAGCACGAGCCGGTCACCATGATGGAAGTGCTCTTCCCCCAGGCGATGCTGCCCCTGCCCAGGGCGGCCGCGGACCGATTACTCACGCTGCCGTTCTCCGGGCGAGCGGGACTCGGCGCGCTCCTCGCCCAGTTCCTCACCCGGCTGACCACCGAATCCGCCGCCTGCGGGCCCGCCGACGCCGAGCGGCTCGGGGTGGTGACCCTCGATCTGACGGCGGCGCTGCTCGCCCACCACCTCGACGAGACGACCCCGCCGGAGGCCCATCCCGAGGCGCTCGCCACCCGCATCCACAGCTACGTCCGGCAGCACCTGGGCGATCCCGGGCTGACGCCGCACCGGATCGCCGCCGCCCACCACATCTCCCTGCGCACCCTGCACCGCGTCTTCGAGCGCCAGGGCGCCACGGTCACCGCCTGGATCCGCCAGCAGCGGCTCGACGGTGTCCGGCGCGACCTGACCAACCCCGCGCTGGCCGCCCGCCCCATCCACGCGGTCGCCGCCGCGTGGGGCTTCCCCCGCGCGGCGGACTTCACCCGCGTCTTCCGTGCCACGTACGGCATGCCCCCCAGCGAATACCGTCACCTGGGCATGGGGCCCGGCAGGCGCGGGCCCCGCCCGTAGGCACGATGCTCGGGCCGGTCAGTCCGCGATCAGGCCGGTGCTGGCGTTCACGCCCTTGAACTGCAGGTAGTACTCGGCGTTCTTGGTCGAGTCGGGGAAGATGACCGTCCACTTCCCCTTCGGGGCGGTGACCCATCCGTGGCACTTGCTGTGTGTGCAGACGCGCACGGAACGCGTGTAGTTGGTCTTGATGTTGATGTCGTCGCAGTTGCCCTTGACCTTGGTCCACTGGCCGCGCTTGGGCCAGTGCGCGTTGTCATTGGCACCGGTGCCCGCCTCGCCCGTGTAGCTGCGGGCGCTGCCGTAGCAGGAGAGCGCTTGTGCGCCGCCACTGGGCGTACCGGCGTGGGCAGGGACGGTGAGGGCCGTGAGGGCGGCGGCCGCGCTGATCAGTGCCGCCGCGACGCGCCTGTTCGTGATCATGATGACTTCCTCCTGTTGACCGTGCGTATCCCGTGTACCGGTCGGCAGACGGGGGACACCGGCCTATGTGCTGTCGGCCGGTACCGCTCACATACGGACGATGACAGGGGCCGGATCGCGAAGCGTTGGCTCTCCGTGCCAGGTGCTTGGGACTGAGTGCCCTGAATCCGCAGGTGCTCATGAGGTCCGTGACGCAACACCCCGCCATGTCGTTCAACGGGTCGGCGAACCGGCCGACGAGCGATGAGGAGACGGCGTGAGCAGCGACGAGAGCTGGAACGACCAGGAGGACGACCGCGCCTACCTGGTGGTGGTCAACGACGAGGAGCAGTACAGCCTCTGGCCGGAGGGCCGGGAGACCCCGGCCGGCTGGCGCCAGGAGGGCACGGCCGGCACCAAGGCCGAGTGCCTGGAGCACATCAAGACGGTGTGGACGGACATGCGCCCGCTGAGCCTGCGCCGACGGATGGAAGAGGCCACCTCCGGGGACTGAACCCGTCGTGCCCGTCGGGCTTCGGGGGCCGACGGGCACGAGGGAAGTCAGGGCTCCATATGGCCACTACGAACGCGTTCGTTTCGAACTTGTTCGCCCCATACCCGTTCGTTACGGTGTGCCGTATGGGATCCGACACCGACCAGCCCCGACGCAGCCGCCGCGAAAGACCGGCCAAGCCCGCGCTGTCGCGGGACGGGATCGTGGCCACGGCGGTCGGGATCATGCGGTCCGAGGGCCTGGCCAAGGTGACCATGCGCCGCCTGGCGCAGGAGCTGGACACGGGTCCGGCCTCGCTCTACGTGTACGTCGCCAACACGGCCGAGCTGCACGCGGCGATCCTCGACGAGCTGCTGGAGCCGTTGCGGGTCAAGGATGACGGCGACTGGCGCGAGCGGCTGGAGGGGCTGCTCACCTCGTACACGAACACCCTCTTCGCGCACCCCGGCCTGGCCCGCGCCGCACTGGTGATCCAGCCCAGCGGCGCGCACTACCTCCGGCTGATCGAGTCGCTTCTCGCCCTCCTCGACGAAGGCGGCATCGCACCCGCCCAGGCGGCCTGGGGCGTGGACCTGCTGTTCCAGTACACGACCGCGACGGCGGCGGAGCAGGCGACGCGGGACCAGTCCGCCGACACCCAGGCCGTGTGGGACTCCCTCACGGACACCCTGCACGGAACCTCGGACCGCACCCACCCGCACATCGCGGACCTCGCCACGCACCTGGTCTCCGGCACGGCGGAGCAGCGCATGTCGTGGGGCATCGCGACCCTGATCAACGGCATCCGCGACACCCCCCTACCCACGGAGGACGCCTCGGACCGACGGGACGAGGCGTGAGCGTCGGAGACGGCGGTCAGGCAGCGGAACGGATGCCTGAGCCGTCCTTGCCCGGGGGCTTCGTCAATACGGTCGTCCGTGTCGGGGACACGGTGCGCCGTCCGGCCTCGGCGGAGTTCGTGGGCGATCTGCTGAAGCTGCTCGAAGCCAGGGGCTGGAGCGGTGCCCCGCGATATCTCGGTGTGGACGACGAAGGCCGTGAAGTCCTCGGATACCTCGACGGCCATGTGGCGTGGGAGCCGAACCAACCCGCTGCCGTGTCGTCGGACGAGAACTTGGTGGCGGTCGCCCGGCTCGTGCGGGAGTTCCACGACCTGACGGCCGGCACCCCGCTGGCCGGAGACCACGAGGTCGTGTGCCACAACGACCTGTCGCCCAAGAACACGGTCTACCAGCCGTACGGCGGCCGGCTTCGGCCGACGGCCTTCATCGACTGGGACCTGGCGGCACCGGGCGCACGCATCCACGACATCGCCCATGTCTGCTGGCAGTACCTCGATCTGGGCCCTTCGGTCACCGACGTCGAGCAGGTGGCGCGACGCATGAGGCTGATCGCCGACAGCTACGCGTTGGCGGACCGGCAACCGCTCGTGTCCACGATTCTGTGGTGGCAGGACCGGTGCTGGCGGGGCATTGACGCCCAGGCCGATGCGGGTGACGCCGCCATGGCCCGGCTCCGGGAGGCAGGGGCGGTGCGCGAGGTCCGGGCGGCCTTCCAGTGGGTCTCCGATCACCGGGGTGCGCTGGAACGTTCGCTGCGGTGAGCGCGTGGGACGGCCGGGAGCGGCGCGGTGGGCCGCGGTGCGCTCTGCGGGAGAAACCTGTTTGCCGACCCGCGGCCGCCACGGCTAATCTCGCGGAGGCCGTGCGAGAGAACGAGGAGGTGGTACCCGTGAACACAGAACTGACATGGGTGCTCTCCTCCGGGGTCACGGTCGGGCGATAGGTCGTCCGGGAGCGCCGTTCAGCAGCACTCCCGAAAGGCACGACCATGCGATTCACTTCTGAGCAGCGCCTCGACGACGGCGTCCTCGAACGCGAATTCACCCTCGGCGAGATTCCCGGTCTCCTGTGGACCTCCGGGTCCGCACCCGCCCCGCTGATCCTGATCGGTCACCCCGGCAGCCTGCACAAGCGGCTTCCCCGGCTGGTGGCGCGGGCCCGTTACTACGCGGCGGAGCACGGCTTCGCGGTGGCGGCCATCGACGCGCCGGGCCACGGTGACCGGCCCCGTTCCGCCGACGACGAGCAGACCAGGGCCGACCTGCGCCGGGCGTTGCAGGCCGGCGAACCGGTCGACGAGATCGTCGACCGGCTCCTCATCCCCCTGGTCGAAGGGGCGGTCCCGGAATGGCGGACCACCCTGGACGCCCTTCTCGCGCTGCCCGAGATCGGCGGGCCGGTCGGGTACGAGGGGCTGACCGCCATCGGCATCCGGCTGGCGCTGGTCGAGCCGCGCATCGCGGCCGCCGTCTTCTTCGGCATGGGCTTCGTCCCCGGCGTCGTCCGCGAAGAGGCCCGGCAGCTCACCCTGCCGCTTCAGTTCCTGCTCCAGTGGGACGACGCGGGGATGGAACGGCAGCCGGTCCTGGACCTGTTCGACGCCTTCGGCAGCCAGGAGAAGACCCTGCACGCCAACATGGGCGGGCACACCGGCACGCCCTGGTTCGAGACGGAGGACGCCGCCCGGTTCTTCGCCCGGAACCTGAAGTGACCGGCGTAGGGCGGTAGGGCGGTAGGCCGCCGGGTCCGCCCGGCCGGGCAGGGTGTCGCTCCTGGAGAAATCCCCCGGAGCTCAAGCGTCGAGCTCCGAGCCCTCTTTCAGCGGAATGGTGGGTGGGTCTGAATACCCACCCACCCACCCTGACCGGCGACTTGACCATTTGTGACCGACTTGCGACGGACGGTAGCGACGCTCTAGCGTCAGCGAAACCAAGACGGCCCCCGCCGGTGCGGAAACACCGAACAGGGGCCTGACCACTTCGATCGTCAGGACCGATCTCATGGCTGTCGGCCAGCTTAGTGCCGCCCTCTCCTCTGCGCCCGCCCCTGTTCCCACGCTTGATCACCCGATGGCCAGTCCCGGGTACGGCAAGCGTTCGGCGCCCGGCCAACGTCCGCGCACCGATCACGATTTCGCGCACCTGCTGCCCCGTGACGCCGCCGTCGCCGCGTACATCGACGGCCTGTGCGACGGTGCCGACATCTCCGTGAAGACCCTCGCCAAAACGCTCCCCTACGGCCAGTGCGCCCTGCGCACCACCCTCAACCGGCTCCAGGAAGCGGGCCACCTGCGCCGGGGCAGCGAGTGCATCGCCACCGAGGAAGCGCTGCTCTGGGTCACCCGGACGTTCTTCTCCCGCACCTGGCACGACGACGACTGGTGGAACGCGTTCACCCGAGGCGACGTACCGCAAGAGCAGGCGCAGGGTCAGGCGGCCCAACGGCCCACCCGATCCCGCTCGTTCATCCTGCTCGCCGCCCTCGGACGCAACACACCCACACTCACCCTCTCCCAGACGGACTGCGTGACGCTCGAACCACAGGTCACCGAATGGTTCGAGCGCGGCGCCACCGAACCGGAAATCCTCCACGCCCTCACCGAAGGCCTGCCCCCACGCATCCACCACGCCGCCGCACTCCTCCGCCGACGCCTCCTGGACAAACTCCCACCCCTACGCGAAGCCTCCCCCACCCCCCGCGTCATCCTGCGCACCCTGGAATGCCGCGAATGCCGCGCACCCGGCAACGCGACAGCCATGCCCGGCGGACTCTGCACCACCTGCCGAGGCACCACCCCCGCCACCCCCAACGGTCCCGTCGGTGCCGTACCCGACCACGGCGTACGAGCCAGGATGAACGCCGTACGTGCCGGACTCGTACCCCGCGCCGAGCGGGCCGGGCGGACCGGAAGGGACTGACCGGCGGGTGCGAACCGGGCAGCACGGACCGGGCGGCAAACCACTGGCGGTCGCGGGTCCTCGCAGACGACCATGACACGCATGAGCGACCAACCCGCACGATGGAGCCAGGCCACCGTCTACCCCGACATGTGGGCCGACCCCGACGACGACCCCCGCAACAGCGAAGGAGTCAGCCCGGACGGTGAACTGGCCACCCTCCAGGACTTCCTGAAGGACTACCGCCTCACCCTGCGGATGAAGTGCGAGGGGCTGGACGCCGAGCAGCTGGCCCGCAGGGCCGTTCCTCCGTCGAGCATGTCGCTCCTCGGCCTCGTACGGCATCTCGCCGAGGTCGAGCGGGACTGGCTCAACTGGATCAGTGACGGCGAACCGAGGCCGAAGCTCTACGGCAAGCGTGACGCGGACTTCGACGGAGCCGTCGCGGACCCGGCCGTGGTCGACGCCGCCTGGGCCGACCTAGCCCGCGAACAGGCCGCAGCCGACGCCGCCCTGTACGGGCACCCGGAGCTGGGCACCCGACTGGGCCAGGACGGCATCGCCGTACGGGAGTTGCTCGTGCACCGGATCGAGGAGTACGCCCGCCACTGCGGCCACGCCGACCTGCTGCGCGAGTGCGTCGACGGGCGGGTGGGGCAGTGACCGGCTGAGCCGTCCCGGGGAGTGGGCGGCCCAGCCGGTCGTCAGTGGTTCTCCTGCCTGCCGTCCGGCGTCACCACGCTCCCGCCGTCACCACGCTCCCGCCGTCACCACGTTCCCGGCGCCGGCGGCGGGACGACGGCCGGCCGGTCGTCGCAGGTGATCGTGTTGGGGAGCAGCCAGGGGGCCAGCCAGTCGCCGTCGTTGCCGCCCAGGTCCGTCAGGGCGAACTCCGAGCCCGTGGACGGGAAGTTGAACGAGCCGCAGTTGTTGACGCCGACCGCGCCGACGTTGCGCGCGTCCACGTTCTCGAACGTGGCGCCGCCCGCCGCGCGGGCGCTCAGCACCGAGGTGCCGGTGCCGTCCACCTTGATGTCCTTGAAGTGGACGCCCTTGATGACGTACTGGTCCTTCACCGCCCAGTCGGACACCAGCATGATCGCGTTGTAGGTGCTGTCGAGGAAGTTGTTGCCGGTGACCCGGATGTCCGCGTCGATGCTCTTGTCGAGGGCGAAGATCCAGAGGGCGCCGAGGCCGATGTTCCAGTTGAGCTCGTACGTACCCGCGCGGACCGTGGTGTTGGCCGTCAGGTTCAGCTTTCCGGCGAAGGGCTCGGCGCCGAAGCGGGAGCCGACGTGCAGCGCACTGCCCTCCCTGATCGGGTCGGCCACCAGGTTGTTCGAGACGGTGTTGTCGGTGCCGCCGTAGATCGCGATGCCGTTGGCCAGGACCGGGGTCTGAACGGTGTTGTGGTCGAAGGTGTTGCGGGCGTTCGCCGTCTTCTCGGACCACATGGCGAGGCCGTCGTCACCGGAGTTGCGTACGAAGGTGTGGGCGACGCGTGAATCGGTGACGCCCGTATGGAAGTTGATGGCGTCCGCGATCTGGTCGACGATGGTGTTGCCGGTGATCCGCAGGTTCTTCATCGGCCCGTCGAACCACATGCCGACCTTGGTGTGGCTGATGTGCAGACCCTCGATGGTCGAGTCACTGAGCGCGCCGCCGATGCCGTTGACCTGGTCGGTGTCGACGCGCTCGCGTACGTCGCCCTCGATGGCGAAGCCGGACAGGTGGACGTTGCGGCTGCCGCCGTCCGCCGCGTCCTTGCCGTAGAAGCCGACTCCGGTGTGGACCGAGCCGTCGGCGGCCGGAGTGTCGAGGGCGACCTCATGGCCCTTGATCTTCGTGTACCAGTTGCCCGCGCCGACGATCGTGACGTTGTCCACGACGATGTGCCGGTTCACCTGGTACGTGCCCGGCGGGATGTACACCTTGAGGTGGGTGCGCTTGGCGAAGGCGATGGCCTTGTCGATCGCTGCCGCCGAATCGCGGCGGCCGGTGGGATCGGCCCCGAAGGCGAGGACGTTGGCGGCGAGCAGCTCGATGCGCGGGAGGCCGACCAGCTCCGAGTCCAGCAGGTCGATCGTCGTGGACGCGGCCCGGCTGCCCGCCGGGGCTGTCAGCCGTACGGTGTCGCCCGCGCGGTACGTACGGCCGAGCAGGAGGCGCTGCTCGTCGTAGAAGTGGCTGGGCCGGTACGGCTTGGCGATGACCGGGGCCGGGGTCGTCTCGCTGGGTACGCAGGAGCACTCGGTGATCCACCAGTCCGGGTGGAGCAGCCCGGCGCCCGGGTCGTTGGAGAACGGGTACTGGTTGTACAGCCAGGAGTACTGCGAGGTGAGCGTCATGGTGGAGCGCTTGCTGCCGTTCACCGCGACGTCCAGCGGTGCGGTGATCCCGCCGCCGTTCGGGGCGTCGGGGATGCTGTAGCGCACGGTGATCGCGTTGGCGGCGCGCGGCAGCCTGAACTCGACGTGCTGACCCGGCTCCAGGCTGACCGCCTTGCGGCCGGACGCCTCGGCGGGGAGCGTGTACGCGGCCCGCTCCGGGCCGATGACCGTGCCGTTGGTCGCGGCGCTCTCGGCCTCCTGCTCGACGAACGGCACGTCCGCGCCCCGGCCCGCCACGAGCGCCGGATCGAGGGCGGCGCGGGTGACGGGGGAGGCGGTGGCGGGGGTGGCAGTGGCGGGGGTGCGCTGGGCGGCCGGTGCGGGTGCGCCCGTCAGCACGCCGAGGCCGACTGCGGCGGCGGTCATCGAGGCGACCGCCACCGCGTACCGCGTTGTCCGCCGCAGGCTTCGCGGTCTTCGCGGGCTCACTTCAGTGCCGGTGATCTTCCGTGACATCGCAGGCCCGTTTCTCTGAGGCGCGGCCGGGGCGGCCCGGGGTGGCCGCCGGGGAGGTGAGGCGACAGTAGGACCCGCACATCACGGCCCACAAGACTCCTGCGAGAGGTTTCCGTCGTATTGCTGTTCAAGTACAGATCTTCGTAAGATTTTTGCGCATGAAGTGCGTTTCGTTGCGGGATCTCACGTGCCCGGCCCCGGGGAGCATCAGCACGGGGGGCGCTGAGAAGGATCACGGTGCGATCGGACACCCGCCCGTACCAGACCCTGCACCTCGGTGTCCGCAGCCGGCCCGGACACAGCAAAGCCCTGTCGGCGACCGCCGACAGGGCTCCGTGGGTACTGATCAGGCGAGGCGGAAGTGCTGGTTGGGCTTGTCCTTGTCGGTCCACTGGACGAGCCTCGCGCCGTCCGCGGTGTCCTCGCCGAGGACGGACAGGAGCTTGCCGCTGTGGCGGGCTTCCAGGGCGAAGTAGCCGTCGTCCTTCTGGACGAGCTTCCACTCCTGGTTGGTCTTGTTCTTGTTCGTCCACTGGACGACGGTCCCGCCGTCCTCCAGGTCCGACGCGGTGACGGAGAGCGCCTTGCCGCTGTGCACGGCGATGACGTGGTAGTAACCGCCGGTCGTCGCTACGAGGTTCCAGTGCTGGTTGGTCTTGTTCTTGTCGGTCCACTGGACGACCTCGGCACCGTCCTCGGTCCCCGCCGCGATCACGGACACGGCCTTGCCGCTGTGACGGGCCACCAGAGCGGCAGTAAAAACAGCCACGAATCTCTCCTCATAAGGTGATCAATAGACCCCGGGCACAACGACCCCGGGCCCGCCACAGCCCGCAGGCCGGCCCCTTTGGCCAAAAAACCTTCCACAACGTCCAGGAACGATCGGTGTCCCCCTCGAACAGCCGGCCCCGGCTCCCGGAAGAGGGCGCTGGTCCGGGCCCTCACCGCCCCCGGCACGCGAGCGCGCTGACCACCCGGACCGGCGGAGCGCGACGAGTTCGACGCAAACCCGCAGCTCAGGCGTTTTCGCAGGTCAGCCTGGGTGGCGTAACTTCGGCGTAACGTCGCACGGGGTGTTCGCCGGGTAGCGTGAGGGCCGAGAGGAGGTGGTGAGCCACCCGATGGGACACCCCATGCGTGACGCACAGCCCCCGCGCCGGGAGAGGCAGCCGCTGCCCCGCGCCGAACGTGCGCGGCAGATCGCGGACACCCTGCGCCAGCGGATCACCTCCGGCCGCTACGAGGACGGCATGCTGCCCGACGAACGCGCCCTCGGCCAGCTGCTCGGCACCTCCCGCAACACCATCAGACAGGCCCTCGGACTGCTGCGCGACGAAGGGCTGATCACCCGCAGACGGGGCATCGGCACCCAGATCGTGACGGCGAAGTACGGGCACGGCCTCGACCGCCTCACCGGCCTCGCGGAGACCCTCGTCGACTACGGCACCGTGGCCAACACGGTGCGCGCGGCCCGGCTCGTACCGTACGCGCCGAAGGCGGTCACCGAGCGGCTCCAACTGCCCGACGGCTCCGAGGCGGTGTACCTGGAGCGGCTGCGCAGCCTGGACGGCCGGCCGCTCTCCGTCGACTCGACCTGGCTCGCCCCCGACATCGGGCGCCCCCTCCTCGACTGCGACCTCGCCCACCGGGACGTCTTCACGCTCATCGAGGAGACCACCGGGACCCGGCTCGGCAGCGCCGAGATCACCGTGCACGCCGTCACCGCGGAACCCGACACCGCGCGCCTCCTCCACATCCCCGCCGGAGCCGCCCTGTTCGTGATCGACCGCCTCACCCGGCTCGCCGACGGCCGCCCCGTGGACACCGAGTCCCTGCGGGTGCGGGCCGACCGGTTCGCCCTGCACACGCTGCTCCACCGGGGCGCCGCACCACCCCCGGCCACGCCCGCCGCCTGACCGAGACGCCGCGCCCACCACCCCGAGCCCCCTGGCCGAGACGCCCCCGACCGACGCCGCTCACCCACCCCTGCACCGCCCGCGGAGGCACCGCCATGCCCTGGACCCCCGACACCCTCACCCTGGTTCTGCTCGCCCTGTTCGGCCTCGCCGGAGGCATCGGGATCACCGCGATCGGGCCGGGCGGGGTGCTGCCCACCATCGGCATGTTCCTGCTGACCGGGCTCACCCCGGCCGGAGTCGCGGGCACCGCCATCGTCACCCACGTGGCGACCGGCGTCCTCGGCACCGCCGCCTACACCAGGTCCGGACAGCTGAAGGACCCGGTCACGCGGCGCACCGCCTGGGTCCTCGCCGCGAGCGCGCTCGTCGGCACCCCGGTCGGCGTACTGCTCAACACCCACGTCTCGGGGCGGCTGTTCGGCATCCTGCTGGCGTGCGCCGTCACGGTGACCGGCCTGCTGGTGTGGCTCCGCGAACGCCGCACGGCGACCTCGCGGGCGGCCGAGGACCCGGTGCGCGTACCGCTCGCGCTCACCGTCGCGGTGGGGGTCACGGTGGCCGTCGCGGCGGGCCTCTTCGGCCTGGGCGGACCGATGCTGAGCGTGCCGCTCCTGGTCGTCTGCGGGCTCCCGGTGCTCTCCGCGCTGGCCGCCGCGCAGGCGCAGTCCGTGGTGATCGCGAGCGTGGGCACCATCGGCTACATCCAGCACGGCTCCATCGACTGGACCCTGGCCGCGGTGGTCGGCATACCGGAACTGGTAGGGGTGCTCGTGGGCTGGCGCATCGCCCGCTCCGTCCCGGCCCGCCGCCTCAAATACGCCATGGCCGCCATGCTCCTGGCCCTGGCCCCGTACCTCGCGTTCCACTCCTGAGGCACGCGGTACGGGTCCGCGCCTACCGGTCGAGCTCGATGCTCAACTGGGAACCCAGTTCCGTGAAGCCCAGTGCGGCCGCGACCCGCCGGGACGCGGGAGGCCGCGCACGCCACTGCGGCAGCAGCCCGGCGGCCAGCGCGTGTGCGACCGCCGCCGAACCCGTCACCCGCGCCAGCCCCCGCCCCCTCGCCGCCGGAGCCGTCAGGACACTGAGGTGAGCGGTCCGGGCCGGCCATACTTCGTAGCCGGCGGCAGCGACCACCTCACCGCGCTCGCGGACCACGAAGACAGGTGACGTGATCCCACTCAGCCCGGCCTCCCCGGCGTCCGTGTCACCGGCTGCCGCCTCCAGCCGCCGCAGCTCCGGTTGTCCGGCGGGCAGTTGCTCCACCGGCAGCACACCGGCCCGCACCGGCCGGAATCCCTCCGGCGAGACGTACGACAGGGCCGCAGGTCCGAGCGTCCCGGCCACGGGCAGCGCCTCCCGTACCAGCGCCTCGTCCACGACGGCTTCCGTCCACAGCCCGGCCGGGGCGTCACGGACGAGCGCGGCGGCGCTCCTGTCCGGCACGGTTACGAGTACTGATCCGCCCAGAGCCACCACGCCGACCCAGCCGGCCGGGCACAGCCCCGACTCCGCGGAGACCACCACGCTCACACCGCCCGTCGGCGCGAACGACACCGGCACCCCGGCCAGTTCCTCCCACAGCCCCCGGGCTACGAGCAGCAACGCGTCCATCGGCATGGGCCCGATCCTGCCACGCGTGTTCAGTGGCCGACCCGGAATTTCGTCCCACCGGCCGCCGTGGCGGCCCCGGCCCATCCCCTACCCCGGTGCCAGCCGCCCCGCCGCCGAATGAGCACCTGGGTATCACGCGCTGGGCGGGCCCCGCGCGGCATCGTGGAGGCGTTCGCACACGTACCGCGCACCACGCGACACAGGAGACCGTGCCGCGCGGCGCCGCCCGAACGGGGAGTTCCAGGTGTCCGCAGTCCCGCGTGCCCGTACCCAGAACCGCCGGCAGGTCCTCACCGCCGCCCTCGCCGCGTCCGCCCTGCTGGCCACCGGCGCCATCCCGTCCTACGCGGCCGGCGGGCGGCGGTCCCGCACCGCGCTGCCGACCGCGCGGCTGCCCCGGCCCACCGGGCCGTTCGAGGTCGGCTCCACCGTGCTGCACCTCGTCGACCGGGACCGGACCGAGCCCTGGCTGCCGGGCACCGACGCGCGCCGCGAGCTGATGATCAGCGTCCGCTATCCGGCCGCACCCGGCGGCTCCGGGCGGCGGGAGCCGCAGATGACGGCCGCGGCCGCCGCGCACTTCGGCGGAGCGGAGGGGGCCGCCGCGCTGAACCTGGGGATGGCGCCCGGGTCCGTCGACTGGGGCGCCACGCTCAGCCACGCCCGCCGCGACGCCCCGGTCGCCGCGCGGGCAGGGCGGCTGCCCGTCGTGCTGTACTCCGGCGGGCTGGGCGACCCGCGCACCTGGAACACCGCCCTGGTCGACGATCTGGCGAGCCACGGGTACGCCGTCGTCACGATCGACCACACCTACGAGGCGACCGAGGTGGAGTTCCCCGACGGGCGCCTCGCCACCATGCGGATCTTCGACGGGGCGCCGCCCAGCGATCCGGACGCGATCAGCGCCCTGCTGCGCAAGGTCATGGCGGTCCGGGTGGCCGACACCCGGTTCGTGCTCGACCGGCTCCCGGAACTGAACCGGACGCGCTTCGGGGACGTACTCGATCTGCGCCGGACCGGCATGTTCGGCCACTCCGCGGGCGGCTTCACCGCGGCCCAGACCATGCACGACGACCGGCGGATCAAGGCGGGCATCAACATGGACGGGCAACTGGACTACGTGGGCGGCGCGCTGCCGGACGGCAGCCGGCTGAGCACGGTGGCCACGGACGGTCTTGACCGGCCGCTGCTCCTGATGGGGACGGCCGGTGAGGGCTCGGGCGACTACCGGCAGCAGCCGTCCTGGGCGGCGTTCTGGAAGAACACCCGGGGCTGGCGGGCGGACGTCACCCTGACCGGCTCGCGCCACGCCTCCTACACCGACGCCGAGTTGCTGCTGCCGCAGCTGGCCCGGCAGGGCGCGCAGCCGGACGGCGGACCGGCGGCGGCGGTCGGGACGGTACGGCCGGACCGGGCGGCGGCCGCGAGCCGGGCGTACGCGGCGTCGTTCTTCGGGCGGTGGCTGCGCGGGCACGACGACTGCCTGCTGCACGGCCCCTCCGACCGCTTCCCGGAGATGGTGTTCACGCCGTAGCCCGCCGTAGCCCGCCATAGCCCGCCGTAGCCCGCCGTAGCGGACGCACGGACGACGCCGGCCCCCGGGGAGCGATCCCCGGGGGCCGGCGTTGTGGTGCTGTGGTGCTGTGCCAGAACTACCGATCCGTGAGGATCAGAAGTCCATGTCACCGCCCGGCATGCCGCCCGGGGCGCCGCCGGCAGCGGCCTTCTCCGGCTTGTCGGCGATGACGGCCTCGGTGGTGAGGAAGAGCGCGGCGATGGACGCGGCGTTCTGCAGAGCGGAGCGCGTGACCTTCGCCGGGTCGATGATGCCCTCGGCGATCATGTCGACGTACTCGCCGGACGCGGCGTTGAGGCCGTGACCGATCGGCAGGTTGCGCACCTTCTCGACGACGACTCCACCCTCAAGACCACCGTTGACGGCGATCTGCTTGAGCGGGGCCTCCAGCGCCAGCTTGACGGCGTTGGCGCCGGTCGCCTCGTCACCCGAGAGCTCCAGCTTCTCGAAGACGGCCGAGGCCTGGAGCAGAGCCACGCCACCACCGGCGACGATGCCCTCCTCGACGGCGGCCTTGGCGTTGCGCACCGCGTCCTCGATGCGGTGCTTGCGCTCCTTGAGCTCGACCTCGGTGGCGGCACCGGCCTTGATGACGGCCACGCCGCCGGCCAGCTTCGCGAGGCGCTCCTGGAGCTTCTCGCGGTCGTAGTCCGAGTCGGAGTTCTCGATCTCGGCACGGATCTGGTTGACGCGGCCCTGGACCTGGTCGCTGTCACCGGAGCCGTCGACGATCGTCGTCTCGTCCTTGGTGATGACGACCTTGCGGGCGCGGCCGAGCAGGTCGAGACCGGCGTTCTCCAGCTTGAGGCCGACCTCCTCGGAGATGACGGTGCCACCGGTGAGGATGGCGATGTCGCCGAGCATGGCCTTGCGGCGGTCACCGAAGCCCGGAGCCTTGACGGCGACGGACTTGAAGGTGCCACGGATCTTGTTGACGACCAGGGTCGACAGGGCCTCGCCCTCGACGTCCTCGGCGATGATCAGCAGCGGCTTGCCGGACTGCATGACCTTCTCCAGCAGCGGAAGGAGGTCCTTCACGTTGCTGATCTTCGAGTTCACGATCAGGATGTACGGGTCGTCCAGGGACGACTCCATGCGCTCCATGTCCGTGGCGAAGTACGCCGAGATGTAGCCCTTGTCGAAGCGCATACCCTCGGTGAGCTCGAGCTCCAGACCGAAGGTCTGGGACTCCTCGACGGTGATGACGCCTTCCTTGCCGACCTTGTCCATGGCCTCGGCGATGAGCTCGCCGATCTGGGTGTCAGCGGCGGAGATGGAGGCGGTCGAAGCGATCTGCTCCTTGGTCTCCACGTCCTTGGCCTGCTCCAGGAGGGCGGCGGAGACGGCCTCGACGGCCTTCTCGATGCCCCGCTTGAGAGCCATCGGGTTGGCACCCGCGGCCACGTTGCGCAGACCCTCGCGGACGAGCGCCTGGGCGAGAACGGTGGCGGTGGTCGTACCGTCGCCGGCGACGTCGTCCGTCTTCTTGGCGACCTCCTTGACCAGCTCCGCACCGATCTTCTCGTACGGGTCCTCCAGCTCGATCTCCTTGGCGATGGAAACACCATCGTTGGTGATCGTGGGGGCGCCCCACTTCTTCTCAAGGACGACGTTGCGGCCCTTGGGGCCGAGGGTGACCTTGACGGCGTCGGCGAGCTGGTTCATGCCGCGCTCAAGACCGCGCCGGGCCTCCTCGTCGAACGCGATGATCTTGGCCATATGAAGTGGTCCTCCCGGACAGGGGTGGATTCTCCGGACCGAGTGGCGCCCGCGACGGACGGCCTGCCGCCTGCCGGTTCCTTGCCCCGGCAGACCTGCGGGCCTCACCGGCCCGGTCCAAGTTTCTGTCACTCTCACCCGGAGAGTGCTAAGCCCAATGATTAGCACTCGACCCCCGAGAGTGCAAGCTTCGCCCTCCGGATACGGACGACGGCGCGCGCCTCGGGACGCACGGAGGGCCCGTACCCCAGGGGTACGGGCCCTCCGTGCGTGAGTAGTGTCGTTGGCCGACCGTGCCGAGCTCAGCCGACAGCGAGCTTGACCATGTCCGCCTGCGGCCCCTTCTGGCCCTGCGAGATTTCGAATTCAACTCGCTGACCCTCTTCGAGGGTGCGGTATCCGTCCATCTGGATCGCGCTGTAGTGGACGAAAACATCCGCACCACCGTCGACCGCGATGAAGCCGTACCCCTTCTCCGCGTTGAACCACTTGACGGTGCCCTGAGCCATGCCTAACTCCCCTATTACTGGCCCTTGCACAGGACCGCACTTCGCGGGCCCGGGTCAGAACTCACCCTCCGACAGGAGAGGGTGCGTGCGCCGGAACGCGTCGACCGCGGCCGAATGTATCTGCCCAACTGCCCTCTGCAACAGGTCAATCGGACGAGAATTCTGCGGCGCACCGATCACCCGAATATGAGGAATTCATGAGATTCCAGGGCAAGTCGGGCCAGGCAAAGGCGACTTATGGCGCAAGAGGCTCAGGTACTTTGGCTGCATCTTGTCGTGGCCAGGCGCATTCTCATATGCGGGGGGCACGGGCAGCGGAGGGGGCTTCCCACACTCTACCGCGCTCAACCATGCAGAATTGCCCCCTCCGCTTCCGTCGCGGAGAGGGCAATTCAGGTGACTCGGTGCAGTGGGACCGCTCGGGTCCCGGGGCTCAGCAGCCGCCGGCGACGGCCGGGATGATCGAGACTCCCGCACCGTCCGGGGTGACCGCTTCCAGGCCGCCCTCGAAGCGCACGTCGTCGTCGTTGACGTACACGTTGACGAAGCGGCGGAGCTTGCCCTGGTCGTCCAGGACGCGGGCGGCGATGCCCGGGTGGTCCTTCTCCAGGGACTCGATGACCTGGGAGAGGTTCGCGCCCTCTGCCGGGACCTCGGCCTGACCGCCCGTGTAGGTGCGGAGGATGGTGGGGATACGGACCTTGACGCTCATGGTGGGTGCCCTTCCTGGAGTCTCGGGTGGGATCAGCTGGCGGTGCCGAGGCCGGCGGCGCGGAAGGCGTCCAGGCTCGGACGGATCGTCGCCGTCGCCTGCGAGGTGGCGGCCACCGCGTCCAGCGTCTTGAGGCCGTCACCGGTGTTCAGGACGACGGTGGTGAGCGTCGGGTCGAGCAGGCCGGCCTCGATCAGCTTCTTCGTCACGCCCACCGTCACACCGCCCGCCGTCTCGGCGAAGATACCCTCGGTGCGCGCCAGGAGCTTGATCGCGTCGACGACCTGTTCGTCGTTCACGTCGTCCACCGCACCACCCGTACGACGGGCGATGTCCAGGACGTAGGGGCCGTCGGCCGGGTTGCCGATGGCGAGGGACTTGGCGATCGTGTTCGGCTTCTGCGGGCGGACCACGTCGTGACCGGCCTTGAAGGCGGTGGAGACCGGCGAGCAGCCCTCGGCCTGGGCGCCGAAGATCTTGTACGGCTTGTCCTCGACCAGGCCGAGCTTGATCAGCTCCTGGAGGCCCTTGTCGATCTTCGTGAGCTGCGAGCCGGACGCGATCGGGATGACGATCTGGTCGGGCAGCCGCCAGCCGAGCTGCTCGCAGATCTCGTACGCGAGCGTCTTGGAGCCCTCACCGTAGTACGGGCGGAGGTTGACGTTGACGAAGCCCCAGCCCTCCCCGAGCGGATCTCCGATGAGCTCCGAGCAGAACCGGTTGACGTCGTCGTAGTTGCCCTCGATGCCGACCAGCTCACCGCCGTACACCGCGGCCATGACGACCTTGCCCTGCTCCAGGTCGTGCGGGATGAACACGCAGGAGCGCAGACCGGCGCGGGCGGCGGCGGCGCCCACCGCACCGGCGAGGTTGCCGGTGGAGGAGCAGGAGAGCGTGGTGAAACCGAAGGCGCGGGCGGCCTCGACGGCGATCGCGACGACGCGGTCCTTGAAGGAGTGCGTCGGGTTGCCGGAGTCGTCCTTGACGTACAGGCCGCCGGTGACGCCCAGCTCACGGGCGAGGTTGTCGGCCTTGACCAGCTTGGTGAAGCCCGGGTTGATGTTGGGCTTGTCCGCGACGTCGGAGGGGACCGGCAGCAGCGGCGCGTAGCGCCAGATGTTGTCCGGTCCGGCCTCGATGCGCTTCTTCAGCTCGTCCGGGGAGCCGGTCGGCAGGTCGTACGCCACTTCGAGCGGCCCGAAACAGGTCGCACAGGCGAAAAGCGGACCGAGCGGGAATCGTTCTCCGCACTCGCGGCAGGAAAGTGCCGCGGCGGGACCGAGGTCCACGGAAGATTCGGTAGGTGCTGCAACAGTCTCAACAGCCATGATGGCGAGGCCCTTTCTCCTCATCTTCCTTGTGACGCATTTCGCCACAAGACGGAATTGGCACCGTCCCCACCTGACCTCGCGGTCGGCGGGATGGTTGCCGGGACTTCAACGGGCCGTTCCCTCTGTCCCTCTGGATGAGCGCTATGGCACTGGACCATCGATCCAGGCGTTTATCGGCAGATGGACCCCGGCATGCCACGGCCATCTGCGTTGTTCAGACTGTAACCGAAGCACCGGACTGTTGAGATAGTCGTCCGAACCGCGAGATGGATCACATACAGGGAGTATCGACCGTGCTGGAAGAGGTCGAACGCTGGCTGACCAGGCGTTCCTGGTCGTGCGCCGACCGCCCGCTGGAGCAGCTCCTGGCCGCCAGGAGCGGCGACCCGCGCCGGGGGAGCGTGAGTGTCGTCCTGCCCGCGCTGAACGAGGCGGCGACGGTCGGGGACATCGTCCGGACGATCCGGCGCGAGCTCATGGAGAAGGTCCGGCTGGTCGACGAACTCGTGGTGATCGACTCCGGCTCCACCGACGACACCGCGGAGCTGGCCCGCCGGGCGGGCGCCCGGGTGATCCACCGGGACGCGATCCTGCCCCGGCTGCCGGCCGTCCCCGGCAAGGGCGAGGTGCTGTGGCGGTCACTGCTGGTGACCGGCGGTGACATCGTCTGCTTCATCGACGCGGACCTGAAGGACTTCTCGGCCGACTTCGTCTCCGGCATCGTCGGCCCGCTGCTGACCGACCCCTCCGTGCAGTTCGTCAAGGCGATGTACGACCGTCCGCTCGGGGACACCGCGGGCCAGGGCGGGCGGGTCACCGAACTGGTGGCACGGCCGCTGCTCAATCTGCACTGGCCGCAGCTGGCCGGCTTCGTCCAGCCGCTGGGCGGCGAGTACGCCGTACGCCGCTCACTGCTCGAACAGCTGCCGTTCCCGGTCGGCTACGGGGTGGAGCTGGGGCTGCTCGTCGACGCCCTGCACACGGTCGGACTGGACGCGCTGGCCCAGGTCGACGTCGGCGTCCGCAAACACCGCCACCAGGACGGCCGGGCGCTCGGCCGGATGGCGGCGGCCATCTACCGGACCGCGTCGCTGCGGCTCTCCCGCGGCCATCTGGTGCGCCCGGAGCTGACCCAGTTCGAGCGCGGCGAGAACGGCTTCGTACCGCGCACCTACCCGGTGGACACCCAGGAGCGGCCGCCGATGCGCGAGATCGAGGAGTACGTCTCGCGCCGCGCCGCCTGAGACAGGCCGCGGCCGCACGCACGTTTGGACCGTTCGGGATCGGGCTAGATTCCGCGCATGGTCTCCGAGCACGCCCCCCAGCCCGCCGCCCAGGTACTCGTCGCGTCCAACCGCGGTCCGGTCTCGTACGCACTGAACGAGGACGGCTCGCTCGACGCGAAACGGGGCGGGGGCGGGCTCGTCTCGGGGCTGAGCGCGGTGGACGACAAGATGTGGGTCTGCGCCGCGCTCGGTGACGGCGACCGCGAGGCGGTGCGGCGCGGCGTCGGTGAGCCGGGCGTACGGATGCTCGACATCGACGCGGACGTGCACGCCGACGCGTACAACGGCATCGCGAACTCGGTGCTCTGGTTCGTCCACCACCTGCTCTACCAGACCCCCGTGGAGCCCGTCTTCGACGCGGAGTTCCGGCGTCAGTGGGCGTCCTTCGAGACCTACAACCGGGCCTTCGCCCAGGCGCTCGCGGAGGAGGCGGGCGAGGGCGCGGCGGTCCTGGTGCAGGACTACCACCTGGTGCTGGTGCCCGGCATGCTCCGCGAGCTCCGCCCCGACCTGCGCATCGGCCACTTCTCGCACACCCCGTGGGCGCCCGTCGACTACTTCCGGATGCTGCCCGACGACATCGCGGAGCAGGTGCTGCGCGGCATCCTCGGCGCCGACCGGGCGGCCTTCCTGACCCGCCGCTGGGCGGACGCCTTCATCAGCTGCTGCACGGAGATCCTGGGCGGCACCGGCCACACCCGGATCGGCGTGCACGGGCTCGGCGCCGACGCGGACTTCCTGCGCCGGCGCGCGCACGAGCCGGACGTGGACGAGCGGATGGCGGCGCTGCGCGAACAGGTGGGCCCCGGCCGGAAGACCATCGTGCGGGTGGACCGCACGGAGCTGTCCAAGAACATCGTCCGCGGGATGCTCGCCTACGGGGCCCTGCTCGACGAACGGCCCGAGTGGCACGGCCGCGTCGTCCACGTCGCGTTCGCCTACCCCTCGCGGCAGGACCTCGCGGTGTACCGGGAGTACACGGCCGAGGTGCAGCGCGTCGCCGACGAGATCAACGCCAAGCACGGCACGGCGGACTGGACCCCGGTCGTGCTCCACGTCAAGGACGACTTCGCCCGCTCGCTGGCGGCGTACCGGCTGGCCGACGTGGCGCTCGTCAACCCGATCAGGGACGGCATGAACCTGGTCGCCAAGGAGGTCCCGGTCGTCTCTGACCACGGCTGCGCGCTGGTGCTGTCGCGGGAGGCGGGGGCGTACGAGGAGCTGGGCGACGACGCGATCGCGGTGAACCCGTACGACGTGTCCGCCACCGCCGACGCCCTGCACGAGGCGCTGACGATGGCGGACGGTGAACGCGCGGAGCGCACGGAGCGGCTGGCGGAGGCGGCCACCGCGCTGCCGCCGCAGCAGTGGTTCCTGGACCAGCTAGAGGCGCTGCGCCAGGGCTGACAGGAAGCCGACGACCGCTCCGGGGCCCGACAGCAACAGATCGGCACGCGAGGCCAGTTCCGGCACCTCCGCCTCGCCGCTGCAGATGAGCAGGCCGGGGGTGCCGTCGGGGCCCTCGGTGCGGAGCTTCTCGACGGCGGCGAACGCGGCCAGGTCGCCCAGGTCGTCGCCCGCGTACAGCACGGACTCGGCGCCCGTCTCGCGCACGTACTGGGTGAGGGCGACGCCCTTGTCCATGCCGGAGGGACGCAACTCCAGCACCATCCGGCCCGGTTCGACGATCAGGCCGTGCCGGGCGGCCAGCTCACCGAGGGGGCCGCGCAGCGCTTCGAAGGCGGCCTGCGGGTCCTCGGCGCGGCGGGTGTGGACGGCGAGCGCCTGGCCCTTCTCCTCTATCCAGGTACCGCGCCAGGAGTCGAACCTGTCGAGGAAGCCGGGCAGTTCGGCCCGCACGGCGGCGACGCCGGGGTGCGGGGCGGGGGTGTGGACGGTGCCGGAGACGGCGTCCCAGCGTTCGGCGCCGTAGTGGCCGAGGACGACGAGGTGGTCCAGTCCGGCGACCCCGGCGAAGCCGCCGTAGCGGACCGCGACGCCGGCCGGGCGGCCGGTGATCACGGCGATCGACGCGACCCGGGGTGCGAGTGCGGCGAGCGCCTCGACGGTCCCGGGGTGGGCGCGGGCCTGTTCGGGGTCCGGCACGATGTCTGCGAGGGTGCCGTCGAAATCGAGCGCGATGACGGCGCGGTCGGGCCGGCCCAGGAGAGCGGCGAGGCCCTCCCGTCCGGCGGGGGTCGTCGGGATCGGCAGGGATGGGGTGTGCGGGTGGCTGCCCATGCGCCCGAGCCTATAGGCGGTGGCCTGCGCGCGGGGCCGACCGGGGCTCTGCCCCGCACCCCGCTCCTCAATCGCCGGAGGGGCTGGAAACGGCCGACCGCCCCGGTGCTGCCACTCGAAGAGGCCGGCAGATCAAGCCCCGCCGGCGATTGAGGCGCGGGGGTGCGGGGGCGGAGCCCCCGGGTGCTGCCGCGCTTCCGTGGCCGGCCGCCCCCGGCCCTCACCGCCGCCCCCGCCGAGCCTCTCGCACCCGCCGCAGCCGGTTCACCGTGACCGGGTCGGCCTCCAGCGCCCGCCGGTCGTCCAGCAGGGCGTTCAGCAGTTGGTAGTAGCGGGTCGGGGAGATGCCGAGCCGCTCCCGGATCGCCCGCTCCTTCGCCCCTGGCCCGGCCCACGACTGCCGCTCGACCGCCAGCACCGCGCGGTCCCGGTCCGAGAGGCCGGCAGCGGGCGGGGCGGGCTCGTCGGGGGTGTCCGGGGGGAGGGCGGTCATATCAGCCAATATATTGCGCGGGCCGTGACCTGCGGACCGCCGCCCGCTACTCCGCGCTCTCCGCCGCCGTGGACTCCTGCGCTATGCGCCCCAGTACGCTCTCGGGCTTCGCGCCCGGCTCGACCGCCTCACCGATGTTCTTCTTGATCGACTCGCTGGCCTGGGCCCAGGACGTCTTCCCGAACGGGTAGAGCTGCGCGTTCGGCAGCGCGTCCAGGAACTTGTACAGCGGCTTGTACTTGGGGTCGGCCTCCATCGCGGCCGAGGCGCTGTCGGTGACCGGCAGCATGTCGTAGGTGTCCGCGAAGTCGATGACGTTCTTGTCGCTGAACATGAAGTCGAAGAACTTGCCCGTCTCGACGCGGTGACCGTTCTGCTTGAACCCCATGATCCAGTCGGCGACGCCCATCGAGCTGGTGCTCGGCCCGGTGATACCGGGCAGCGGCACCATGCCGACGTCCACGCCCTTCTTCTGGGCCTCCTGCATCAGCGTCGGATGGCCGTTGAGCATGCCGACGTCGCCGTCGGTGAACGCCGCGAAGGCCTTCGCCCGGTTGAGCTTGCCGGGGGCGACGGGGCCGACGAGGCCCTTGTCGACGAGGTTCGACTTCAGCCAGTCGAACGTCTTGATGTTCTCTTCGGAGTCGATGTTGTACGAGCCGACGTCGTCGGTGTAGCCACCGCCGCCGCTGAGCAGCCACATCAGCGTCTCGGCCTGGGACTCCTCCTGGCCCAGCGGCAGCGCGAACGGGAACTTCACGCCGCGCTGCTTGAGCGCGGCGGCGTCACCCGCGATGTCGCTCCAGGTCTTCGGGGCGTCGAGGCCGGCCTGGCCGAAGAGCTTCTTGTTGTAGAAGAGCAGCCGGGTGCTGGCCACGAACGGCAGCCCGTACTGGATCTGGCTGACCCGGCCCGCGTCCGCGAGGACCGGCAGGAAGTTGGCCTGGGTGCGGACGCTGAGCATCTGGTCGGCGGAGTAGAGCTTCCCGGCCTTGGCGTAGTCCGCGTACGCGCCGATCTGCGCGATGTCGGGGGCCTTTCCGGCCTTCACCATCTCCGCGACCTTGCGGTCGATGTCCGTCCACGGCAGGACGGTCACGTCGACCTTGATGCCGGGGTGGGACGCCTCGAAGCTCCGGGCGACACCGTCCCAGTACTTGTCCGACTTGTTCGCCTCGCCGGTGCCGTAATCGGCCGCGACCAGCTTCAGCGTGACGTCTCCCCCGCCACTCCCGCCGCCGCAGCCCGACAGCGCCACCGTCATCCCCAAGGCGGCGACAGCCGCCGTCAGTCCCAAGTAACGCCGCTGCACAGCCCAGTCCGTCCTTGTCGATCGCGCCATCCGCTCCACCCACGTCGGCGTGGGGCACTCCGGATGAGCTGCGATTTTGCCCCACCGTCTCCGAGGAGGTCTACACCACCCCGGTATCGCTTCGGCAACGCAGCAGCATTGCACGGGACGCGGAGTGACTGCTAAGTAGGTCTCGGTCAACCGGGGCCCGGCACAAGGCCCTTAACCCTCCGACAGCCCTAATGGTCCAGACCTTTATACGCGCCCACCCCGCGAGGAGCCGTACCGCATGTCCCGTACCGCATCAGAAATTGCCACCCAGCCCAGCTGCTGGCGGCGTGCCGCAGAGGCGGGCGCGGTGGCCGAGGGGCTGCCGCGTCCGGGCGAGCGGGTCGCCGTCACCGGCTGCGGCACCTCCTGGTTCATGGCCATCGCCTACGCCGCGCTGCGCGAGGCGGCCGGGCAGGGCGAGACGGACGCGTACGCCTCCTCGGAGTTCCCGGCCGGGCGGTCCTACGACCGGGTCGTGGCCATCACCCGCTCCGGCACCACGAGCGAGGTGCTGGCGCTCCTGGCCGAGCTGCGCGGGAAGACGCCGACGGTCGCGCTGACCGCCGACCCCAAGACACCGGTGATGGACGCCGCCGACACGGTGGCGGTCCTGGACTGGGCCGACGAGGAGTCGGTCGTGCAGACCCGGTTCGCCACCACCGCGCTCGCCTTCCTGCGGGCCGGCCTCGAAGCGTCCGGGCCGCTCCCGGCGGGCGTGAAGACGGTGGCCGAGGCCGCCGTGGACGCGGAGCTGGCGGTGACGGAGCCGCTGGACGAGGCGGTGGTCTCGGCCGAGCAGTGGACGTTCCTGGGGCGCGGCTGGACCTACGGGCTGGCGCAGGAGGCCGGGCTGAAGATGCGCGAGGCGGCGGGCGCCTGGACGGAGTCCTACCCGGCGATGGAGTACCGGCACGGCCCGATCGCGATCACCGGCCCCAACCGGGTGGCCTGGGTGTTCGGCGCCCTGCCAGAGGGGCTGGCGGGCGAGGTCGCGGGGGTCGGCGGGACGCTCGTGGCGCGCACCGCCGCCGACCCGATGGCCGATCTGATCCGGGCCCAGCGGCTGGCGGTGGCGCTCGCGGAGTCGAAGGGCTACGACCCGGACCACCCGCGCAATCTGTCGCGCAGCGTGATCCTGCCGGGCTGAGGGCGCACGCGGGGCGCGTTCACGGCGGATTGCCGCGCGGTTGCGGGCCGATTTTGTATGGATGCGCAACAAACAGCGATAGTGGACTAGACCTTTTGGGGTCCGTCGGGCGAAACTGTTTCCCGTGAAACACGTCATCGCCCTCGATGTGGGCGGCACCGGAATGAAGGCCGCACTGGTCGGGGCCGATGGCGCCCTGCTCTACGAGGCACGGCGCGCGACCGGCAGAGAGCGCGGACCCGACGCGGTCGTGGAGTCGATCCTCACCTTCGCGGCGGATCTGCGCGTGTACGGCGAGGAGCACTTCGGCGAGAGCGCTCTCGCCGCCGGTGTCGCCGTACCCGGCATCGTCGACGCCGAGAACGGCGTCGCGCTCTACTCCGCCAACCTGGGCTGGAGCGACGTCCCCATGCGCCGGCTGCTCGGTGAGCGGCTCGGCGGCGTCCCGGTCGCCCTCGGCCACGACGTCAGGACCGGCGGACTCGCGGAGGGCCGGATCGGGGCGGGCCGGGGCGCCGACCGCTTCGTCTTCATCCCGCTGGGCACCGGGATCGCCGGGGCCATCGGCATCGCCGGCTCCATCGAGGCCGGCGCCCACGGCTCGGCCGGCGAGATCGGCCACATCGTGATCCGCCCGGACGGCCCGGACTGCAGCTGCGGCCAGCGCGGCTGCCTGGAGACGCTCGCCTCGGCGGCCGCCGTCAGCCGCGCCTGGGCCGCCGCGTCCGGCGACCCGAAGGCCGACGCGGCGGACTGCGCCAAGGCCGTGGAGTCGGGCGACCCGGCGGCCCTCGCGGTCTGGCACGACGCCGTGGACGCCCTCGCCGCCGGGCTCGTCACCGCGCTCACCCTGCTGGACCCCCGCACGCTCATCATCGGTGGCGGTCTCGCCGAGGCGGGGGAAACCTTGTTCACACCACTCCGTGCGGCCGTCGAGGAACGCGTCACGTTCCAGAAGCTGCCCCACATCGTCCCCGCGGCTCTCGGGGACACCGCCGGATGCCTGGGCGCAGGGCTGCTCGCCTGGGATCTTCTCTCCACGGAGGTATCCGCCTGATGGCCGGACGCGCAGACAGCACAGTTCTCGCAGGTGCCCGGGTGGTACTCCCCACCGGCACCGTCGAGAACGGCAGGGTGGTCATCGAAGGCACCCGCATCGCCGACGGCCCGGCACCGGACGCGCCGAGCCTCGACCTGTCCGGCCACTGGATCGTCCCCGGCTTCGTGGACATGCACAACCACGGCGGCGGCGGCGGCTCCTTCACCTCCGGCACCGTGGAGGACGTCCTCACCGGCGTCCGCACCCACCGCGAGCACGGCACCACCACCCTGGTCGCCTCCACCGTCACCGGCGAGATGGACTTCCTCGCCGGACGGGCCGGCATCCTCTCCGAGCTCGTCGAGCAGGGCGAGCTGGCCGGCATCCACTTCGAGGGCCCCTTCATCTCGCCGTGCCGCAAGGGCGCGCACAGCGAGGGCCTGCTGCGCCACCCGGACCCGGCCGAGGTCCGCAAGCTGATGGACGCCGCCCGGGGCACCGCGAAGATGTTCACGCTCGCCACCGAACTGCCCGGCGGCATCGAGTCCGTACGGCTGCTCGCCGAGCACGGCGTCATCGCCGCGATCGGGCACACCGACGCCACGTACGAGCAGACCGTCGAGGCGATCGACGCGGGCGCCACCGTCGCCACGCACCTCTTCAACGCGATGCCGCCCCTGGGCCACCGCGCGCCCGGCCCGATCGCCGCCCTCCTGGAGGACGAGCGGATCACGGTCGAGCTGATCAACGACGGCACGCACCTGCACCCCGCCGCCCTGCAGCTGGCCTACCACCACGCGGGCGCCCACCGCGTCGCCCTGATCACCGACGCCATGGACGCGGCCGGGTTCGGTGACGGCCAGTACCAGCTGGGCCCGCTCGCCGTCGAGGTCAAGGACGGCGTCGCCCGGCTCGTCGAGGGCAACTCCATCGCCGGCTCCACCCTCACCCTGGACACCGCCTTCCACCGGGCCGTGACCGTCGACCGCATCCCGGTCGGTGACGTGGTCCAGTCGATCTCCGCCAACCCGGCCCGGCTGCTCGGCGTATACGACCGGGTCGGCTCGCTGGAACCGGGCAAGGACGCCGACCTGGTCGTCCTGGACGCCGACTTCGCGCTCAAGGGCGTCATGCGCAAGGGCGAGTGGGTCGTCCAGCCGGTGCCCGTGGCGGTCTGACGACAGACCCCAGGACAGAACGTAACGAAGAGACGGCGGTTGTCCCCCGGGTCTGGGCCCGCCGCCGGCTCTTTGGCATGATCGTCCGCGAAACAACCAGGAACAGCGGGTTCCGCAACGGCATCCGCGCACAGAACGTATCGAGGGGGCGGCCGAGGTGATCCTCACGGTCACGCTGAACACGGCACTCGACCTGACGTACGGCGTTCCCGCCCTCGTCCCGCACGCCAGCCACCGGGTCACCGATCTCTCCGAGCGGCCCGGCGGCAAGGGCATCAACGTCGCCCGGGTCCTCACCGCCCTCGGCCACGACAGCGTCGTCACCGGCTTCGCGGGCGGCGCCACCGGCTCCGTACTGCGGCAACTGCTCGCGGACCTCCCGGCCGGCCGGGCGAGCCTCACCGACGCGCTCGTCCCGGTGGCCGGCGACACCCGCCGCACCCTGGCCGTCGTCGACGGGACCACCGGCGACACCACCCAGTTCAACGAACCGGGCCCGCACGTCACCGCCGACGAGTGGACCACCTTCCTCCGCAGTTACGAGAAGCTGCTCACCGGCGCCGACGCGGTCGCCCTGTGCGGCAGCCTGCCCCCCGGCATCCACGTCGGCGCCTACGCCGAACTGATCCGGCCGGCCCGCGCCGCCGGCGTCCCGGTCCTCCTGGACACCAGCGGCGAACCGCTGCGCCGGGGCATCGCCGCCCGCCCCGACCTCATCAAGCCGAACGCCGACGAGCTCGCCCAGCTCACCGGCTCCCGCGAACCCGCCCGCGCCACCCGCGACGCCCGCCGCCGCGGCGCGCACACGGTGATCGCCTCACTGGGCCCGGACGGCATGCTGGCGGTCACCCCCGACGGCAGCTGGCGGGCGTCCCCGCCGGCCGCGGTCAAGGGCAACCCGACCGGGGCCGGCGACTCCGCGGTGGCCGGACTGCTCTCCTCCCTCGTCGAGGGCCTGAGCTGGCCGGACCGGCTGCGACGGGCGGTGGCACTGTCGACGGCGACCGTGCTGGCCCCCACCGCGGGTGACTTCGACCGCGCGGCCTACGAGGAGCTGCTGCCGCGCGTCGCCATCGAGGAACACGCAGACGGAGCGGCCTGAGCGCCGCGCCCAGACCGGACCCCACCGGGCCCCTCACGGGCCCCCACCGGGCCCGAGGAATCAACAGAGGTCAGCAATGCCGCTCGTCAGTACCGGTGAACTCGTCTCCGCCGCCCAGGCCCAGGGACGCGGGATCGCCGCCTTCAACGTCATCACCCTGGAACACGCGGAGGCCATCGCCACCGGCGCGGAGCGGGCCGGGGCCCCCGCCATCCTCCAGATCTCCGAGAACGCCGTGAAGTTCCACGGCGGCCGGCTCTCCGCCATCGCGGCGGCCGCCGCCGCCGTCGCCCGCACCTCCGCCGTCCCGCTCGCCCTCCACCTCGACCACGTCGAGTCCGTGGAGCTGCTGCACCAGGCGCACGACGAGGGCTTCGGCTCCGTCATGTTCGACGCCTCCAAGCTGACGTACGCGGAGAACGTGCGGACCACCGCGGAAGCCGTCGCCTGGGGCCACGAGCGTGGCATCTGGATCGAGGCCGAGCTCGGCAAGGTCGGCGGCAAGGAGGGCGAGGCCCCCCTCGACGCCCACGCCCCCGGCGTCCGCACCGACCCGGCGGAGGCCGCCGCCTACGTCGCCGCGACCGGTGTCGACGCGCTGGCCGTCGCGGTGGGCTCCTCGCACGCCATGACCGAGCGCACCGCCGCCCTGGACCACGAGCTGATCGGCCGGCTGCGCGACGCCGTCCCCGTCCCGCTGGTGCTGCACGGCTCCAGCGGCGTCCCGGACGAAGAGATCCGCCAGGCCGTCGCCGCCTCCGGCATGGTCAAGATCAACGTGGGCACGGCGCTGAACACCGCGTTCACCGGGGCCGTACGGTCCTACCTCGCCGAGAACACCACGGGCGTCGACCCGCGCAAGTACATCGCGCCGGGCCGCGAGGCGATGGCCGCGACGGTCGCCGGCTTCCTGGCCCTGATGGGCTGAGCAGCCACGCAGGTCACTCAGCTCGAAACATACAAATGTGGCCTCTCCCGGGTTCGGACCCAGGAGAGGCCACAAGCGGTTCGCCCGTCATGGGCTAACCATTCGCCGGCGTGACCTCCAGCCAATCCAGGATCACGTCGCACTGGTTGCCGTCCTGGCACGAAATGCTGATCTCGTTCTCACCCTTGACGAGGTCGACGGGCGCCCAGGTGGTCTGCCAGTTCTTCTCCCAGTTCGGGTCCGAGGAATGGACGAAGTCCTTGAGCCCGATCGGCTGCGAGTTCGGCTTCCCGTTGACCGTCAACGTTGCGTTGGCGTCCTTGCCGGGGATCGCGTAGCGCACCGTCAGACGGTACGCACCGGCCTTCTCCATCGCGGCCTGCCACGTCACGGAGGATCCGACCGCGTTGAAACCGGAAACATAGGCGCCGCCGGGGCCCTCGGCGCCCTTGACGCTCTTCTCCACGGCCGCCGTGCCGCCGAGCTTGAGCGACACCGCGTCCTGCTTCGGGAGCTCCGGAGGCGCCTCGGAGCTCTTGGACTGCTGCGGCTTCGGCGACTCCTCGACCTCACCGGCCACGCCGGAGGAGGAGGACGCCGCGTCGTCGTTCTTCTTGTCCTTGTCGCCGTCGCCCGTCATCAGGGCGGCGCCGATGCCGATGAGCACGACCGCGACGACCGCGATCGCACCGATCAGCAGGCCCTTGGTGTTGGGACCGCCCTTGCCGGGACCGCCGCCGTTGCCCCGGCCGCCCTGGTGCGGGACCTGCGAGGTCGGGGCGCCGGGGTACGTCTCCGGGGCCGCGTACTGCGCGTTCGGCTGCCCGTACTGGCCCTGCGGCTGTGCGTACTGGCCCTGCTGCTGCCCGTACTGGGCGTTGTTCTGCGCCTGCGGCGGGTAGCCGTAGGCCCCCTGCTGCGGCACCTGCTGCCCGTACTGGCGCTCACCGACGGTACGCACCTGGTTGTACGAGGTACGCGGCACGCCGCGCTGCGCGGCGGGACCCGGATAGCCGTAGCCCCCCTGCCCACCCTGACCGGGCGGCTGCGCGCCGGCCGCCCGCCCGTCCTCGTAGAGGTAGCCGAACGGGTCGTCGTCCTCGGGTGTGCTCGCGCCGTTGTTCCCGGCCATCCCTGGGTCACTCCTCACCATGTCGTCGGCCACTCGCCGTATACCGTCAGCCCACGCCGACCGGCCGAGCCTACCCCGAACGGACCAGCCCAAGAATTGCCGGACGCGCGGCGGGGACCGGGGCGGGGTACGCGCACAACGCCTCGGCGAACGTCAGCCGGCCCTGCGGTGAACCTTCGAGCGGGACCGCTTCTCGACGTACATCCGCTGGTCGGCGGAGCGCAGCACTTCCTCCGCGGTCATGCCGCAGGAGGCCCAGCCGATGCCGAAACTCGCCCCGACGCGGACCGCCCGGCCGTCGACCCGAATGGGCGGAATAATGGCGTTACGAAGGCGTACGGCCAGGTCCGCGGCGTCCGCCGAGCCCAGCCCGTCCGCGAGCACGACGAATTCGTCACCCCCGAGCCGGGCGACGGTGTCGCCGTCGCGGACACAGGTGGTGAGCCGGCGGGCGACCTCGATGAGGACCGCGTCACCCGTGTGGTGGCCGAAGCGGTCGTTGATCGACTTGAAGCCGTCCAGGTCGCAGAAGAGGACCGCGAGGCCCTTCGAGCCGTCGTCCTGCCCGGTGTCGGGTGCGACGGAATGCACATGGTGGTCGTACGGGCCGACGGCCGTCCCGGCGTCGAAGCCGTCGGCGGGGAAGCCGTGCAGCCGGGCCTCGTCCACATCGCCGTACGCCGCGTCCAGCGCCTGTACGTCGGTGGACGCCATCGCGTGCGGGCGCTCGCAGAGCCGGGCGCTGAGCCGGGAGCGCAGCTCGGCGCTGTTGGGCAGGCCGGTGAGCGCGTCGTGCGAGGCGCGGTGCGCGAGGTTCAGCTCGTGGCGCTTGCGCTCCTCTATGTCCTCGACGTGGGTGAGCAGGAAGCGCGGCCCGTCCGCGGTGTCCGCGACGACGGAGTTGCGCAGCGAGACCCAGAGGTAGGTGCCGTCCCGGCGGCCCAGCCGCAGCTCGGCGCGGCCGCCCTCGGCGGAGGTGCGGAGCAGGGTGCCGATGTCCTCGGGGTGGACCAGGTCCGCGAAGGAGTAGCGGCGCAGGACGGAGGCGGGGCGGCCGAGCAGCCGGCACAGGGCGTCGTTGGTGCGCAGCAGCCGGCCGTGCTGGTCGCCGCCCATCTCTGCGATGGCCATGCCGCTGGGGGCGTACTCGAAGGCCTGGCGGAAGGACTCCTCGCTGGCCCGCAGCGCCTGCTGTTCCCGCTCCAGGCGGACCAGGGCGCGCTGCATGTTGGCCCGGAGCCTGGCGTTGCTGATGGCGATGGCCGACTGGGAGGCGTACATCTGGAGGGCCTCGCGGCCCCAGGCGCCGGGGTGGCGGCCGTTGCGGGGGCGGTCGACGGATATGACGCCGAGGAGGTCGGAGCCGCCGCCGGAGGCGTACATCGGGGCGTAGAGCCGGTCCTGGGGGTGCCACTCGTCCTCGAAGCGGGGCTCGGGGCCCTCGGTGTGCCACTGCGGGACGTCGTCGTCGAGGAGGACCCAGCCGTCGGTGTGCGGTATGAAGCGGAGCTCGTCCCATATCTCGCCCATGGCGAGCCGGCGCTCCCAGGAGGTGCGGGAGCCGACGCGTCCGGTGATCAGGGCCTCCGCGGCGCTGTTCCCGGCGAAGGCGGCGACGACGAGGTCACCGTCGGGACGGACGAGGTTGACGCAGGCCAGCTCGTAGCCGAGCCCGGCGACGATTCCGTCGGCCACGGTCTGCAGCGTGTCGGCCAGGCTCCGCGCCGTGTTGAGATCGGCCACGGCCTGGTGCAGCTGCCGCATCGTCGCAAGACGGACGTACGGCTCCGACTCGGCCTCCATCGCTCGCACTCCCCGAGACCTCGACAGCACTCCAGGTTTCATATCGGCGTACTTGACGTACTTACTGCAGTGTCACGGCCACTGAATCACAGTGAGCTGTGCACCCGGTACACAGGGTCAACAAATATCGCGCTCTGTGAGACAAGTCACAACAGATAGTAAAGGATTACCTCCAGCTCTCCGCCGGGTCCTAGGACCTGGCTGGTTCCCTGGCCCGATGCGCCGCCGGCCCCCGCACGACTAGCGTGCCCGGTGTGTTGCAGACAAAGCCCCCCGCCCCGCGTTCCCGGCCCGTCCCCCATGCTGAGGGGGTGAGCAACGACGAGTTCCGTGGTGCCCTTGCCCGACTGGCCGCCGGCGTGGTGCTGGTCACCGCCCAGGAGCCGCCGCTCGACGAGCATGGGCGCGGCGAGGACGTCGGCATGACCGCGACCGCCTTCATGTCCGTCTCGCTGGACCCGCCGCTGGTCATGGTGAGCCTGCGCAACGACTCACGGATGGACGACCTGCTGGCGGAGCAGCCGCTGTGGGCGGTCTCCGTGCTGTCGGAGAGCCAGCGGCACATCGCCGGGCGGTTCGCGATGAAGGGCCGGATCAGCGACCGGCTGCTGTTCGAGGACATCCCCTATGTACGCGGGGAGATCACGGGGGCGCCGCTGGCCGGGGGCGCGCTCGCCACGCTGGAGTGCCGTACGGAGCAGCGCGTCGTGGCGGGTGACCACACGCTGGTGATCGGGCGGGTGCTCAGTGCGCAGCTGCCGACCCAGGACGGCGGCCCGCTGACGTACTTCCGGGGGCGCTACCGGCAGCTGGGCTGACCGCTCAGCGCCTCTGCCGGGCTGACCGCTCAGCGCCTCGACCCCCGGCTCTACCAGTCGCGCCCCGAGCGGCCGCGCTTGGTGTCGCCGCGCTGCTTCTTCTCGCGCAGCCTGCGCTCGTTGATGCCGCGCGGGATCTTGCGCTTGCGGCGCGGCTTGGGGGGCGGCGCCGTGGCCTCCGCCAGCAGGGAGGTGAGCCGTACGGCGGCCGTCTCGCGGTTGCGCCACTGCGAGCGGTGCTCGGAGGAGCGGACCGACACCACCCCGTTGACCAGCCGGCCCTCCAGCCGCTCCAGGGCGCGCTCCTTCCACACCTCCGGCAGCGACTCGGTCGCCGCGAGGTCGAAGCGGAGCTCGACCTGGGAGTCGGTGGTGTTGACGTGCTGCCCGCCGGGCCCGGAGGACCGCGAGAAACGCCACATGAGCTCGGCCTCCGGCAGGGAGACCGCACCGCGGATGACATAGGGCCCGGACATGACACCCATGTTCCCTGGCCCACCGGGTGTTCGTCACCTTCTTTACGACGGCCGCGCGACCGCGCCCCGGGACCGTTCGGTAAAGAAAGCAAAGGCGGAAGGAACCTCTCGGTCCCTTGTCCGCGTTATGGAGGGTGACGGTAGCTTCGTGACGACACGAAGCCCGCACACGACAGATGAAAGGGACTTCCCATGGCAGTAAGCCTGTCCAAGGGCGGCAACGTCTCCCTCACCAAGGAGGCCCCCGGCCTCACCGCCGTCACGGTCGGCCTCGGCTGGGACGTCCGTACCACCACCGGCACGGACTTCGACCTCGACGCCTCCGCGATCGCGGTCAACACCGCCGGGAAGGTCTTCTCCGACGGTCACTTCGTCTTCTTCAACAACAAGGCGACGCCGGACCAGACCATCGTGCACACCGGTGACAACGTCACGGGCGAGGGCGAGGGCGACGACGAGCAGATCACCGTCAACCTGGCGGGCCTGCCGGCCGACATCGACAAGATCGTCTTCCCGGTGTCGATCTACGACGCCGAGACCCGCAGCCAGAACTTCGGCCAGGTGCGCAACGCCTACATCCGCATCCTCAACCAGGCCGGTGGCGCCGAGATCGCCCGCTACGACCTGAGCGAGGACGCCGCCACCGAGACCGCCATGGTCTTCGGCGAGCTGTACCGCAACGGCGCCGAGTGGAAGTTCCGCGCCGTCGGCCAGGGTTACGCCTCCGGCCTGCGCGGCATCGCCCAGGACTTCGGCGTCACCCTCTGACGCTCCGTCCCACCGCTTCACCGGAGCCCCCGGCCGAACGTCCTGCGGCCGGGGGCTCCGGCGCGTCCGCACACCACTGATCGCCGTACCACCGATCACGCCCAACGGGGCGCACGACACGCGGTTTTGCCCAACCGATGGAAGTCCGCCGGATAGCGGACATGAACGCACCCCAGTCGGACAAGAACTGGTCAAAGAATTGTGAGGTAATTGTTGGTACACCGTCAATGTCGGTCATTCGGTGGCACGCTCTCCGCTCGTAACCCCCCACGGAACGAGCAACGGAGAACCCATGACCCCCCACATGAACACCCGTCGCGCCGCAGCCCTGGCCGCCGTGGCCGCGATGGTCGTCGTCGGAGTACAGACCGGTACCGCGAACGCCCGGCCGGCCGCCGCCGACAACGGCTCCTCCGCCTCCTCCCCCGCCTTCAGCGCCGCCGCCGCGCGCACCACGGCCATCAAGTCGGCCCAGACCGGCGCCTCTTCGACCGCCGCCACGCTGAAGCTCGGCGGCAAGGAGAAGCTGATCGCCCGTGACGTGATCAAGGACGCCAAGGGCAACGTCCACACCCGCTACGAGCGCACCTACGCCGGACTGCCCGTCATCGGCGGCGACCTCGTCACCCACACCGCGAGCAACGGCAAGCTCAAGAGCGTCACCAAGGCGACGAACGCCAAGATATCCGTGCCGTCCACGACGGCGAAGATCAAGACGCTGGCCGGCGCCCGCAAGGTGGTCTGGGCGGGCAGCGGCAAGCCCGTCCTCGCGCTCGAATCCGTGAAGACCGGGGTGCAGAAGGACGGCACGCCGAGCCGCAAGCGCGTCATCACCGACGCCACCACCGGCAAGGTCCTCCAGAGCTACGAGGAGATCGAGACCGCCGGCGTCGGCAACAGCCAGTACAGCGGCAAGGTGGACCTGTCCACCACCGCGTCCGGTTCCGGCTTCGAGCTGACCGACGGCGACCGCGGCGGCCACAAGACGTACGACCTGAACCAGGGCGAGAGCGGCACCGGCGACCTGGTCACCGACGACGACGACACGTGGGGCGACGGCACCGGCAACGACCGCCAGACCGCCGCGGTCGACGCCCACTACGGCGCCGCGGAGACCTGGGACTTCTACAAGGACGTGCTCGGCCGCGACGGCATCGCGGGCGACGGCAAGGCCGCGTACTCCCGGGTCCACTACGGCGACGCGTACGTCAACGCCTTCTGGGACGACAGCTGCTTCTGCATGACGTACGGCGACGGCGCCGACAACAAGAGCGCCCTCACCGGCCTCGACGTCGCCGGGCACGAGATGAGCCACGGGCTGACCTCGTCCACCGCCAACCTCGACTACGTCGGTGAGTCCGGCGGCCTCAACGAGGCGACCAGCGACATCTTCGGCACCTCGGTGGAGTTCTACGCCGACAACGCCACCGACGTCGGTGACTACCTCATCGGCGAGAAGATCGACATCAACGGCGACGGCACCCCGCTGCGCTACATGGACCAGCCGAGCAAGGACGGCGGCTCGGCCGACTACTGGGACAGCAGCGTCGGCAACGAGGACGTGCACTACTCGTCCGGTGTCGCCAACCACTTCTTCTACCTGCTGGCCGAGGGCAGCGGCGCGAAGACCATCAACGGCGTCGACTACGACTCCCCGACCTCCGACGGCTCCACCGTCACCGGCATCGGCCGGGACAAGGCCATCCAGATCTGGTACAAGGCCCTCTCCGAGTACATGACCTCCTCCACCGACTACGCGGCCGCCCGCACCGCGACCGAGAAGGCCGCGACCGACCTCTACGGCGCGGACAGCGCCGAGCTGAAGTCCGTCGACGCCGCCTGGACCGGCGTCAACGTGAAGTAACTCCAACTCCGTTGCTCCCGGGAGCCGGTCAGCCGTCCGCGGCGGGCCGGCTCCTGCCGTATGTCCACGACCGACCCGTCAGCCGTCCGCGGCCGGACGGTCCTTGCCGCACAGCCACGACCGACCCGTCAGTCGTCCGCGGCCGGACGGTCCTTGCCGTACAGCCACTTCTTCCACAGCCCGGTCAGATCCAGGCCGGTCGCCTTCTCCACGTACGCGGCGAACTCCGCCGTCGTCGCGTTGCCGTGCCGGTGGGCCTTCGTCCAGCCCGCGAGCAGCGCGAAGAACTTCTTGTCGTCGTCGACCGCCTCGCGGATCTTGTGGATGACCATGGCGCCCCGCCCGTAGACCGGCGGGTCGGAGATGTTGGCCGCGGACGGCGGATCGGCGGGCGGGAAGGCCCAGTTGTCGTCGTCCGCGTAGGCCTCGTCGAACGACTCCTGGGCCGGGGTGTCCTCCTTCTCCTCCTCCCACAGCCACTCCGCGTAGGTCGCCGGCCCCTCGTTGAGCCACATGTCCCGCCAGCTCGCGGGCGTGACCGAGTCGCCGAACCACTGGTGCGACATCTCGTGGACCAGCAGCCCGACGCTCGGCGGCCCGGGAAAGAACGGCCGGTTCTGTGTCTCCAGCGCGTACCCGGCGTCGCCCTTGCGCTCGACGATCGCGCCCGTGGCGGAGAACGGGTACGGGCCGAAGTGCTCCGCCTCCCACGTCACCACCTCGGGCACCCGGGCCACGGTCCGCGCGCTCGCCTCCGCCGACTCCGGGTCCACGGCGGTGAACACCGTGATGCCGCCCGCCATCGTGGACGTCTTCGTCTCGAACCGGCCGACGGCCAGGACCGCGAGATAGCTCGCCATGGGCTCGGCTGTGTGCCAGCGGTACGTGGTGCGGCCCCCCTCCGTCGTCGGCGGACCGGCCTGCACCCCGTTGGAGACCGCCGTCAGCCCCTTGGGGACGGTGACCCGCATGTCGTACGTGGCCTTGTCGCTCGGGTGGTTGTTGCCCGGGAACCAGGCCATCGAGCCGGTCGGCTCACCGAGGGCGAGGGAGCCGTCGTCGGTCGGCAGCCAGCCCTCCTCCGACTTGTCCGGGTCGGTGATGGTCTTCGGGGAGCCGGAGTAGCGGATGACGGTGTGGAACGTCTCGCCCTCGCGGAGCCGGTCCTCGGCCTTCGGGTCCGTACGCAGCGTCAGCTCGCTGCCCGCCCGGTTGACGGCGGCCGGCCTGCCCTCCACGGTCGCGGAGTCCACGGTGAGACCGTCGAGGTCGAGGTTGAACGAGCTGAGGTCCTGGGTGGCGCGCGCGGTGATCTCGGCGGTGCCCCGCAGCGTCTGCTCGTCCGGGTCGACATCGAGCGTGAGGTCGTAGTGCGTGACGTCGTACCCGCCGTTGCCGAGCTTGGGGAAGTACGGGTCGCGCACCCCGGGGGCGCCCGGTTTTCCCTCCACCCCGCCGGTACAGGCGGGGGCGAGAAGAGCGAGGGCGAGCAGCAGGACGGCGGTCCTGACCCTGGCGGGCGTGGCCCTGGAGGGTCTGGATCTGCGGGCAGTGCGGGGCGTGCGGGCCGTGCCGCGTCTCGAGAAGCCGTGATCCACACCGATAATCCTATGTGCGGAATGTCGGAGTAGGGGGATGCCGGCACCGTGCCGACCGCGTGACGGCTTTCATCGGGTGTCCCGCAACAGCGCCGCGATCTCCGCGAAGCCTCGGCGCTCCGCGTGCTCCAGGGCCGTGACCCCGTCGCCGTCCGGCAGCCCCGGCGTCGCACCCGCCGCCAGCAGCAGCTCGACGATCTGCCGGTGCGCCCGGCCGCCGTCACCGAGGATCACGGCCTCCAGCAGCGCCGTCCAGCCCAGCCGGTTGACGTGGTCGACGTCGATGTCGGTGACCCTGAGCAGCTCCCGTACGTAGGCGACATGGCCGCGCTCGCTCGCCGGGATCAGCGCGATGCCGCCGAACCGGTTGCGGAGCTTGAGATCCGGCCCGGCCGGCAGCAGCGCGTGCAGCATCGGGACGCTGCCGGTGACGCCCGTGGCCAGCCAGGGGCTCTCCTCGCGCCGGTCCTGCGCGTCGGGGTCCGCGCCCGCCGCGACGAGCAGCCGGGCCGCTTCGACGTGATCCCCGTGGACGGCCAGGAGCAGCGGGGTGCGCAGCTCCTCGTCGCGGACGTCCACCCGGGCGCCGCCCTCGATCGCGGTCCGCACGGAACCGGTGTCGCCGGCGCGTGCGGCGTCGAGCAGCTTCTGATCGAGGGCGTTCATGTGTCTCTCCTGTGTCCGGTCCGGCTACTTGGCGAGGGCGGCGGCGCCGGCCTGGGCGAACTTCTCGTCGAGGTCGCCGCTGGGCGCCCCCGCCACTCCGATGCCCGCGACCGGAGCACCCTTGACCTGCACCGGGGCGCCGCCCGCGAGGAACAGGGTGCCAGGGATGTCCTTGAGGTTCGGGGTCTGGGCCAGCCGCTTGACCAGCTCGGAGGTGGGCGCGTTCCAGGACACGGCGGTGTACGCCTTCTTCTCGGCGGACTCGTACGCCTGCGGGCCCGCGCCGTCGCCGCGCAGGGTGACGATGGTGTTGCCGTTGCGGTCGACGACGGAGACGGCGACCTTCTGGTGCTCCTTCTCCGCCGCGTCCAGGGCCGCCTGCGCGGCCTTCGACGCGGCGTCCACGGTCAGGTGCGTGGACTGCTGGAGGTTCCGGTTCGCGGTGTCGGCCTTGACGGCGGCGGCGGGCGCGGCGGCCGGGGCGGAGGCGTTCGCGGACACGGCACCGAGGGTGCCGGCCCCGAGCGCGGCGGCGGCGACGGCGCCGGTCAGGACACGGGTGCGCAGCGACATCTTCTTCATGGTGGGCTCCTCCGGAGTGGCCGTGGGTGGCCGTGGGTGTTCCTGCGTTCTGAGATCAATGCTCCGGCCGGACCCGTGGCCGTACGGTCGGCGTACCGGCTGGACACCGCGCGCGGTACGGCTGACGGCCCCATCGGCCGATCGGTTGATGCGGCGGCGGCCGATCAGGGTGACGATGGAATGTCCGCGCAGGTCAGCAGCGGTGCGCGGTAGGGGGCACGGCCGGGAGAAGGTGGTGAGAGGTGAAGCGGCGAAGCCGCTCGGCGCAGGGCACCCGCCGAGCCGAGGACGACACCCGGGGCCTCTCCCTGCTCATGCACGCCGCGTTCTTCCTGCTCCTGGGTGCCTCGCTGACCCGGTTCCTGCTGCGCCACCCCGGCGAGGCCCGCACCCCGTGGATCATCGGGCTGTCCGTCGCGCTGGCCGCCCTGTACGTGATCGGCCCGGTGCTCGGCTCCCGCCCGACACCGCGCAGCCTGCTCTGGCTGGGGGCGCTGGTCGCCGTGTGGATGGTGCTGGTCGTCCTCGCGCCGAGCTTCGCGTGGTGCGCGGTGCCGCTCTTCTACACCGGGCTACGCATCCTGCCGCCGCGCGCCGCGCTCGCCCTGGTCGCGCTCCTCACCTTGTTCGTCGTCGCCGCGCAACTGCGGCTGGCCGACGGTTTCGACCCGAACCTGATCCTCGCCCCGCCCGCCGTCGCCGCCGTCGCGACCGCCGTCTTCGTCCACATGCAGCGCCAGGCCGCCACGCAGAACGAGCTGATCGACGACCTGCTGCGCACCCGCCGCGAGCTGGCCGCCACCGAACGGCGCGAGGGCACCCTCGCGGAGCGCCAGCGGCTCTCCATGGAGATCCACGACACCCTCGCCCAGGGCCTTTCCAGCCAGCAGATGCTGCTCCAGGCCGCCGACCGCACCTGGGACACCGACCCGGCGACCGCCCGCCGCCACATCCGTACCGCCACCGGCATCGCGGAGCGCAACCTCGCCGAGGCCCGCCGCTTCGTCCACGACCTGGCCCCCGCGGACCTGGCGGAGGGCGGCGGCCTGGACGCGGCGCTGCACGCGCTCGCCGCCCGCGAGACCGCGCAGGCGCAGGGCCGGCTGACCGTCCGCTGCCACGTCGAGGGCGCACCCGCCACCGCGCTGCCCGACCGGGTGCAGTCCGCGCTGCTGCGGATCGCCCAGGGCGCCCTGGCCAACGTGACCGAGCACGCGGGCGCCACCGAGGCCGCGCTGACCCTCACCCACCTCGACGACCGGATCGTCCTCGACATCGCGGACAACGGCCACGGCTTCGCGCCCGCCGCGCACACCGGGGAGCCGGGCGGGGTGCGCGGGCACGGGCTGCCCGCGATGCGCGCCCGGCTGCGTCAGCTCGGCGGGAGCCTCACCATCGAATCCGCGCCCGGCGAGGGCACCGTGGTGACCGCCGCGGTCCCCCTCACCGACGGACCGTCCGCCGCCCTCACCCCCAGGGACCCCGCATGACCCCCGCCCTCACCCCACCGAACCGGGACCCCGCATGACCGCCGCGCACCCGCCCGTCCCCACACCCGTCCGCATCCTGCTCTGCGACGACCACGCCGTCGTACGCGCCGGGCTCCTCGCCCTCCTGGGCAGCGAGCCGGACATCGAGGTCGTGGGCGAGGCCGGCAGCGGCGAGGAGGCCGTCGCCCTGGCCGCCCGGCTCACCCCCGACGTCGTCCTGATGGACCTCCAGCTGGGTGAGGGCATCGACGGCGTCGAGGCGACCCGGCGGATCGTGGCGGGCACGGAAAGCGCCCACGTCCTGGTCCTCACCACGTACGACACGGACGCCGACATCACCCGCGCCATCGAGGCCGGCGCCACCGGCTACCTGCTGAAGGCCGAGCGCCCGGAGGAGCTCTTCGCCGCGATCCGCTCCGCCGCCCAGGGCCGCACCACGCTCTCGCCGCCCGTCGCCAGCCGCGTCATGGCCCGCATGCGCAAGCCGCTGCCCACCCTCACAGACCGCGAACGCGACATCCTCGGCCAGCTCTCCCGGGGCCTGGGCAACCGCGACATCGCCCGCGCCCTGTTCATCAGCGAGGCCACCGTCAAGACCCACCTGGGCCGCATCTACGACAAGCTCGACGTCGACACCCGCGCCGGAGCGGTAGCCGTGGCGAAGGAGCAACGGCTGCTGCCGTGAGGGCTGAGGGCTGAGGGCTGAGGGCTGAGGGCCGTCCGGCGTGCCCCGTGGAGAAGCCCATCGGTGGGCGCTCTGCCCCCACCGGCATCTAGCGATGATCAGCTGCACGCCTTCTCGATGGCTTCGAAGATGTCGGCGTCCGTCTCCTGCTGCCAGGACGGCAGGTCGGGCCAGTCCGCTACGTAGCCCGGCTTCGGCTCCTCGAAGTGCTTGAACATCTGTGCCGTCCAGCACGTCGCGACGAATCGGCTCTTCTGCTCGCGGGACAGCCTCGACGTGTGGCCACCACTGATCTCGACGAACTGCCGGACCTGCTCGTAGACCGAGCCTGCGGCCTCGCGCTCCCACTGCGGGGTGTCTTCCCACGGGATGACATAGCCGGCCTTCGGCTCCCCGGGAAAGTGCTGCTGCACCCCCGCGATCCAGGTTTCCCGGAACAGTCGTGCACCTTCGGTCTGCGGCATGCCTACCCCTCTCGTCACGGCGTGCTCAGCATGGCGATCTCCGCCCCCAGCTCCGCCACGCGGTGGTCGCGGCTCAAAGGACCGAACTCGTCGCACAGGGCTTGGAGTCTACGGGCGACGTACCCGGACGCGGAGGCTCGGGCCAGGCCGATGGCTTCCCTGCCGTACGCCACAACTTGCTCGACGTCCTGCCGCTTCGCGCCGATGGCGGCCAGGTCGGTGAGCACTGCTCCGCGTCGCCGGTACGACTGCCCGGATGCCAGGGCCGCCTGCTCCAGGGCATCCTTCAAGGCGTTCTCCGCCAGGTCGAGACGGCCGAGCTGTACGTAGCGCGATCCCCGTTCCTCGGCCAGCCGCGCACCATCGAACCGAAGCCACCCACCGTTGACGCTGTCCGCGGTGAGATCGCGGACGGTCTCCGCCTGGTCCATCGCACGCTCGCACGCGTCCAGGTCGCCGAGGCCGGCGTATGCCTCGGCTTGGACGGAAGCGACCCAATACCGAGTCGAGAGGTTGTTGTCCCCCCGGCCGGCCAGTCGCTCGGCCGCGTCGAGCAGCTGCGCCGCGTGGTGGTAGCACTGCTCGGACATGTCCACGTAAGCGTGGCGAACGAGCGCGCATGCCCAAAGGTCGTACGCCTCGGCATCCTTGCTGATCGATGCCGCGAGCGAGTAGGACGCCGCTGCGTCGGCGTACCGGTTGCTGTCGAACGCGACCTCTCCGGCCAACTGGAAGAGGTCGGAGGCCGCGTTCAGAAGGGGGCGCGCGCTTCCACGGTGGCCCGCCAATGCCTCGTTGAGTGTCGTCAGCTGGTCACGGATGACGGGGTACACGGAGCCCTTGGAGCGGGCCAGTTGGTACACCTGCCAGAGATGGCTGTTCATGCGTGCGAAGTCGGCTGGCGCCCCCCGGCGGACGCCCTCGGTGAGGGCCTCGGCCTCCTCGACCGGCAGGGTGGCAAATACCCCGCTGACAGTCAGTATGCGGAGGAATTCGCGGCGGATCATTTCGTCGGGGTCTCCCGCGCTCGGGGGGTCACTGAACTGGTGTCCTGCGGCCGCCCGGTCTGCGGCTCGTGGCGGCGCCAGGAGAGCGTCCAGCTCTTGGAGGCTGACTTCGAGGGCGGTGGCCAAGGGCCTTCGCTGGGGCGGCTGAGGAGCGGATTTGCCGCTTTCCCAGCGTCCGACAGTAGTGCGGTCCACACCGAGTGACTCGGCCAACGTCTCCTGACTGTAGCCCAGGGTCCTGCGTCGTTCCGCCAGTCCCATTGCGCCCCCTTCCCGCGATTTCGGGGCCTTCAGAGCCCGTCCACGGACCTGCGTCAAGACTGCCGCATGGATGCCGTGGAGACCTCCGACTTCGCGCGCTTTCCTGGATGTTGCCCCGGACGAGCAGCGAGATTCACAAAGGAGTTCGGTCATGACGACGAGAGACGAGGGGAAGTCGTGATGCGCTGCGCGCACTGGCGCCGGGTGCCCATCGACCTGGCGCGGGAGGCGCTGGAGAAGTCGGGCGCCACGTACGTCGACAGGGCGGTGCAGTGTCAGTTGTCCGCGCACGAGGGTGAGCACTTCGGTCTCCTCACCGACACCTGCGCGTACGGGACCGCGCTGTGGCTCCGCTGGCACGGGACGGACGAGGCCGAGCTTGTCGTGTTGCCGGACTGCCCGGTGGTCGCCCCAGGTCCCGACGGTGAGGGCTGCTGTCTGTTCGCCGGCCACGCCGAGCAGCACACCTGGGAAGACGCCCTGAAGGGGTGATTCGGCTGAAGACCGTCCGGCGTCACCGGTGTCCGCGCTCGGCGCGGGGTACGAGTCCGGCGCGTACGGCGCTCATCCTGGCTCGTACGCCGTGGTCGGGTACGGCACCGACGGGGCCGTTGGGGGTGGCGGGGGTGGTGCCTCGGCAGGTGGTGCAGAGTCCGCCGGGCATGGCTGACGCGTTGCCGGGGGCGCGGCATTCGCGGCATTCCAGGGTGCGCAGGACGACGCGGGGGGTGGGGGAGGCTTCGCGGACGGGCGGCAGCTTGTCGTGCAGGCGTCGGCGGAGGAGTGCGGCGGCGTGGTGGATGCGTGGGGGCAGGCCTTCGGTGAGGGCGTGCAGGACTTCCGGTTCGGTGGCGCCGCGCTCGAACCACTCGGTGACCTGTGGTTCCAGGGCCACGCAGTCCGCCTGCGAGAGGGTGAGGGCGGGTGTGTTGCGTCCGAGGGCGGCCAGCAGGATGAACGACCTCGAACGGGTCGGACGTTGGGCTGCCCGCGCCTGCTCTTGCGGTACGTCGCCCCGGATGAAGGTGTCCCACCAGTCGTCGTCGTGCCAGGTGCGGGAGAAGAACGTCCGGGTGACCCAGAGCAGCGCCTCCTCCGTCGCGATGCACTCGCTGCCCCGGCGCAGGTGACCCGCTTCCTGGAGCCGGTTGAGCGTGGTGCGCAGGGCGCACTGGCCGTACGGGAGCGTCTTGGCGAGGGTCTTCACGGAGATGTCGGCACCGTCGCACAGGCCGTCGATGTACGCGGCGACGGCGGCGTCACGGGGCAGGAGGTGGGCGAAATCGTGCTCGGTGCGCGGACGTTGACCGGGCGCCGAACGCTTGCCGTACCCGGGACTGACCATCGGGTGATCAAGCGTGGGCCGGGGTACGGCCACAGAAGAGGGGGCAGCACTAAGCTGGCTGACAGCCATCAGATCGGTCCTGACGATCGAAGTGGTCAGGCCCCCGTTAGGTGTTTCTGCACCGACGGGGGCCGTCTTGGTTCTGCTGACGCTAGAGCGCGGCTACCCTCCGTGGCAAGTCGATCGCGAAAAGTCAACCCTCAAGGCAGGGAGGGCGGGTGGGCATTCAATCCCTCCACCCATTCCACTGAAAGAGCGCTCGGAACTCGACGCTTGAGCCCCGAGCGTGAGCTGCGGTTAGGGGGTGACCGGCGGATCATGCCGCGCCGGTCTGGTGCTCACATCCGCTGGCGCAGCACCCCCACGGACCCGCCGCGAGAGCCCCTGCACAGACCGCAGTTCTCTGACCCTGTTCCTCATATGTAAAGCGTGCTTTACACGCCGGTCGCGCGCCCTACTGTCGACCCCTGTGACTGAACTCGCCCCAGCCGATCCCGCTGGGGTGGGTCGCGGTGGGCCCGGTGGGCGCTGCTCCTCTTCTGCGGCCGACTCAACGGACCGTCGGAGCCGGCGGCGCGACCACTTCGCGCAGTTCGGCGGTGGCCTGGGCCATGAGCTGAGCGAGGGTGGTGTCCGGCTCGGCGAGCCAGCGGGGCATGGCGCGCCGGTGGATCGCCAGCACCATGTCGATGATGAAGCGCGCTTTGCCGGGCTCGACGCCGCGGCGTTCGAGCGCCGGCGCCAGCGCGTCGGCGATGTCGGCGAGCTTGATCAGATCGCGCTCGGCCAGTGCCGGGTTGGCGGCGATCACTCTTCCCCGGCGCAGCAGGAACTCGCGTGGGCGGAAGATCTCCTCGGCGGTGCCCAGTGCGGTCAGCAGCGCCTCGATCGGGGTGAGGCCCGGGTCGGCCGCCTCGACCTGGGCGACGAGGTGGGCCTCAAGTTCGTTGCCGGCGAAGAGGACTTCCCGCTTGTCGGGGAAGTAGCGGTAGAAGGAACGCTCCTTCAGACCGGCGGCGCCTGCGATCTGCGCGACCGAGGTGCGCTCGAACCCCTGCGTCTCGAACAGTTCGAGCGCCGCGCGTTCGAGCCGGCCCTGTGCATCGGATTCCCATCGTGGCATACCCACCAGAGTACGACAACAGGAGCTGTCATCAGCTGGTACGGTCAATGACAACAGATGCTGTCATCAGCTGGGAGATCGTCATGAAGGCTCTGCAATTCGACCGGTTCGGTTCCCCCGACGTGATCGTGCTCCGCGACGTCCCACAGCCGGAGCCGGGACCCGGCCAGATCCGGATCGCCGTGCGGGCATGCGGCCTGACACCGGCCGACTGGCACGTCGTCGACGGTCTCCTCGCCGACCATCTGCCGCCGCTGCCGCGCGGGCTCGGCCTTGAGGTCGCGGGCACCGTCGACGCGCTCGGCGAGGGTGTCACCGGCGTCCAGGTCGGCGACCGCGTGTTCGGCCCGGCCACCTTCGACGGCCCGACGGCCGGCGCCGCCGAGTACGCGCTGATGCCGGCCTGGGCACACATTCCCGAGGGCGTGACCGCCGAGCAGGCCGCCGCGCTGCCGATGGCGGCCGAGACGGCGTGGCGCGCGCTCGACGACCTCGGCGTCCAGCCGGGTGAGCTGCTGCTCGTCCACGGCGCGGGCACCACCGTGGGCGAGGCGGCGGTGCGCTTCGCGCTGCACCGGGGTATTCGGGTGATCGCCACAGCCGGGCCGACTCGGGCCGCCGCCCTGGAAGGGATCGGCGCCCAGGTGACCACCTACGGCGAGGGCATGGCCGAACGCGTCAGCGCACTGACCCCGGGCCCCGTGGACCGTGCCCTGGACACCGCGCCGACCGGGGGCCGGATCGACCGCGCCGACCGGCCCAGTCCGGCCGGCGGCTCGCTACCGGCCTTGATCGAGCTGACCGGGGATCCCGACCGTGTCCTCACCGTCTCGGACTTCGCCGCCGCAGCCGAACTGGGCGTCCGGATCACCACCGAGATCCGCTACGACCAGATGAACGAGTTCGCCAGGCTCGCCGGCGAAGGCATCCTGGTCGTACCGGTCGCCCGCACCTACGCCCTCGACCGGATCCAGGAAGCGGCCGAGCTCAGCCAGTCCCGCCGCCCCGGCGGCAAACTCATGCTCGTCCTGTGATCGCGTTGCCGGCCTGGTCAGGCGAAAGGCGTCCATGCAACCCCCTGGAGTCCTGGAGTACTGGGCGTCCCGCGCGTGCGCCGATTCCCTCCAGTCCAGGTCGGATCAGTCCAGGTCGGACATGTCGAGCACGAAGCGGTAGCGGACGTCGTTCCGCCGGAGGCGGTCCAGGGCCGTGTCCACCTGTGCCGACGGGAGCACCTCGACGTCGGCGGCGATGCCGTTGTCGGCGCAGAACCGGAGCATCTCGGCTGTCGCCGGACGGCCCCCGCTGCCCGCAGAGCTGAGCTTCTTGCGGCCGATGAGCAGGTCCATGGCCTCGACGGTGACGGGGCCCAGGTACCCGAGGAGGCTGAGGGTGCCGTCCATCGCCACCAGCTTCAGATACGGGGCGAGGTCGTGCGGGACGGAGATGGTGTCGATGACGACGTCGAACGTGTCGCGCGCCTCGGCCATCCGCCCGGCGTCCGTGGACGCGATGAGGTCGTGGGCGCCGAGCTTGCGGGCGTCGTCGCGCTTGTCCTGGGTGCGGCTGATGACGGTCGTGGTCGCGCCGAGTGCCACGGCCATCTTGACCGCGAGGTGCCCCAGGCCGCCCAGCCCGGCGACGGCGACTCGGCTGCCGGGGCCGACGCCCAGGGAGTGCAGAGGTTCCCAGACGGTGACGCCCGCGCACATCAGCGGGGCGGCCGCGGCCGCGTCGAGGCCGGAGGGGAGCGGGTAGGCGAAGGCGTCGCGCACGACGTACTCGCGGGAGTAGCCGCCCAGGGTGGTCGTGCCGTCCTGCCGGTCGGCGCCGCCGTAGGTCAGGGTCGGGAAGGAGTGGCAGAAATTCTCCTGTCCGGCCTCACACATGGCGCACGCGCCGCACGAGTCGACGATGTTGCCCACCGCGACCCGGTCGCCGACCGAGAAGGCGGTCACCTCGGGGCCGGCCCCGGTCACCACACCGGTGAACTCGTGACCGGGCACCAGGGGCGCTTCCGCATCCGGGTCGTAGGCGGTCAGGGCGTGCAGGTCGGTGTGGCACACGCCGCAGTAGTCGACCCGCACCGCGATGTCGTCCGGGCGCAGTTCTCGGCGGGCCAGCGGCACGCGCCGCAGCGCCGTCGGGCCGGCCGCCTGCCATCCGGTGGTCATGCGCATACCTGACTCCTTAAACAGACTGTTCTGTCTGTCGCAGCGTAAGCGCGTCCGCACCCCAAAGCAAACAAACTGTTCTGTTTGATAGAGTGCGGTCATGCCGGAACTGCCCCCGACCTCGCGAGGCGCCGCGACCTACCAGCGCATCCTGGACGCCGCCACCGAAGAGTTCGCCGAGCACGGCATCGCCGGGGCGCGCATCGAACGCATCGTGGCGGCGGCGCGCACCAACAAGGCACAGCTCTACGCCTACTTCGGTGACAAGGAACGGCTCTTCGACGCGATCTTCCTCAGCTCGCTGGAGCGCATCACCAACGTCGTGCCCATCGACGCCGACGATCTCGCGGACTGGGCCGTCCGTCTCTACGACGAATACCTGCGCCGCCCCGACCTCATCCGGCTGGCGACGTGGACACGGCTGGAGCGCCGGCCCGACGGGCACCTCGTCGAGACCCGCGAGGACTACCACGACCACAAGCTCACGGCCATCGCCGAGGCGCAGGCCGCCGGGCGGGTCCGCGCGGGCGACCCGTTCGACATCATGGCCATGGTCATCGCCATGTCCATGGCCTGGTCACCGGTCAGCAACGTCTACGCGGCAACCGGCCAGGAACCCGATGACGTCCATGAGCGGCGTCGCGCCCTGCTCCGCGACTGCGTCCGGCGCGCCGCCGCGGCCGACGGGGCCACCCCTGCCACCACGGCCGACGGGGGCAACGCGTCCCCCGCGTGACCGCCGCCGCCTCCACCGGCAGGAGCGACACGCCGGGCATGACACCATCGAACCGTGCTCGATATCGGCTACTCCCTCTCCCGGCGCTTCCCCGATCCCCCGCAGACCGACTACCGCCGGGCGGACGTCCACGCCCTGCGCCACGATCTGTTCTCCGGTGACGTCTACCTCGCGGACACCAAGGAGGACCGCGAGGTATCCACAGGCTGGGGATGGGTGCCGGTGCTCGACTTCGCCTGGGCCCTGTGCGACATCGTCGAGCAGCTCGACCGCGACCCGCGCGGCAACCGCTCGCACCGCCGCCAGTTCGCGGAACTCGACTTCACCGAATCGTCCGACCGGATGCTCTTCGAGCGCCGCTTCGGCTGGGTCGACGTCGAGGCCGACTGGATGCCCGCGGAGGAAGCACCGCTCACCTTCAACCACGCGCTGCTGCGCCGCGAGGCCCGCGACTTCCTGCACGACCTGATCGCGGACCTCTCCGACATGCACGAAGGCCTCGCGGACAACCCGGTGGTCTGGGACCTCCAGGCCCGCTTCCCCCGCCTCTGACCGGCCCCCTTCCGGCCTCGGGGCGGCTTCACGCCTCCACCCGCACCCCGATCTGCGCCGCGAACGCCGGAGCCAGCTCCATCAGCTGCGACGGGCTGATCACCGCACCCGCCAGCCGCTCCACCCCGCGCGCGATGTCCAGCTCCGCGACCGTCCGCAGATCCACCGACTCCATCCGCACCGCGCTGAAATCGGCCCGCTTCAGCACACAGTCCCGGAACTCCACCCGGTCCAGCTGCGCGCCACCGAAATCCGGCTCGGAGAGCACACAGCCCTCGAAGACCACGTCCTTCAGCCGCGCCTTCCGCAGATTCAGGTAGTCGATCTTCCCGCCCCGCACCAGCACCCGCTCCAGCACCGCGCCGTGCATCTGCACCCCGCCCAGGCGCGCGTCCACGATCTCCACGTCACGCAGCGACGCCCCCGCGAGATCCGTGCCCACCCCCCGTACCCCCGTCAGCACCGAATCGATGAAACGGGCCCTGACCAGCTCCGTACGGTCCAGCGCACAGCCCTCCAGCGCACAGTCCATGAACCGGGCACCCGGGCCCGACTCGTCCGCCAGATCAACGGACTCGAAGCGCACCCCGTCGTAATCCCCGTCCGGCTCAAGGCCCTCGCCGCCGTACGGTTCGAGCGGCGGAAGCCGCACCTCCGGGCGCCGCGCCGCCGCGACCCCGTCCTTACCGCCCCGGCCCCTGCCGTTCCCCTGACCACTACCGCTGCTGCGCACCATCCCCCCATCGTGACGCACCCCACTGACAACGCCCCGCCCGCCGATGTCACACCCCGGCCCCGCCACCCGTCATGTACGCGAAGGGCACCTCCAGCGAAGGCACCTCCAGCGAAGGAGACGGGGACCATGCAGCGCATCCACATCATCGGCGGGGGTCTCGCCGGATTCACCGCAGCCATCACCGCAGCCGAGTCCGACGCCCTGGTGACCGTCCACGAGGCCCACCACACCCTCGGCGGACGCGCCAGGACCACCGAGGAGGGCCCGTACCTCACCAACGAGGGACCGCACGCCCTCTACCGTCGCGGCCCCCACTGGACCTGGCTCGACCGGCGCAACCTCCTCGGCCCCACCACCGCCGTCCCTCCCCTCGAAGCCACCCGGCTCCGCTTCCGCCACCGCTCCGCCCTGCGCCGCACCCCGCCCCTCGCCCTCCTCCGGCTCAGCCGCCGCAGCGCCGCACGGGTCCCGGCCGACCTCGACTTCCGTACCTGGGCCACCGCGCAGGTCGGCGAGGAGGGCGCCCGCATCGCCGCCCACTACGCCGCCGTCGCGCTCTTCCACCACGACCCCGGCAGCCTCTCCGCCGCGTTCGTCCAGGAACGGCTGCACCGGGCCGGGGCGCTGCCGCCGGAGGCCCGCTACCCGATCGGGGGCTGGGCGCAGATCATCGACCGGATGGCGTCCCGCGCCTGGAACCTCGGCGTCCGCATCGAGACGGCGACCCGTATCGACACCGCCGCCCTCGACGCCCTCGCCCGCACCGGCCCGGTCGTCGTCGCCACCTCCCTGGACGCCGCCCGCACCCTCCTCCGCGACCCCGCCCTCACCTGGGCCTCCGGCCGCACCGCCCTCATCGACCTCGCCCTGCGCACCCGGCGCGGCGACGCGTTCGCCGTGTCCGACCTCGACGCCCCCGGCTGGATCGAACGGTTCACCGCGCAGGACGACAGCCTCGCCCCGGCGGGCGAACAACTCCTCCAGGGGCAGTTCCCCATCGCCCCCGACGAGTCCCGGTCCGCCGGAACCGCCCGCGCCGAAGAACTCCTCGACCTCGGGTACCCGGGCTGGCGGGAGCGCACCGTGTGGCGGCGCGAGGCCCTCGCCACCGGCCGCACCGGAGCCGTCGACCACCCCGGCACCACCTGGCGCGACCGCCCCGCCATCGACCGGGGCAACGGCGTCTACCTAGCGGGCGACCAGGTCGCCGCGCCCGGACTGCTCAGCGAGGTCTCCTTCAACAGCGGCATCGAAGCGGCCCTCCTCGCCCTCCGGGCCACCGAGCACCGCACCACGGCCAACCGCACCTCGACCGCCACCTCCGCCTCCGCCTCCCGGACACCGCTTGACCTCAAGCGCGCTTGAGGCCGAAGAGTGGGCTCACCGGAACCGACACCGGCACCAACACCGACACCCCGGGGAGCCCACCATGCACGCCGTCCGCCTCCACGCCTTCGGCCCCGCCGAGAACCTCGCCTACGAGCGCGTCGAGGACCCCGTCCCCGGACCCGGCCAGGTCCGGATCGCCGTCCGCGCCGCCGGCGTACACCTGCTCGACATCGCCCTGCGCGAGGGCATGACCGGCCCTTACCCCGCTCCCACCCCGCTGCCCACCGTCCCCGGCCGCGAAATCGCCGGCACCGTCGAATCGCTCGGCGAGGGCACCGACCCCGACTGGCTCGGCCGGCACGTCGTCGCCCACATCGGCAACGCCCCCGGCGGCTATGCCGAACTCACCGTCACCGAGGCCGACAAGCTCCACCCCGTACCCGACGGACTCGACTACGCCGAGGCCGTCGCGATGATCGGCACCGGCCGCACCACCCTCGGCATCCTCGGATTCACCCCGCTGGGACCCGAGTCGATCGTCCTCGTCACCGCCGCGGCCGGCGGCATCGGCACCCTGCTCGTCCAGTACGCCAAGAACGCCGGAGCCAACGTCATCGGCCTCGCCGGAGGACCCGCCAAGACCGGGCTCGTCCGCGCCAACGGCGCCGACCTCGCCGTCGACTACACCCTCCCCGACTGGCCCCGCCAGGTCCGTGCCCACCTCGACGCCCTCGGCCGCCGCGCCACCGTCGTCTACGACTCCGTCGGCGGCACCACCGCACGCGCCGCCGTCGACCTCCTCGACAAGGGCGGACAGCACATCGTCTACGGCTGGTCCGGCCAGGACCTCCACGACGGCAGGCCACTCACCTTCACCGAGGACGAACTCACCGCCCGCGCCATCACCTCGCAGAACGTCCTCGGCCCCGCCATGGTCCAGCGCGGCGGCGGCCTGCGCGCCATGGAGACGCGCGCCCTCGCCGAGGCCGCGGCCGGCCGCCTGCGCCCCGCCGTCCAGCGCTACCCGCTCGCCGAGGCGGCCGCCGCCCACCGTGCCCTGGAGACCCGCGGCACCACCGGCAAGGTCGTCCTCATCCCCTGATCCGGACGACAGGCCCTGCCTACGGCCCGCCCCGCGAACCCGGCCCGGACGAGAGGCGCTACCGCCCGCCCAGCTCCGCCAGCGCCCCGTCCGTCAGCCGGTACACCGTCCACTCGTCCTGCGGCCGGGCGCCCAGCGACTCGTAGAACGCGATCGACGGGGCGTTCCAGTCCAGCACCGACCACTCCAGGCGCTCGTAGCCGCGCTCCACACAGATCCGCGCCAGCTCACCCAGCAGCGCCTTGCCGTGTCCGCCGCCCCGCCGGTCCGGGCGCACGTACAGGTCCTCCAGATAGATGCCGTGCACCCCGCGCCATGTGGAGAAGTTCAGGAACCACAGCGCGAAGCCCACCACCTCACCGTCCTCCTCCGACTCCGCGATGTGCGCGAACGCCGCGGGCCGCTCACCGAACAGCGCCTCGCGCAACTGCTCCTCGGTGGCGTTCGCCTCGTGCAGCGCCTTCTCGTAGTCGGCCAGCTCGCGGACCATCGCGTGGATGGCGGGGACATCGGCGGCGGTAGCGGTACGAATCATGGGGGCAGCGTAAGCAGTGCCGCGCCGCCCGCCGCTACCGGCCCAGCAGCCGCCGCGCGATCTCGGCCTGCTCCGGCACCAGCCGCCGCGCACCGTCCTCCGCGCCCCAGCACGCGTTCTGCAGCACCCGCCCCAGCGTCCACGCACGGGCCCGCCCCCGGTCGAGACCGAGCACCTCCGTCATCAGATCGAACCGCCACCCCACCGCCTCCGCGTCGAACCGGTTGACCAGCGCCGGAAACAGCTCGAACCCCGGATCACCGGCCAGCGGCTTCGGGTCGATCGCCACCCACCGCGCCCCCTGCCCCGCCGGACCGCCCCGCCCGGCCAGCACGTTGCCGAAGTGCAGATCCCAGTGCAGCAACCGGTCCCCCGGCTCCCCCGCCACCTCCCGGACCGCCGCCGCGCAGTCCGCCAGCAGCCGCCGCTCCTCCTCGTCCGCCAGCAGCCCCACCGCCCCCGGCGCCGCCGCCAGCATCCGCGCCGCCGCCTCGACAAGCCCCCGCAGACCGCTCCCCGCCGGAGCCCGCACCGCCGTCAGCCCCGCCAGCAGCTCCGCGATGATCCGCACCGCCTCCCGTGCATCCGCCGCCCCCGACAGGGAACGGCGCCCGTCCAGCCGCTCCAGCAGCATCGTCCCCGTCGCCGCGTCGTGGTCCAGCAGCTCCACCGCACACGCCGACGCCGCACCCGCCGACGCCGCACCCCACACCCGCAGCGCGAGCGGCTCCCCCGCCGTCTCCGCGTCCACCGCCTGCAACTTCAGCGCCGCCGGGCGCCCGTCCGCCACCCGCACCACCGGCAGCACCAGCGCGCACACCCCGTACAACGCCTCGCCGTCCCGGCGCAGCCCCCACCGCTCCAGGAACTCCGCCGCCATCCCCGGCAACGCGGCGAGGAACGCCCGCCCGGCCGCACCGTTGTACTTGGACTGAGTGGCGATCAGCGCATCCGGAATGTCAATCACGGCCCCGATCCTAGGAGCGTGCGTCAATCGGATATGCCCTCGAGCCACCCCGCCCCGCCCACGCGGCCCCGCCCCGCCCCCGTCACGTGGCTCCGCGGCGCCGGCTCATGGATCCGCAGCGCCCCCGGCACCTACGTCTGGCTGCTGGCCCTCTTCGTCACCACCGTCATCGTCCACCAGATGTCACCGGCCTTCGAGGAGGACTTCCTCCGCCAGCGCTCCACCAACATCCACGAGCTCTCCCAGAACCCCGTACGCGTCCTGATCAGCAGCGCGTTCTGGATCGACGGCGGCGAATGGCTCCCCTACGCCGTGCTCTACACGGTCTTCCACGCCCCCGCGGAGCGCCGCCTGGGCACGCTGCGCTGGCTCACCGTCGTCGCCGCCGCCCACGTCCTCGCCACCCTCGTCAGCGAAGGTGTCCTGGCCTGGGCCATCCGGCACGGCCACGCGCCCGGGACCGCCGCGAACACCCTGGACGTCGGGGTCAGTTACGCCCTCGCCGGCGTCGTCACCGTCCTCACCTACTACATCCCGCGCCCCTGGCGGTACGTGTATCTCTTCGCCGTCCTCGTCATCTACGGCGTCCCGCTCGTCACCGGCGCCACCTTCACCGACGTCGGCCACTTCACCGCCGCGCTCATCGGCCTCGCCTGCTACCCGCTGACCCGCCGCCACCACGAGACGAAACGGGCCCCCGCCCAGTAACGTCCAGCCACGCAGAACATCAACGTCCAGCCACGCAGAACACCGCACTCCACAGCCGGCCACACCACCGGCGCCAGTCACACGGACAGCAGGGGCCACATGAGCACCGTCAGTACAGCCAACGGCGGCATATCCTTCTGGTACGCGGACCAGGGCACCCCCCTCCCCCGCGAACCCCTGCCCGGCGACGCCGCCGCCGACATCTGCATCATCGGCGGCGGATACACCGGCCTCTGGACGGCGTACTACCTCAAGAAGGCCGTCCCCTTCCTCAACATCACCGTCCTGGAAGCCAAGTTCTGCGGCTACGGCGCCTCCGGCCGCAACGGCGGCTGGCTCTACAACGGCGTCGCCGGCCGCGACCGCTACGCGAAGCTGCACGGCCACGAAGCGGCCGTCCGGCTGCAGAAGTCGATGAACGACACCGTCGCCGAGGTCATCCGCGTCGCGGACGAGGAGAAGATCGACGCGGACATCCACCGGGGCGGCGTCCTCGAAGTGGCCTGCACCCCGGCGCAGCTCGCCCGGCTGAAGGACTTCCACTCCGTGGAGATCGCCTTCGGCGAGACCGACCGCACCCTGCACGGCGCCCGCGAGACCGCAGAGCGCGTCCGCGTCACCGGAGCCATCGGCTCCAGCTGGACCCCGCACGGCGCCCGCCTGCACCCCGCCAAACTGGTCAAGGGCCTCGCGGACGTCGTGGAGGCCCTCGGCGTCACGATCCACGAGTCGACCCCCGTCACCGAGATCAAGCCCAAACACGCCGTCACCCCCTACGGCACGGTCCGCGCCCCGTACATCCTGCGCTGCACCGAGGGCTTCACGTCGGGCATCAAGGGCGAGAAGCGCACCTGGCTCCCGATGAACTCCTCCATGATCGTCACCGAGCCGCTGCCCGAATCCCTCTGGGAGACCATCGGCTGGAACGGCCGCGAAACCCTCGGCGACATGGCCCACGCCTACCTGTACGCCCAGCGCACCGCCGACGACCGCATCGCCCTGGGCGGCCGGGGCGTCCCGTACCGCTACGGCTCGGCCACCGACAACGACGGACGCACCCAGCCCGCCACCATCGAGGCCCTGCGCGACCTGCTCGTCCGCCTCTTCCCCACCACCGCGGGGACCCGCATCGCGCACGCCTGGTCCGGAGTGCTCGGCGTCCCGCGCGACTGGTGCGCCACCGTCACCCTGGACCGCTCCACCGGCCTGGGCTGGGCGGGCGGCTACGTCGGCTCCGGCGTCGCCACCACCAACCTCGCCGCCCGCACCCTGCGCGACCTGATCCAGCAGGACTCCGGGCAGGGCGGCCCCACCGAACTGACCGCCCTGCCCTGGGCCAACCACAAGGTCCGCCGCTGGGAACCGGAACCCCTGCGCTGGCTCGGCGTCCACAGCATGTACGCCGCCTACCGCGCCGCCGACCGCCGCGAACTCACCTCGCCGCGCACCGGCACCGACCCGATCGCGAAGATCGCGGACCGGCTGGCGGGACGGGGCTGAACGCACCGGACCGGTTCGGCCCCCGAACTCCCGACGGACCGCAGGGGCAGCCGAACTGCCTCTCCGGGCAGACCATTACGTGGGCCCCCCGTCCGAAGCACGCGACGCCCTAGCGTGGCACTGCACTGGTCCCGGTTCAGGGGCAACCGGTCTCGGCTGAGGGGCGTCCATGAAATCCCATGACAGGAAGCGTCCCGTCGCGCCGGCCGGCCAGGAGAAGACCGCACGCACGGCCGCACCCACCGGGTTGATGGGGGTGCAGGCCAGCAGCGGCAACCAGGTGGTGCTGGAGATGATGCGCCGCGGGCACGAGGAAGAGGGGCGTCGGCACGGTGAGGCCGTGCAGCGCTCCGTCGGCGGCGCCACCACGGTTCAGCGCGCGGGACCCACCGAGCAGGAGGGCGCCGAGGCAGCCGGACCGGCGCAGGAGGCGGACCCGAAGGGCAAGGAGATCATCTCCCGGCTCAGCCAGTCGATCGAGCAGCACACGACCCAGACGAGTTCCAAGGCGAACGTCTTCGCACCCGGCACCTGGTGGCCCGAGCAGTGGATGGTCGAGGGGCCCTCCCGGCTGCGGAAGACCCTGGAACGGCGGGTGATGCGGGGTGAGGCGTTCAGCGACGAGGAGCTGGATGACATCAGGCAGCTGTCGACGGTCAACGCGAAGTGGCTTAAGGACGTGGGAATCGGCAGCTACGAAGAGGCCGCGACGTACGCCGAGGGGCCGTTCGACAACTGGTTGAAACTGGACCCCGGCAAGCGGGTACTCACCGCGACGCTGGCCATCGGGAAGCGTCCCGACATCGTGGCGGACGTCTCCGCCGTCCGCGCACCGACGGACCCGGCCTACACGCTCGGCCGGTTCATGCTCACGCAGACACCCGGCACCGACCCGCGGAAGCGGGAGAACCTGGAAACGGAGCGCAACCAGCAGATCCGCGACACCGCCGTCGACACGCTCCACCCGGAGGGCATAGCCCCCGAGCGCATGCACGACGGTTCCGTCCCGGCGGAGGGCGCCCCGGTGGGCAAGGACGGGAAGAAGAAGGCGCCCGACTACGTCGAGAAGGACGCTCAGGGCCGTGAAATGCTCACCAAGATCCTGCTCATCCTGCGTCACGGGCTTCAGCTCTACGACCCGGAGAAGGGCCGGCACGTGGAGGACCACGAGCAGGACGTCATCCGTGCGCTGTCCCACGGCGGCCGCGTCAACGTGCGCATCCCCGCGCTGAGCGCGAAGGGCGATCCCGCCTACTGGCTGCCGCACTTCCTGGGCGCGACCACGGACGCCACCGAGGGGGATACCGCGGAGCACGTGTCCGAGCGGGGCTTCGCCACCCACCGCACTGACATCGGCCCCAACAAGGGTGGAAAGCAAGGAGAGTTCAAGGAGAGGGGCGGCGTCGTGGCGTCCCTCACGAACAAGCTCGCCGTCGGTGCCGCCCGGCCGAAGCTGTGGGGCCAGGACATCTCCGGCGGCGGACTCGGCTCCAAGGACTGGAACGGCGCGATGGTCCTGCCGAACGGCTCGTACGGCCACGTCCTGCTGGTCTACCACCGCCCGACCATGGAGAAGGACGGATCCCTCCAGATCGGCGTCGAGACCATCGCGCCACACGCCGCGAGCCCCGTCGGCTACGAACACGACTTCCGTTCCACCGAGGCCACCTCGAACCCCGAGTCCATCCTGCACGGCCACAAGAAGGACAAGATCGGTTCCGGCGGCCTCAGCAAGAACGAACGCTATGTCGACCTGCAGGAGATGGGCGCGGATTCGAGCGGCGGCTGGCAGGGCTTCCTGGAGGACATCAAGCAGCAGTGGGACCGGGACCTGGCCGGGACGGACGACAACGCGGACGAGCGCCGCGCGCTCTACCAGGAGCTGGTCGGCAAGCGCCCCCCGGCATAACGGCGCCTCCCGGCCGGATGCGCGTCCGCATCCGGCGCGATAGCCAACGGCGCAGGGATCAGGCGCCGTTCGTACGCCGCTTCCGACGCATGACGGCGGCGCCGCCCGCGAGGGCGAGTGCGGTGCCTGAACCACCGGCGACGAGCAGGGTGGAGGAGGGGCTGTCGCTCCGCGTGCTCGGGAGGCTGTAGCCGCTGGAGTAGCCCTTGGTGTCGTACTCCGAGCCCGGCAGCTTGTCGGCGTAGCGGGACTTCACCAGCTTCTGGTAGTCGCTGAGCGAGGCCGAGTCCCGGCCGCCCAGCCCCTGGCGTGCCTGGTCGTTGAGAGGCTCGACGGTGGAGAGCTTGAGCTGGTACCAGCCGCGGATCTGCGGCTCGGTGAAGACCAGCGTGCCCAGGGTGGCCTTGGACGCGTACGTGGCGTCGCTGTCGCCGTCGCGTACGGCCGCCAGGTGCCAGCCGCCGCCCTGGGTGGGCGCCAGCATGACGGTGGCGGTGCGGCCGTTGACAGTGGCGCTCAGCGAGGAGACCAGCTGCGTCAGCTTGACCGCTTCGGTGGGCAGCGGCTGAGCGGTGCCCGCGGCGAACTCCGGGGTGATCTCGTTCCGCGCCACGGGGTCCTTGATCGTGAACTCCGGCAGGCCCTGGCAGGGCTCGGCCGTCTCGGGGATCGTCTGCACCGGCTCGGAGCCGCCGTCGGTGGGCACCGGAGTACGCAGGAAGCGGCAGACGGTGTCGCGGACGTCGGCGGAGTGCACCGCGTCGAGTGCGGCCCGGTAGTCGGGGATGTCGGCCGGGAGGGGGTCCTTGGCCGGGGCCGCGTGTGCCGGGCCGATGGCGGACAGCAGTGCGGACGCGGCTGCTGCGACGAGGACGAGCGGGCGGGCGGAACGGGCCGCCCGGCTGCTGGACAGTGAGGTGCCGCTGGTGTTGCGCATGTCGTCAGCCTTAGCGGGAGATACCGATACGGGAGTGGGTCCACTTGGACGAGCTGTTGCTCACGTAGTCGTCGTACTTCCACCACGTGTAGGTCGTGGTGTCCGGCCACGGGTCGGCCACGGCGATCGTCTTGTTCGACGTGTCGAAGCCGTAGACCACGTTCATGTGGCCGCCACCGGAGGTCCACCCGATGCGGACGGCGAGCGGCCGGGCCGCTTTGACGTCCGTGTACACCTGGTCGAACGTGGCCGCACTGTTCAGACCCGAACCCGGATGGGTCATACCGAGGCTGTTCCAGCCCCTGGCCATGTCGTCGAGCGTGGCGGGCTGGTTGTTGCACCCGTAGTAGGGCTGAGCGCGGTCGCAGAAGTCCGTCTGCGTGGAGCCGAAGCCCTGGAACTTGGCGATGGTGAGCCCGGAGGCGACCCAGCACCACTGGCTCTTCTCCTGCTTCAGCATGGTGATGTTGTCCTGGCCCGCCTCGGCATGAGCCGTGCCTCCGACGGCCACGAGCGAACCCAGAGCGGCCAGCGCGAGGGCCGACCCCTTGGTTCCGTACCTGAACCTGCCCATATTTCTGCCTTCCCTGATGAATAGAACGAGACAAACAGGGGGAATACGGCTGAAATATGACAAAGGTTTATGCCCATGACGCAGCGGACACGCAGGGGAATCCCTCGGGCTGATTACTCGTCAGTTAGTAGCGCAATTTGGCCATTTGCTCGCACCGCTGCCCACCGGGGCCGCAAGACGCATGCCCACGAGATGGGTAGGTGCCCGTCCGGTCATTGACCACACCGCCCACCGGATGCGCCGCGACCCCTCAGTCGCCCCCGCCACCGTCGCCGCCCCCACCGTCACCACCGTCGCCGCCACCGGAGTCCCCGCCGTCACCGCCGTCCGCGCCCCAGCCGTCGCCGCCGCCGGGCTCGTTGTCGTCGCCGCCGTTGCCGAGGTTGCTGAACCAGGGGCGGTCCCACGCCCCGTCGGTGGCGACCGGCTCGCCCCCGCTCCCCGCCTGCCGCTCCGACCGGAACCGTGCGGTCCCGGTCGTGTCGCCTATCCCGAAGGCGGCGGCGAAGAGATGCGCCATGACCGCGTCGAGCGGGTCCGCGCTCTCGTGGCGCACCGGGGCCAGCGGCCGCAGGACCGTGTCCGGCGTGCGGGCCGGCCTGCGCGGGGGCCGCGTCAGCAGGGCGACACGCTGATCACCGCGCAGCAGCCACGAGCTCGTCGCGTTCTCCCGGCGCAGCACCCAGTGCGCCCCGGCGAGCCGCACCTCGACCACACTCTTGGACTTGCGCAGCTTCTTCCTGAGGACGAGCTCCGCCACGGCGTCGCCGACCGTCAGGCACAGGCCCCTGGACGGATCGGGGGCCTCGCCCTGGAAGCCGCGGGGCGCGCGAATGCGTACGGCGGGGGCGTGCGGCCCCCACACGTCGACGCGCACCAGCCGCCGGTCCACGGCGACGGCGACCGGCCCGGCAGGCCCGTCCGCGTACCTCCGCGCGATCCACAGCGGTACGCCCTCGGCCCCGGCCCGTGCGGAGAGCGCGGCCACCTGCTCCGGCCCGCCGCACAGCCGTACCGCCAACTCCCCCAGCGCGCGGGCGAATTCGGCCGCCCGGCGCGCCTTCACCGGAATCGTGGTGCCGGTGACGCGGGTCAGCGGGACGACCCCGGGGTCCTCCGGAAGCCGGTCGAGCGCGCGCTCGACCCCTCCGCCGCCCAGCCAGCACCCACGCCCGTACGCCTCCGCCATGGCGCCGAGGTTCAGCTCGCCCACCGGCGTGGTCCGGCCGCCCCTGCGCAGCCCTTCCTCGGTCAACTCCACGGTCTGCGCCAGCGGATTCCAGGACCGCTCGCCATAGAGCACCTGGCTCACGACAACCCCCATGTACGTAAGTGACTCGGCCGCAGCCACCCTCACACACCCACGACCGCACCCCGGCGCCGGGTATCCGGCCCCGGGTATCCGGCCCCGGCGGCACCCGTTCCGCTGCCACGTCCGCGTGGCACAGCTCTAGGATCACGCCATGACTGCCGATGCCCCGACCACCCGCGAGTCGTTCCGCCGCCGCCTCCAACCGATCAGCACGCCAGGACCGGTGTCCACGTTGCCGGACCGCGTCTGGACCGAAGAGGACTGGGAACGGATCCGGCGCGGATACCGGGCCCGGGACATGGACCAGAAGTGGAACGCCTTCGTCGAGGGCGACGTCCTCTTCCTGCACCGGAGTTGGACGGGTCGCGGCATCTACGAGGTGTCATTCGCTCCCGTGGCGGGTGGGGGCAGGAGGATCGTCTCCGCGGTGGTGGAGTCGGATCCGGCGCGGTACCGACGGACGGACGACGCGTACGACTGCCTGATGATGGAACTGATCATCAGCGCGATCATCCTTGGCGAGCCCGCCACCGAACTCTGGTCCGGCTTCCGGGAGTTGCACACCGCGACGCCAGGAGGGAACGATCTCCCCGCAGCCGCGGCGAAGCACAGCGCGCTGGGCCCGCGCTCGGATTCGTAGGCTCCGAAGCCCCGGAGCGCGCTCACAGCCCCGGGCCCTCCGGCCGGACCGCGCGTCGCAGGCGCTTGACCATCTCGCCGTCGACCAGGACGACGAGACAGCCGCAGCCACCGACGCAGTATTCGACCTCACCCTCAGACGTGCGGTGACGCGACCTCAGCGTCCACCACCGCGTCTCCGCCGGAGTCGGCTCGTGGCAGACGGGACAGCGGTCGCCCGGCGGCGTGACCGTGGATGCGGAAGTCATGCCCCCAACATGATGTCATGCCCTAAACCACTTCAACCATTACATCGAACAGGCTCCCGCATTCTTGCCGAACCGAACCCGCCCAGTGATGTAATGGCCCCATGCACTTCGACCATTACGGCGGCGAGGCCGCCCGGCTGGCCGCGGACCTGGTCAACCTGACCGCACCGCCACGCCCGGAGCACCTGGAACCACTCCTCGCCACACACGGCGTGGTGCACCGCACGCTCACCGCCGCGCAGGCCGAGACGATCTGGGCGTGGAGCCGGCGCCTGGCCGCGTGCTTCGGGCGGCAGGATCTCGAAGAGCGGTGCCAGGCGGTCAACACCCTGCTCGCCGACGCCTCCAGCAGCCCCAGGATCTCCCTGCACGACGGCCACCCCCACCTGCACTACAGCGCCACCGGCGCAGACGCCGCCACCCACATCCGGGCCATCACCGCAGCCGGACTCGCCTACGTCGTCTGCTCGGCCGACGCCGACCGGCTGGGCCGCTGCGCCCGCCGCGACTGCGGCCTGGCATTCGTCGACACCTCCCGCAACGGCCGCCGCACCTACTGCTCGGTGCGCTGCGCCAACAACGACGCGGTGGCCCGCCACCGCGAACGCCACCAGGCCGCCGCCCGACCGCCGGCCGCACACCGGTGAGCCCCCCGCGCACAGCCCGCCGGACGAGGCCGGCCGCCCCGCCCCTCACCCTGACTCTGGTCCTCGCAGCCGTGACCGGCTCGCTGCTGGCCGGATGTTCCGGCGTCAGCGACGCGGCCGGGTGCGGACCGGCGCCGTCGGCGGAGGTCAGCCAGGCCGATCTGTACGGGAGCTACTCCGGCCCCCACGGGGCACGCCTCGACCTCACCGCCGTCGGCGGCACGTCGGTCACGTTCTCCGTGAAGGGCTGGCCCACGGAGGACGGCCCCGAGATCCTGACGGAGGACGTCGTCCCCGCGTTCGACGGCGGCGGGGTCTGGAAGCTGCTGAACCGGCCGGGAGAGGACGGCAAGGTCGGACTCGCCTTCAGCGGCCCCGACCCAAGCGCCCGGCGCGCGACCGTCACCGAACTCCTCGTAGGCAAGGAGGACGGACACACCGTGCTCTTCGCCAGGCTCGGGGACCCGGACGTGTGCCGGACCTTCAGGCTGACCCCGTAGGCAGGGGCGACCGAAAGGCTGCCTCCGCGTGTCCCCCCAGGAAGTCCACGAGCGCGGTGCGGAGAACTACCGGCCGGGTCGTCGGGCCGGCCCGGGAGATATACGGCATCGGGGCTGCGCGAGCGGGCGTCGCACCGGAGCGGTACCTCTTCGTGGACGACCGACCGGAGAACATCCGAGCCGTGCGAGCCACAAGGATGACCGAAGGTTCACTGTCGCGAACCTTCGCATCTCCGACAGACGCCCAGCTTCCAGCTGAAGATCCAGACCGGTTCGACACAAAAAATCCCAGGTCAGCTCGTTGCCAACCTGGGAGTTGAGCCGCCTGTCGGATTCGAACCGACGACCTATTGATTACAAATCAATTGCTCTAGCCAACTGAGCTAAGGCGGCATCGCACGCGATGGAACAAGCACGCGCGCGAGTCCTCACTCTACACAGCGCCCCACCCGCCGATCCAGGAAGTTCCACCCACCCCAGCCAAGGAGAACCATCGCACGTTCAACGGCACCGTCTGCTTCGCCAGCGTGATCAGCCCCGTGCCGGGGGCTGGATCTACAACGAGGGGCTGGCGCTGCGGACGGGCGCCTGGGAACGGCATCGCGTTTCGGTGGGGTTCGCCGAGTCGTGTCGGGCGCTGACGGGGTGGCGGCAGGCGTCGGAGACGTCCTGGCTGCGTGAAGTGTCATCGACAGTGCTTCAGCAGCCGTTGCGACACCTGGACGGAGCGTTCACCCGATTCTTCAAGCAGTTGACCAAGCGTCCGCAGCGGAAGAGGAAGCACCGGTCACGAGATTCGGCGACTTACGTAAGGACCGGCTTCCGGTGGGCCGAGGACCCGGAACACGTGGATCATCCGCGGCTGCTGAAGAAGTACGAAAGGGAGCTCCGGTCGATCATCGACGCCGCCTGGGGCGAGCTACTCCGTCAGCTGCGCTACAAGTGCGCCTGGTACGGGCGGACGCTGGTGATCGTGGACCGATTCTTCCCGTCGACGCGCCGGTGTTCCGGCTGCCACGCAAAGGGGCCGTCACTCGACGTGTCCGTGCGGGAGTGGACGTGCACGGAGTGCGGTGCGGCACACGACCGGGACGTGAATGCAGCACGGAACCTCCGCGCTGAGGGCATGCGGCTGTACTGGCTGGTGGCCTCCGCGCTCCCGCCGGGACGGGTCCCGCCTTCAGTGATCAAGGCATCAGAGCCGGCAGACGTGCCGCTGGCCGCGTGAGACAGGTGAAGGACTGCGGTACGGACCGACGGGCCGTCGGTCGTCAAGCCTGTGGAGCCCGAGTAAGACCGGCCAGGGGTGCCCTTCAGGGGTACGTCGGTACGGCGGGGGTGCCGAAGCAGGAAGTGCTACTGGTGGCATGCGGTCAAAAGTGCGGGGCTCTGGCAGGGAGATATTCGTGGCCCAAGAACTACTGACAGATTCGAAATGGCCAGGTAGCGTCGCTGAAGGTTCACTCAAGTGGACCAGACCACTCCCTTACAACGGATCGTCCGGCACGTTCCTGCCGGTGGAGGAGAAGATTCAGCATGGCCAGTGTCACGTTCGACAAGGCGTCCCGCGTATACCCCGGCTCCACGAAGCCCGCGGTTGACCAGCTCGAGATCGACATCGAGGACGGCGAGTTCCTCGTCCTCGTCGGTCCCTCCGGTTGTGGCAAGTCGACCTCCCTGCGCATGCTCGCGGGTCTTGAGGACGTCAACGGCGGCGCGATCCGCATCGGTGACCGCGACGTCACGCACCTGCCGCCGAAGGACCGGGACATCGCGATGGTGTTCCAGAACTACGCGCTGTACCCGCACATGTCCGTCGCGGACAACATGGGCTTCGCGCTGAAGATCGCCGGTATCAACAAGACCGAGATCCGGGCGAAGGTCGAAGAGGCCGCCAAGATGCTGGACCTCACCGACTACCTCGACCGCAAGCCGAAGGCGCTCTCCGGTGGTCAGCGCCAGCGTGTCGCGATGGGCCGTGCCATCGTCCGTGAGCCGCAGGTCTTCCTCATGGACGAGCCGCTGTCGAACCTCGACGCCAAGCTCCGTGTCTCCACCCGTACGCAGATCGCCTCGCTCCAGCGCCGCCTGGGCATCACGACCGTGTACGTCACCCACGACCAGGTCGAGGCCCTCACCATGGGTGACCGTGTCGCGGTCCTCAAGGACGGTCTGCTCCAGCAGGTCGACTCGCCGCGCAACATGTACGACAAGCCGTCGAACCTCTTCGTGGCCGGCTTCATCGGCTCCCCGGCCATGAACCTGGTCGAGGTCCCGATCACCGACGGTGGCGTGAAGTTCGGCAACAGCGTCGTCCCGGTCTCCCGCGAGGCGCTCACCGCCGCCGCCGACCGCGGTGACACCACCGTGACGGTCGGTATCCGTCCCGAGCACTTCGACATCGTCGAGCACGGCGGCGCCGCCGCGAAGTCCCTCACCAAGGACTCCGCCGACGCCCCGGCCGGCCTGGCCGTCTCGGTCAACGTCGTCGAGGAGCTCGGCGCCGACGGCTTCGTCTACGGTGCGGCCCAGGTCGGCGGCGAGCACAAGGACCTCGTCGTCCGCGTCGGCGGCCGCGCCGTCCCGGAGAAGGGCACCAAGCTGCACGTCGTGCCGCGCCCGGACGAGCTGCACGTCTTCGCGACCTCGACCGGTGAGCGCCTCACCGACTGATTTCGCACCGCCCGCCGTACGACGTCGGCCCCGCACGGACTCCGTGCGGGGCCGACGCGCGTCTCCGGGGTTTGGGCCGAGGCACCTCAAATTCCCCGGCACAACGGGCATTTCGCTCCGGTTCGTCAACACGGAATTCGAAAAGCACTCTCGAACCATCCCCCGCGAGAGTGACGTAATGTCGCCAATTCATCACTGCCCGCTACGCTCACTGCGTGACCCACACCGCGCGCCGCATCGGCCGAACTCTCGCTCTCGTACTGCCTGTCGTCATGGTCCTGTCCGGGACCCTCGCGGTCACCGCCGTGCCGTGGGCATCTCACAACTCCGACTCCCAGATGCTCACCGCCTCGGCGCAGACCGTCTCCAAGCGCGCCAAGCCGCGCAGCACGCAGGACATCCTGCGCGACAAGCTCCTGCTGGAACTCCAGGAGAAGGACCCCGCCGTCGCGTTGACGGATCTCCAGCGTGCCGTCGAGGGGCGCCCGTCGCTCGCGAGGCACTGCATGTCGATCGCGAAGGCGCTGGGCAGGGCAGCGGTCGAGCAGTACGGCCCGACGCGGGCGCACCGCTTCTCGCGTCCCGTCTGCGACACGTCCTTCGCCTCGGGGGTCGCGCAGTTCAGCTGACAGGTCCCGCGCGGGCACGGCATATCGTGCCTGGCATGCATACGTTTCCGACGCAGGCCGTGATCCTGGCTGGTGGCCAGGGGTCACGGCTGCGCCCGTACACCGATGACCGCCCCAAGCCGATGGTCGAGATCCCTGGTACCGGGACCCCGATCATCGGCCATCAGCTTTCCTGGCTGGCCGCGGAGGGCGTGACCGATGCCGTGGTGTCCTGCGGGCACCTGGCCGAGGTACTGCAGGAGTGGCTGGACGCGGCGGTGCTGCCGCTGCGCGTCACGACGGTCGTGGAGTCCGAACCGCTGGGCCGTGGCGGCGGGCTGAAGTACGCGGCGGCCCGGCTGCCCGATCCGGAGCAGCCCTGGTACGCGACCAACGGTGATATCTGGACGCGCTTCTCGCTGCGTGAGATGGCCGCGTTCCACGCGGAGCGCGATGCGACCGCGACGCTGGCGCTGGCCCGACCCCGGATTCCTTGGGGTGCGGTGGAGACGGACGCGTTCGGGCACATCACCGACTTCATCGAGTCGCCCCCGTCGCCGTATCTGATCAACGCGGGGGTGTACGTGTTCTCCCCCGCGTTCACGGCGATGCTGCCGGACCGTGGTGACCATGAGCGGACGACGTTTCCCCGGCTCGCGCGGGAGCGCCGGCTGGCCGGCTATCCGCTGCCGCACGGGGCGTACTGGCGGGCCATCGACACCGCCAAGGACCTCACGGAAGCGGCCAAGGAGCTGGACGGCCAGTAGGAGCGCCCTCGCCTGCGACACGGCGACACGGCGGGACGCGGGACACAGGACACAGCGAGGGGCGGGCACCGGAAACGATCCGGTGCCCGCCCCTCGCTGTGTCCCGTACGTACGTCCCGGTACGGGCCGGGCTCGGGCTCAGCCCAGGAGGCCGCCGAGGGGGTTCTTGCCGCCTCCCCCGCTGCCGCTTCCGCCGGACGAGGCGTCCGGGGCGCCGTCCGCGCCGGGGGCCTGGTCCGGGCCGCCCGCGCTGGTGCCGCCGGCGCCTCCGGTCGGGCCGGCGGAGCTGGGGCCGGCGCTGGTGCTCGGGGGCTGCTGGGGAGTGGTCTGCTGCGGGGGCTGCTGGCCGGTGCCCTGGGTCTGGCTGGGCCGGCCCGTACCCGCTGTTGCCTGGCCCGACTCCCGCACCGTGCCCGCGGCGGGCGCGGAGCTCTTCGCTGACGGGGTCCGGGGGGCGGTGCTCCGGGTCGGGGCGGGCTGACTGCCGGCCGGGGTGTGCGAGGCCTTGGCGCCGCTGCGGGACTCCTCGGGGAGCGGGGAGCCGGGGAGCTGGTTGGTCGGGACCCCGTTGGGCCCGGGAACGGTGACGACCCCGGACGAGCGGACCGCCCCGCCGAGGATGGAGCCGATGAGCAGCGTGAGGCCGACGACCACCGTGGCGACGGCCGCGCCCCGGCGCAGTACGCGGCGGCGGAGGTCCCAGATCTCGGAGCGGGGGCCGAGCCTGCGCCACGCTTCTCCCGCCAGGCGTCCGTCGACGGAGTAGACGGGGGCGCCCGCGATGATCAGCGGGCTCCAGGCGGCGAGGTAGATGATGTCCGGCGCGTCGTAGACCGGGACGGTGCGCCAGCTGACGGTGACCAGGAGGGCGGCGGACAGCAGGGCGCCGACCGAGGCGGCGACGCGCTGCCAGAGGCCCAGGACGGTGAGGACTCCGACGACGACCTGGAGGAAGGCGATGCTGAGTCCGGCGCCGACGGGGTGGGAGAGCGCGAACTCGCGGAGCGGCTCGGCGAGGGCCCAGGGGTGCAGCGAGGTCAGCCACTTGACCATGGAGCCGCGGTCGCCGCCGTCGAAGTAGACGGGGTCGCAGAGTTTGCCCATGCCGGCGTAGATCGAGATGAAGCCGAGGAAGACCCGCATCGGCAGCAGGACGACGCCGAGGTTCATCCGGCGGCCGGGGTAGTACGCGTGCCGGACGGAGTCGCCGCCCCGCTCGCGGTCGCGGTCGTCGGTGACGTCGTCGAGGTCGTCGAAGGCATCGCCGTCCCGGCCCCGGCGGGGCCCGTCCGGGCCGTACACGTCGGTCCGGTAGTCGTCGGTCCGGTAGTCGTCCGCGGCGTACGACCCCGGGCCGGTCTCGACCGGGTCGAACGCGCCGACGGCCTGCCGCATCGGCGGCAGCAGCGGCCCGCCGCTCCGGGGGCCGCCGATCAGCGGGGTGGGCTGGGTCTCTTCGAGGCGCGGGATGACCTGGGTACCGGCTGGTTCGTACGAGGCGTACGGCTCGTAGGGGTCGTACGCGGTGTCGGGGCGGCCCGTGCCGCCCGGCCGGCCCGCGGTGGAGTTCCGTACGGCCTGGAGCAGTCCGGTGGCGCCGGGGTCGCCGGGGGCGGACCTGCCGCTCCACACGACGGGGGCGCGTCGGCCGCGCCCCGCTCCGGAGCCGCTCATGGCGGGGATCCTGGGCGCGGCGGCGGGGGTCACACCGCGCAGCCGTGCGCGCTGGCCGGGTGCGAGCTGTACCCGGAAGCTGGCGTGGTTGACGATGACCTGCGCAGGGTCGCAGTCCACCTTGGTCATGCTCAGGGCGGGTTGCTCGTCGAACCGAGGCGTTCTGGTGTCCACACTCATCTAACCGAGTGATGTGTGTTTAGGACACTGCCTTGACGGCGTCGAAGTGTCCGAGGCCCGTCAACCGGTGGTGGCGGGGCACGGTGGGGCGTACGCGCGCTCCGGTGCGCCCCCGCGCACGGCCGCGCGAAGACGGCGGACGGCGGAGCGTGTCCCCCGTCGGCCGCCGCCCGTGCGGGTGGTCCCGCAGGCCCGGTTCGCGGCCCTGAGCCGGGTACGGACCCGCGCGGGCCCCGTCCACGCAGGACCGGGCCCGGCGCGGATCAGGCGCGGCGGCGCGCGACCTCGTACATCACGATGCCGGCCGCGACGCCGGCGTTCAGGGACTCGGCGCCGCCGGGCATCGAGATGCGGACCCGGTAGTCGCAGGTCTCGCCGACGAGCCGGCCGAGGCCCTTGCCCTCGCTGCCGATGACGACGACCACGGGGCCGCCGAGCGCCTCCAGGTCCTCGACGGTGTGCTCGCCGTCGGCGGCCAGGCCGACGATCGCGATGCCTTCCTTCTTGTACGCCTCAAGGGCGCGGGTCAGGTTGGTGACGCGGGAGACCGGGGTGCGGGCGGCGGTGCCGGCGGAGGACTTCCAGGCTCCGGCGGTCATTCCGGCGGCGCGGCGCTCGGGCACGACCACGCCGTGGCCGCCGAACGCGGAGACGGAGCGGACGATCGCGCCGAGGTTGCGCGGGTCGGTGACGCCGTCGAGGGCGACGATCAGCGGGTCCTCGCCGTTGTCGTACGCGGCGGCGGTGAGGTCCTGCGGGTCCGCGTACTCGTACGGCGGGACCTGGAGGACGAGGCCCTGGTGGTTCAGGCCGTTCGTCATCCGGTCGAGCTCGGGGCGCGGGGCCTCCATCAGGTTGATGTTGCCGCGCTCGCCGGCGAGCTGGAGGGCCTCGCGGACCCGCTCGTCGTTGTCGATGTACTGCTGGACGTACAGGGTGGTGGCGGGGACGCCGTCGCGCAGCGCCTCGAAGACCGGGTTGCGGCCGACGACCATCTCGGAGGTGCCCTTGACGCCGCCGCGCCGGGGGGCGGGGCGGCGGTTGGCGGCCTGCTTGGCCTTGGCGGTCGCGATGCGGTTCTTCTTGTGCTTCTTGCGGTCCTCCGCGGGCGGCGTCGGGCCCCGGCCTTCGAGAGCACGGCGTCGGTTACCGCCGCTGCCGACCTGCATGCCCTTCTTGTTGGACGTGCGGCGGTTCCTGCGCTGGCTGTTCCCGGCCATGACCTACCTGTTTCGTTGCTTCAGACGTGCGTGCGTATAAGTGAGAGTGTGCCGCCCGGCGGGCCGGGCGGCACCGGGAGGACTACTGGCGCGGGCCGAGTGTCCACCGTGGTCCGGCCGGGCTGTCCTCGATGACGAGCCCGGACTGGTTGAGCTGGTCGCGGATGGCGTCGGCCGACGTCCAGTCCTTGCGCTCGCGCGCCGACTGCCGCTGGTCGAGGACGAGCCGCACGAGGGTGTCGACGACGCCGTGCAGATCGTCGCCCCGGTCGCTCTCTGAGCCCCAGTGCTCGTCGAGCGGGTCGAGGCCCAGTACCCCGAGCATCGCACGGACCTCCGCGAGACGGGAGACGGCGGCCTCCTTGTCGTCGGCGGCGAGCGCGCTGTTGCCCTGCCGGACCGTGGTGTGGACGATCGCGAGGGCCTGCGGGACGCCCAGGTCGTCGTCCATCGCCTCCGCGAAGGCGGGCGGCACCTCGGCGGCGGGCTCGACGGTCTCGCCGGCCTTCTCGGTGACGCGCTGGACGAAGCCCTCGATGCGGGCGAACGCGGACTCGGCCTCGCGCAGGGCGTCCTCGCTGTACTCGATCATCGACCGGTAGTGCGGGGTGCCGAGGTAGTAGCGCAGCACGATGGGGCGCCAGGTCTTGACCATCTCGCTGACGAGTACGGAGTTGCCGAGCGACTTCGACATCTTCTCGCCGGACATGGTGACCCAGCCGTTGTGCACCCAGTACTTCGCGAACGCGTCGCCGAAGCCCTTGGCCTGGGCGATCTCGTTCTCGTGGTGCGGGAAGATCAGGTCGATGCCGCCGCCGTGGATGTCGAAGGCGGTGCCGAGGTACTTGTGCGCCATGGCGGAGCATTCGAGGTGCCAGCCGGGACGGCCGCGGCCCCAGGGCGTCTCCCAGCTGGGCTCGCCGGGCTTGGACGCCTTCCACATGGCGAAGTCGCGCTTGTCGCGCTTGCCGGTCTCGTTGTCACCGGAGGGCTGGCGCAGATCGTCCAGGTCCTGGTTGGAGAGGGACAGGTAGCCGGGGAACGAGCGCACGTCGAAGTAGACGTTGCCGTCGGCGGCGTAGGCGTGACCGCGCTCGATGAGGCCGCGCATCATCTCGATCATCTCGGGGATGTGGCCGGTGGCGCGCGGCTCGTAGGTGGGCGGCAGGCAGCCGAGCGCGTCGTAACCGGCGTTGAACGCGCGCTCGTTCTCGTAACCGATGGCCCACCACGGGCGGCCCTGTTCGGCCGACTTCGTGATGATCTTGTCGTCGATGTCGGTGACGTTCCGGACGAACGTCACGTCGTAGCCGCGGTGCTCGAACCAGCGGCGCATGATGTCGAAGTTCAGCCCGGACCTGATGTGCCCGATGTGCGGGGCGGCCTGGACAGTGGCGCCACAGAGGTAGATCGAGACACAGCCCGCTGTGAGCGGGACGAAGTCACGGATCTGCCGGGCGCTGGTGTCATACAGGCGAATAGTCACGCCTCAAGGGTAGTCGGCGCGCACCAGTGCCCCGCGACCTCTCGGAGGATTGCGATGACACTTGTTACGGCCCGGGTTGGACCGGCTGTGCCCCCTGGCCCGGCACCGGCTGCCCGACCTCCTTCCCCTCCCCCTCCGCGCCCGCCGGAAGGGTCAGCGCGAGGGCGGCGCCCACCAGCGGGACGGCGGCGAGCACCGCCCACCGGACGGGCGCGGGGGCACCGAGCAGCGCCCCGGTGGCGGCGCTGCCCGCGAGTACGGCCACGCCGGAGACGGAGGACAGCGCTCCGGTGGCGAGTCCGAGGTGCCGGTCGTCGACGAGATCCGGTACGAGGCCCCGGGCGGCCGGCACCAGGAGCATCTGCCCGAGGGTGAGCAGGACGACGAACGCGGCCGCGGGCAGCAGTCCGGCGGGCCCGCCCGGGGCCGACGGCACGGCGGCGAATCCGGCGGCGACGGTGACGAGCCCGGCGACGAGAGCGGTACGGGGTGCGAGGCGGCGGGCGGCCCAGCGGGTCACCGGCAGCTGGGCGCAGACGACGAGCAGCGAGGAGAGCGCGAACAGCGCGCCGAGGGCGGCCTGCGATCCGGTGGCGCGCCGCACCTCTTCGGGGAGCGAGAGGTAGAGCTGGTTGTACGCGACGAGGTAGCTGCTGTACGCGAGGCAGAGCAGCAGGAACGGCCGGTTGCCGAACACCTCGCGCACGGAGCCCCGGTTCCGGTCCGTCCGGGCCACGGGCGCGCGGCGCGGCATCAGCCGGGCGTGCCCGGCGAGGACCGCGACGAAGACGGCGACCCCGGCGAGGGCGGCTTCGCGGAACCCGCCGCCCAGGAGCAGGAGGGCCGAGCCGAGGAGCGGTCCGAGGAAGGCCCCGGCCTGTCCGGCGGCGGAGAACCGGGCGAGTACCTGGGCACGCGGGGTGCCGGTCGCCCGCTCGTGGCGGACGGCCTCGCGGGCGGTCTCGGACTCGACGGCGGGTGAGAACAGCGCGGCGGCCAGCCCGGTCAGCAGGACGGCGCCGATGACGGTCGCGGTGGATCCGGCGAAGGCGAGCCAGCCGAATCCGGCGATGCGCAGGGCGCAGCCGGCGAGGACGACGGGGCGGGGTCCGTAGCGGTCGGTGAGGGCGCCGCCGATGACGAAGAGGCCCTGCTGGCTGAAGGTGCGCAGCCCGAGGACGAGGCCGACCAGCCAGCCCGCCATGCCGAGTCCGGTGCCGAGGTGGGTGGCGAGGTAGGGCAGGACCGCGTAGAAGCCGATGTTGAACGCGAACTGGGTGGTGGTGAGGAGGCGGAGGTAGCGGTCCGGGGCGGTGGCCGCAGGGGCGGTGGTGCTCACGCGGCGCCCTTGCGGTGTCGCACGCCGCGGACGGCGGCGGCCGCGAGTACTGCGGTCGCGCCGAGGGCGGCGAGGGCGGCGGCGGGGGCGAGTACGGCCCAGGGGGCGCGTTCGGCGTAGGGGAGGTTCTCGGAGAGCATCCGGCCCCATTCGGGCGACGGGGGCGCGGTGCCGAGGCCGAGGAAGCCGAGGGAGGCGAGGGCCAGCGCGATGGCGGGGACGCGCAGGACGGCGTGGCGGACGACGGGCGGCAGTACGCCGGGCAGGACGTGGCGGCGCAGCAGGTGCGCGCGTCCGGCGCCGAGCGCGCGGGCGGCGCCGATGTGCGGGGCGGCGCGTTCCTGGGCGTACAGCGCGCTGGTGTGTGCGGCCAGTGGTGCCCAGGCGACGGCGGTGACGGCTGCGGCGGCGCTCCAGGGGCCGGGTCCGGCGACGCCTGCGACGACGAGCCCGGTGAGGATCGCGGGCAGCGCGTTGGCGGTCTCGGTGAGCGCTCCGGCGCGGACGGCTCCGAGGACAAGGCCGAGGAGCAGGGTCGCCGCGGACACCGCGACGGCGGTGAGGACGGTGCGGGCGGCGCCGTGTCCGAGCCGGGCGAGGATGTCGCGGCCGAGGGAGTCGGTGCCGAAGGGGTGGGCGGTGGACGGTCCGGCGAGGCGGGCGGCGGCGTCGATGTGGAGCGGGTCGCGCAGCAGCCCGGCGACGGTGACGGCGGCGAAGAGCGCGGTGAGCAGGAGTGCGCCGGTGATCAGTGACCGGCGTGCGCGGGCGGCGGGCGGGACGAGCGCGGGCAGTGCGCCGTCGTGCAGGGCGGGGCCGAGCAGGGTGCGGGAGGCGAGGCGGGCGGCGAGTCCGGCCGCGACGCCGAGGAGCAGCAGCATCAGGACGCAGGCCTGGAGGACCGGGAGGTCCTGGGCGAGTGCGGCGGCCAGGGCGCTGCCGCCGAGGCCGGGGATCGCGAACAGGGTCTCGACGGCGACGGCCCCGCCGGTGAGCCCGACGACGATCAGGCCGAGCTGGGGCAGCAGTCCGGGCAGGGTGCGGCGCAGGGCGTGCCGGGCGATGCGGCGCGCGGGCAGTCCGCCGGCGGTGGCGGCGCGCGCCCAGGGTTCGGCGAACGCGGCGGGCAGCGCGTCGTCCAGCAGCCGGCCGAGCAGCGCGCCCGCCGGGATGCCCATGGCGAGGGCGGGCAGCACCGCCTGCTCGGGGCTCCCCCAGCCGAGCGCGGGGAGCCAGCCGAGCCGGACCGCGACGACGGCGGCGAGCACGGCGGCGATCAGGAACTCGGGGAAGGCGGCGAGGACGGCCGCGCCGACGCCCGCGCGGGTGGTGACGGTGCGGCGTGCCGCCCCGCGCCGCAGGGTCCCGGCGGCGAGGGCCGCGGCGAGGACCAGGGCGACGGCGAGGGCGCCGCCCATCAGGGTGAGCGAGACGCCCAGGGCGGACATCGCGTCGGGGGCGACGGGCTGCCCGGAGACCCAGGAGGTGCCGAGGTCGCCGCGGAGGAGTCCGCCGAGCCAGCCGCCGAGAATGTGGAGGGGGCCGCCGTCGAGGCCGGTCTCGGCCCGGATGGCGTCGAGGGTCTCCGGGGTCGGCGGCCGGTCGGCGTAGCGGGCGCGCAGGATCGTCAGGGCCGGGTCCGCGCGGGTCAGCCGGGGCAGCAGGCCGATGACGGCGAGGACCGCGAGGAGTGCGGTGAGCCGTCCGGCGAGGTACTTCATCCGGTCATCCGACGCGGGTGTCCGCGGTGATGAGGGTGCGCTCCATTGGGTCGAGCGCGACCCCGTGGACGCGGCTGTCGTCGTACCCCTGCACGAAGCGTTCGTGGAGCAGCGGGACGAGTGCGTCGGTGGAGAGGACGTCGGCCTCCGCGGTCATCGCGGCGCGGTGGCGGGCGTCGGTTCCGGCGAGTGCGGCAGCCTTGTCCACGTCGGTGTCGACGCGCTTGTCGCAGAGCTGCGAGATGTTGAAACTGCCGTCGCAGGTGAAGTCGGAGGCGAGGTAGGAGACAGGGTCGGCGGTGTCCAGGAGGGTGTTGCGGGCCTGGATGAAGGCGTCGTACTTGCCGGCGAGGGCGTCGGCCTCCAGCTGGGCGTAGTCGCGGACGACCTGCTTGACGGAGAAGCCGCGCTTCTGGAGCTGCTGCTGGACGACGGTGGCGACCTCGGGGAGTTCGGGCCGGTTGGTGTACGTGGCGAGGACGATCTGCGGCGCCTTCGCGACCTGTGCCTTGCCTGCGGCCTTCGCCCGGCCGGCCGGGTCCTGGCGGGCGGCGGCGGCCCACGGCACGCCGGGTCCGAGGAGGCCCTGAGCACTGTCGGCGCGGCCTTCGTAGACGGCCTTGACGAGGGCTTCGGAGTCGATCGCCTCGCGGGCGGCGGCGCGCATCGCGGGATCGCTGAAGACGCCGTGTTCGGTGTTGAGGGAGAGGCCGTTGGTGCGGGCGGAGGGGAACTCGTGGACGAGCCCGTCGCCGAGGAGGGAGGCCTGCGAGATCGGTACGTACTCGGCGACGTCGACGGCCTTGGTGCGCAGGGCGTTGGCGCGGGCGGTGCCGTCGGCCACGAAGGTCACGTCGGCACCGGGGGCCTCGGCCTTGGCGCCCCAGTAGTGCTCGTTGCGCTCCAGGGTGGCGCTGACGGCGCCCTTGACCGAGGCGAGGGTGAAGGGCCCGGTGGCGTGCCCGGCCGGGTTCACCTTGCCGTCGCGGTAGGCGGCGGCGGACAGGACGGTGAGGGAGGGGTTGGCGAGGCGCTGGGGCAGCAGCGGGTCGGCCGCTGTGGTGACGACCCGTACGGTGCCGGCACCCTCGGCCGTCGCGGTGATGCCGGTGTCCGACAGGACGCGGGGCTTGGGCGAGGCCTTCTGAGCGGCGTTCAGGGAGTGGGCGACGGCGGCCGCGTCGACCTTCGCGCCGTCCTGGAAGGTCGCCTCGCGCAGCGTGAACGTCCACGCCTTCGGGCTCTCGCGCTTCCAGGAGGCGGCGAGCGCGGGCTTCGCGGCGCCTTCCCGGTCGAGGGCGGTGAGGCCTTCGACGACCGCGAGGCGGCTGAGGGTGACGGCGTCGTCGCCGTAGGGGGACATCGCCTGGGCGGGCGGGAAGGCCATGACGACCCGGAGGCGTTGCCCGCCGCCCGACGCGCTCCCGGTGTCGTTCGCGCCGCCGGAGCAGGCGGCGGCGAGCGGGACGAGAAGGGCGGCCGCGGTCAGCGGCAGCGCGGTGCGACGGAGTCGGGACGGGGGCATGGCAACGACCTTATATAAAAACGATTGTCATTTGAAATAGTGCAGATGGAGACAGCCGCGGCTCAGCCTGCGGCGGGCACCGGCAGCTCGAAGTGGACGACGCTCTGGCCCCGGCCGGGCAGCGTGCGCTCGTCGCACACCTCCCGCGCCAGCGACCGCCAGAAAGGCTCGGCGCCCGGCACGGACGGGTCGGTGTGCAGGTAGACCGCCTCGTACCCGCCGGCCCGCGCGACGAAGTCGCAGAGCTCGCGCACCAGCCGCCCCGCCAGCCCGTGCCTGCGGTGCTCCGGCGTCACGTAGATCCGGCACAGCTGGGCGGTGGTGCCGGACGGGAAGCGGTCCGCGACCCACTGCGGATTGGGCGGCGCCTGCGGTCCCCGGTCGCGCACGGCGCCCGTCGCGACGATCTCGCCGTCGCGCTCGGCCACCAGCAGGGTGCAGCGCTCGGGCCGCAGATAGCTGGACTCGGGGTCGATGATGTCGGCGTGCCAGCGGGGTACGTAGCCGGACCTCAGGTCGCGGTAGACGGTGTCGAGCATCACGGCCCGCGCACCGTCGACGTCCCCGGGGGTGGCGGTGCGCAGGACGTATCCGTCGGCATCGGCCCGTACCGCAGCCACTGTCGTCGTACTCATCCCGGAGCCTCTCCCGTCCCTCGCGTCACCTCATTGCCGTACCAGAGTACGTGCGACTGATGTGCAACAAGGCCACGGGCCCGACGGTCCGCCGGGCCCGCCCGGCCGGCTCCCGGGCAGGTCAGACCGGTCGGCTCCCGGGCAGGTCAGACCGGCCGGTAGACCAGCGCGGTGGCGATTCCGGCGATGCCCTCCGCGCGTCCGGTGAAGCCGAGCCCGTCGGAGGTGGCGGCGGAGAGCGAGACCGGCGCGCCCACGGCGGCGGACAGCACGCGCTGCGCCTCGTCGCGCCGCTTGCCGATCTTCGGCCGTACGCCGACGACCTGGACGGCGACGTTGCCGATCTCGAACCCCTCGGACCGCACGATCCGGGCCGCCTCGGTCAGCAGCGTGACCCCCGCAGCACCGGACCACTCGGGGCGCCCGGTGCCGAAGTGCTGCCCGAGGTCGCCGAGACCGGCGGCCGAGAACAGCGCGTTGCACGCGGCGTGCGCGACGACGTCCGCGTCGGAGTGCCCGGCGAGCCCGGGGCCCTCGCCCTCCCACAGGAGACCCGCGCACCACAGCTCGCGGCCCTCCTCGAAGGCGTGGATGTCCGTCCCGATCCCGACGAGCGGGATCACGGGCGCGTTGCGCGCCCCTGAGACCTCAGAAGCCCGCTGCTCCTCAGAAGCCATCGTTCGCCCTCCTGCGTGCGAGAACCGCTTCGGCCAGGACCAGATCCAGCGGACGGGTCACCTTGAACGCCTCCTCGTGTCCGGGTACGACCACGACGGGCGCCCCGAGCTGCTCGACCAGTCCCGCGTCGTCGGTCGCGCCCTCGCCGCTGACGGCGACCCGCTCATGGGCCCGCACCAGTGTGTCGCGGTCGAAGCCCTGCGGGGTCTGCACCGCGCGCAGCCTGGACCGCACCGGGGTGGAGAGCACCGGTTCCGGCTCCCCCGGCGCGCCCGGCTCGACCTCCTTGACGGTGTCCGCCAGCGGCAGCGCCGGGACGACGGCGAGCGCCCCGGCCCGTACCGCCTCGACCACCGCGTCGACCGTGTCGACGGGCACCAGCGGGCGGGCCGCGTCGTGCACGAGGACGGCGGAGACATCGGCGGGCAGCGCGTCCAGGCCCAGCCTCACCGACTCCTGCCGGGTCTCGCCACCGGGCACGACGAGGAATTCGGTGCGCTCGGGCAGCGCGTGCTCGTCGAGCAGGATCCGGACCTCGGGGGCGCCGTCCGGCGGTGCGACGACCACGACCAGGGAGACCTGACGGGAGGCCGCCATGGCCCGTACCGCGTGGACGAGCATGGGCGTTCCGCCCAGCGCGCGGAGCGCCTTGGGGGCGCCGGGGCCGAGCCGTACACCGCGGCCGGCCGCGGGAATCACGGCGGCGGTGCGGCGGGGAAGTGATTGATCAGACATCGGTTGCACTCCGAAGCATCGGCATGTTTGTCTCCACGGCCGACGTGGGTATGGGCTCAATCGAGCCAGGTGCTACGCCATGACTCGACCGGGACCCTTTCCGTGACCCCGGGCGAGACGAGGACCGCACCGGCCGCTCGGGATCGGCCTGACACGTCGACTTCACAAGATCGCGAGCAAAGTACCGGGGGATCGCCTTCGAGGCCAACGCGTCGGCGCATCGAGAACAACATCCGGGACACCTGGGCCCAGCCCTTCGGCGTCCCTGTGCCCGGAATCCGGAATGTGGCCGGAATCCGCGCGTCCGAAATCCGCAGTCGGACGCGTAGGGAAGCCATGCCCGGACATGCCGCAGTGCCCGACGACAGGCCGTTCGAACGGCTGGTCAGCGGGCACCGCGGCACATTATTTACGTCTCGGACGTCCCGGCCCGGTGCGATCCGGTTCGGGCATCAGACACGAGCACTTCAGGACGCGAGGACCTCGTCGAGCAGAGCCTCGGCCTTGTCCTCGTTGGTGTTCTCCGCGAGAGCGAGCTCACTCACCAGGATCTGGCGAGCCTTGGCGAGCATGCGCTTCTCACCTGCGGAGAGTCCGCGCTCACGCTCACGACGCCACAGGTCACGGACCACTTCCGCGACCTTGATGACATCGCCGGAGGCGAGCTTTTCGAGATTTGCCTTGTAGCGTCGGGACCAGTTCGTCGGCTCTTCGGCATACGGCGCGCGCAGCACCTCGAAGACCCGGTCCAGCCCTTCCTGACCGACTACGTCACGCACACCCACGAACTCCGCATTGTCCGCCGGTACACGCACCGTCAAGTCGCCCTGAGCGACCTTGAGCACCAAGTAGGTCTTGTCCACGCCTTTGATCTGGCGAGTTTCGATAGCCTCGATCAGCGCGGCCCCGTGATGGGGATAGACCACGGTGTCGCCAACCTTGAACGTCATGTGACAGGTACCCCTTCCGTGGCTATCAAGAGTAACACGAGAACTGCTTCTCCTGAATGGCGTTTTCGCAGGTCAGGGCATATCTCGGGGCTTGACAACTGCAACACGTACGTGCTGCGGAAGACACATCGGGGAGGGTATTCGCAGGTCGGAGGCGCTGTACGGGGGAGGAGAAACGCGGACGTTACACCCGTCGGAACTTGCTCGGAAGGGACCTAACGTCCCGGTTTGCCGGGTTCAGGATGGTGAACTTTCCGTACTCCGTTCGAGGATCGATCACCCGTACGGCGGTAAGTGCCGATGCCCAATGAAATTGATCAACGTTCGGCCGCCGGGTGGATGTCGCGCGGATTATCCGCAATGAATGCGCCGGGGCACGTCAAGGCAGGTGGAACTCGCGCGGGAAGCGCCGGACGAACGTCCGGCGGAATTGATCAAGCGCGTTATGTGAACGGCTTGCGAATCATCGCCCCCGGACCGGCCCGCGATCCCCGGGGCCTTCGGGGGGCGGGTCGGGTGCGGGGCGGGGACGACGGCTCGGTAACCTGACCGCTGTCACACCGCTCGGGGCGACTTCGACACGACTCGCCCGACCCCGTCCGTAAGTCCGCTCGTTCAAGGAGTTGCCCCCGCCGTGAGCCGTAGCCTTCGACACGGCGCTCTCGCCGCCACCGCCATCGCGTTCTCGATCGCCGCGCTCTCCGCATGTGGTGCGGGCAAGGACGCGCAGACGCTCGAAGTCAGGCCTGACAACGCCGCCACCTCGGTCGGCACCATCAAGATCCAGAACGTCAATGTCGTCACCCAGCCGGAACGCGGCGCCAAGGGCCCGGCCGTCGTGATCGCCACGCTGTTCAACAACGGCACCAAGCCGGAGACGCTCAACGCCATCGCGCTGACCGGCACCAGCGCCTCCGTGCAGCTGCACGCCGCCAAGGGCACGGGTCCGGTCGTCGTACCGGCCGGCGGCCGGGTGGTGATCGGCGGCAAGGACAACGCGGCCGCCGTGATCGAGAACGGCAGCGAGGCCACGCAGAACGGCAACGTGCAGAACCTGGTCTTCAAGTTCAGCGAGTCCGGCGACATCCCGCTGGGCGCCACCGTCGTCCCGGCCACCAGCTACTTCGAGGGCTTCGGCCCGAGCGCGCTGCCGGAACTGCCGAACGCGAACGCCACGGCGTCCCCCTCGGGCGACGTGACGCCCTCCGGCTCCGCCACGGCGGAGACCCCGGGCTCCACGTCCGGCACCCCCTCAGGGGCAGCCTCCTCGGGCGACACGACCACCCCGACCGACGCGGCGTCCGACTCGGCCCAGCCGAACACCTGACACGCGAGCACACCGCACACCCAAGCGCACGCAAGCGCGCACAACGGCTGAGGCGCCTCCCGCTCCGGGAGGCGCCTCAGCCGTATGTATCCATCGCCCTCAGCGGGCAGCGGGCCGGTTTACGGCTCGAACTTGTACCCGAGGCCCCGCACCGTCACCAGGAACCTCGGCGCGCCCGGGTCGGGCTCGATCTTGGCGCGCAGCCGCTTGACGTGGACGTCGAGCGTCTTGGTGTCGCCCACGTAGTCGGCGCCCCAGACCCGGTCGATCAGCTGCATCCGGGTCAGCACCCGCCCGGCGTTGCGCAGCAGCATCTCCAGCAGGTCGAACTCCTTGAGCGGGAGGTCGACCTTGCCGCCGGAGACGGTGACGACGTGGCGGTCCACGTCCATCCGGACCGGGCCGGCCTCAAGCGCGGCCGGAGTGACCTCCTCCGGCTCCCCGCGGCGGCGCAGCACCGCGCGGATACGGGCGACGAGCTCACGCGAGGAGAAGGGCTTGGTCACATAGTCGTCGGCTCCTATTTCCAGGCCGACGACCTTGTCGATCTCGCTGTCCTTGGCCGTGACCATGATCACGGGGACGTTGGACTTGCTGCGCAGCTGCCGGCAGACCTCGGTGCCGGGCAGTCCGGGCAGCATCAGGTCGAGCAGTACGAGGTCGGCGCCGTTGCGCTCGAACTCGTCCAGGCCGTCGGGACCCGTGGCCGCGATGGCGACCTCGAAGCCTTCCTTGCGGAGCATGTAGGACAGGACGTCGCTGAAGGATTCCTCATCCTCGACGACAAGCACTCGGGTCACGGAAGAGCCTCCGGGGCAGGAAATGAATCAAGAGTGTCGGGGGCGGCGGCCGGGTGGGGCCCCTCGTCGCCGTTGACGATGAGCGGTCCGCCTGATGTGCGGTCCCGTTCCCTGACGGCGCCCGCTTCGGGCAGCCGCAGGGTGAAGGTGGAGCCCTGTCCCTCCGAGCTCCAGACGGTGACCTCCCCGCCGTGCGAGGCGGCCACGTGCTTGACGATGGCGAGGCCGAGGCCGGTGCCACCGGTGGCCCGTGAGCGGGCCGGGTCGACGCGGTAGAAGCGTTCGAAGACCCGCTCGCGGTCCTTCTCCGAGATGCCGAAGCCCTGGTCGGTCACGGCTATCTCGATCTCGTCCCCGCCGGACATGGCCACCCGGCGGACGGCGATGCCGACGCGGGTGCGGGCGGGACTGTAGTTGACGGCGTTCTCGACGAGGTTGCCGAGAGCGGCGGCGAGCTGGCCCCGGTTGCCCCAGATGCGGAGCTCGGCGGTGCCGCCGGCGGCCATGGTGATCTGCTTGGAGCCGGCCTGCTGCCGGCAGCGGTCGATGGCCTCCGCCACCAGTTCGTCCACCCGGACCGGTTCGGCGTCCTCCAGCGGGTCGTCGTTCTGCACCCGGGAGAGGTCGATGAGCTCCTGGACCAGGTTGGTGAGCCGGGTCGCCTCGATCTGCATCCGGCCCGCGAACCGTTCCACCGCCTCCGGGTCGTCGGAGGCGTCCATGACGGCCTCGGAGAGCAGGGAGAGCGCTCCGGTCGGGGTCTTGAGCTCGTGGCTGACGTTGGCGACGAAGTCGCGCCGGACCGCCTCGATGCGGCGGGCCTCCGTGAGGTCCTCGACCAGCAGCAGCACCAGCCGGGAGCCGAGCGGGGCGACCCGGGCGGAGACCGCGAGGGCCTCGCCCCGACCGGTGCCGCGCCGCGGGAGGTCCAGTTCGACCTGGCGTATCTCGCCGTCGCGCCGGGTGTCCCTGGCCATGTTCAGCATCGGTTCTACGGCGAGCCGTCCGCCCCTGACCAGCCCGAGCGCGTACGCGGCGGAGCTGGCCTTGACGACGCTGTCGCTCTCGTCGAGCACGACGGCGGAGGAGCTGAGCACGGACAGGACCGTGTCGACCCCGGGGGGCAGGGGGGTATTGCTGTCGGGCCGCAGGGAGGTACGCGTCGGCTTCTTCTGGTCGCGCTCGCTCCAGCGGAACGCCAGCATCGCGATCACACCGGTACACAGCCCGGCGATCGCTGCAGCTGCGGCGACCGCCGCGTTCACGTCCATGGCTCCAGGTTATGCGGCCCGGCGGACACTCTCCCAGCCATCCGAGTGCCTACTCGAACACTCGTCGCCCAGAGTTCACCGAGGAGCAAGCACCGGTTCACTTGGCCGGTCGGATCCCGACGCGTACGGCCGTCACGGTGGCAACGTGGGGTTCAGAGCCGGCCCCGACCTCGGTTCAGGACTGGAGAGGGACTTCCCATGCGTGACGCGTACCACGAGGAACTCGACTCGATCGGCGAGGGGCTGGTCGAGATGGCCAGGCTCGTCGGGTCGGCGATCGGCCGGGCGACGACGTCCATGCTCGATGCCGATCTCAAGCTCGCGGAGACGGTGATCGCCGCGGACCAGAAGGTCGACGACCTCCAGCACGACCTGGAGGCCAGGGCCATCGCGCTGCTGGCCCGCCAGCAGCCGGTGGCCACGGACCTGCGGATCGTGGTCACCTCGCTCCGGATGAGCGCCGACCTGGAGCGCTCGGGCGACCTCGCCCAGCACGTCGCCAAGCTGGCCCGGCTGCGCTTCCCGCAGACGGCGGTGCCGCACGACCTGCACGCCACCATCCTGGAGATGGGGCAGCTGGCGCAGCGCCTGATGGCCAAGGCCGCCGAGGTGATCATCACCAAGGACGTCGACCTGGCGCTCCAGCTGGAGCAGGACGACGACGAGATGGACCTGCTGCACCGCACGCTGTTCCAGCACCTGATGGACGACCGCTGGAAGCACGGCATCGAGACGGCCGTCGACGTGACGCTGCTGGGCCGCTACTACGAACGGTTCGCCGACCACGCGGTCTCGGTCGCCAAGCGCGTGGTCTACCTGGTGACGGGCGAGCACGCGGACGAGATCCAGCAGGCGGCGCCGGTGGACGGCGCGTAGCGGAACGGGAAGCGGAACGGGAAGCGGAACGGGACGGGCCTACGACGGCGCCTTCTCTCGTGCACGCGCGGGAGGGGCGCCAGGCGTACGACGGCGCGTTTTCTCGCACATGGGTTCCTGCATGTGTGCGCCGTTGATGCGCCTGCCCGGGTGGGCATGCAATGGGGTGGGGCGGCACGACTTGTCCGTACGCCCCGGTCGTGGGCCCCGTGCGGGCGTACGGCCCTGTCGTACGCCTTGAGGAGGAACCATGGCCGATTCCCCCACGACCGAACCCCAGCAGGAGACGTCCGCCGACCTCGCGCAGGGAGCCGTCCTCGGTGCCTGCGGATGCGGCTCGGGCTGCGGGTGCGGATGCCAGTCCGGAGCGCCGTGCCAGTGCGGCGGCTGCTCGGGCTGACGGACGCGGAACAGCGGTGGGCGCCCCGGAGCGGGGCGCCCACCGCTGTTCGGCCGTCCGGGTCAGGCGGTCCGCTCCACAGTGGGCGCATGACCGGTGCCGGGCTCGGACACGGCGTCCGGACCGGGCAGCGTGAACCCGGCCATCACGTCTGCCTGCGGCAGGTTCCGCATCAGCAGCCGGTACCCGAGGGCCGCGACGGTGCCCAGTACCGCGCACATCCCCCAGAGCCACCCGGCCCCGAAATGGTCGATGACCACCCCGGACAGCAGCGGGGCGACCAGCGCGGCGGCGGCCCAGGAGAGCGTGTACATGCCCTGGTAGCGGCCCCGCCCGTGGGCCGGGGAGAGCTGGACGACCAGGCCGTTCTGCACGGGCGCGTTGACGATCTCGGCGACGGTCCACACGCAGATCGTCAGCGCGTACACGGCGACCGAACCGGCGAACGCGGTCAGCCCGAATCCGTACCCCGCCAGCAGCGACGACACGATGAGCAGCCTGCGCGGGTCGCGGTGCTGGATGAAGCGGGTGACCGGGATCTGGAGCACCACGATCAGCACGCCGTTGACGGCGATGGCGGTACCGAAGTCGGAGCTGCTGAACCCGTCCGTCCCCATGGCCACCGGCAGTCCCACGTACCCCTGCTGGAAGATCAGGGCGATGACGAAGGACAGCCCGACGACCCCCATGAACCGCCCGTCGCGCAGCACGGTGCCGAGCCGTACGTCGTCGTTCTCCGGGCCGCCCGGTGCGCCGTCGGCCCCGGTGCGCGCGGCGGCCTTCTCCGGTCGGGACTCCGGCACCTTCATGAAGACGACGACGGCGCAGAACAGGGTCATCAGGGCCTCGCCGACGAAGCCGGCGAGATAGCTGTACTCCGCGATGAACCCGGCACCGGCGGAGGAGACCGCGAAGCCAAGATTGATCGCCCAGTAGTTGAGCGAGAAGGCCCGGACCCGGTCCTTCGCCGGGACGATGTCGGCGATCATCGCCTGCACGGCGGGCCGCGAGGCGTTGCTCGACATGCCGACGAAGAAGGCGACACCGGCGATGGCCACCGGATGGACCATGAAGCCGAGCACGGCCACCGAGACGGCCGTGGAGACCTGCGCGACCAGCATCGTGGGCCGCCGCCCGAACCGGTCGGCCATCACCCCTGCCCCGAGCGAGGAGACGACCCCGCCGAGCCCGTGCAGGGCGGCGACCAGCCCGGCGTACGAGGCCGAGTAGCCCCGGTCCAGGGTCAGGTACAGGGCCATGAACGTGGCGACGAACGCCCCGAGCCGGTTGACCAGGGTGCTGGTCCACAGCCACCAGAACTCCCTGGGGAGCCCGGAGACGGTGTCGCGGGTGGCCCGCCTGAGCGCGGCGACAGACATGCGGGTTCCCCCAGGGACGTACGTGAACGGATGAGGCGGTAAGAGGCCCGCCGACGATCCGAACATTACGAACCACGGATTGCGCCCTGCCACCCAATTGACGCCTCCCGTCAATCGAAGCCGCCCCGGCTCCCCCGTCCGTCCCGCTGTCCGCCCTGTGGCCGGGCGCGCGCGGCCCTCACGGGTTCGATTAGGCTCGGACGCATGGCCGACGCACCGTACAAGCTGATCCTCCTCCGCCACGGCGAGAGTGAATGGAACGCGACAAATCAGTTCACCGGTTGGGTGGACGTCAACCTGACCCCGAAGGGCGAGAAGGAGGCGGTCCGCGGCGGTGAGCTGCTGACGGAGGCCGGCCTGCTTCCCGACGTCGTGCACACCTCGCTCCAGAAGCGCGCGATCCGCACCGCCCAGCTCTCGCTGGAGGCCGCGGACCGCCACTGGATCCCCGTGCACCGCTCCTGGCGGCTGAATGAGCGCCACTACGGAGCCCTCCAGGGCAAGGACAAGGCCCAGACCCTCGCCGAGTTCGGCGAGGAGCAGTTCATGCTCTGGCGCCGCTCCTACGACACCCCGCCCCCGGAGCTCGTGGACGGCGCCGAGTACTCGCAGAGCGGCGACCCGCGCTACGCGACGATCCCGCCGGAGCTGCGCCCGCGCACCGAGTGCCTCAAGGACGTCGTCGTCCGCATGCTCCCGTACTGGTACGACGGCATCGTCCCGGACCTGCTGGCCGGCCGCACGGTCCTGGTCGCCGCCCACGGCAACAGCCTCCGCGCCCTGGTCAAGCACCTCGACGGCGTCTCCGACGCCGACATCGCGGGCCTGAACATCCCGACCGGCATCCCGCTCGCCTACGAACTGGACGCGGACTTCCGCCCGTTGAAGCCGGGCGGCACCTACCTCGACCCGGACGCGGCGAAGGCCGCCATCGAGGCCGTGAAGAACCAGGGCAAGAAGAAGTAACCAGCGGAGCCGAAGCGGCTCCCGTACCGAAGAAGCTCCCATCCGCGGCTCGTCCGCGTGGTGGGAGCTTTTTCGTGCGCCGGGCCGCCGGGCCACCGGGTGAGACTCCGGGCCGCCGGGACGCCGGACCGCCGCGACGGGCACCGTGAGGGCTACCCGTCCCCAAGTCGCGCTGGTGCAGCGGGCGGAGGTGACGCCCCGTGCCCCTCGTCGTACCCTGTGGCGCATGCGGGGAGATCGGGAGAGCGGCTATGGGTGAGCCCCTGAAGACCTTTGTCGGGGGTGCCGAGGTCGAGGTGCCCAACAGCATCCCGGCCATCCGCGCCGCCCTGCCCGAGGCGAGACGCGAGGAGTTCGACGGTGCCATCAACGGGGCCGGGGTGCATGAGATCCAGGCCGTGATGCGGCACTGGATGCTGGAGGCCGTGCCCGATCCGGAGGCCGAGCGGATTCTGGACCGGCTGGCGCGGGACGAGGCCGAGAGGCGGAACGTCGCTTGAGCTTCCGGATCTCCTATGCGCCACCTGCCGATGACACCCTGGCCAAGATGCGGGACGGCGAGACCTTCCGGGACCAGATGGCACGTTCCCTGGGGCGTGAGCCGTACGGGCACGGGTCGTCCGCCGTCAAGGAGGAGCACGATCGCCGTGAGGCCACCGTCGCCGGGGCGATCGTGCTCTATTACGTCTCCGGTTCGGTGCTGACCGTCACCGTGGTGCGGCTCGTCCCGCTGCCCTGACCGAGTACGGTCGGGGGCCGGAAGGGGCTCTGACCGGCGGTCAGGCCAGCTTGGCGGCCTGCGCGTCGATCACGGCGGTCGGCATCTCGAAGCCTTCGCCGGAGGCGGCCGCGCCCAGGTTGAGCGCGGCGAACGAGGCCACCGTGGCGCCCTGGCGGACCTGCACCAGCTTCATCGTCGTGCTGTCGCCCTCCGACGAGATGGTCACCGTCCAGCCGACGGCGTCGTCGCCGCCCTTGACCTGCTCCTCCTCGATCTTGACGATCTTCTGCTTGGTCCCGCCCGCCGTCAGCGTGAAGCCGGACGCGCACCCGGTCGCCGCCGTCCGCAGGCCGGCCAGGGACTCCTCCGCGCCCTTGCCCTCGTAGGTGGAGAGCGTGGTGAGCGTCGTCGTGATGTCGAAGGCCGCCTTGAACGCCTCGTCGAGGTCGGCACTGTCCTCGCCGGCGCCCTTCTTCGGCTCGCTGATCACCTTGCGCTGGGTGGACGCGGCGGGGGAACCGGACTTGGCGCCCATCAGGGCGTCGCCGAAGACCTCGCAGGCGGCCTTGTCCACTCTGACGTCATCGGCGGAAACGGCGTCCTGGGGACCGGCCTTGGAGACCTTGTGGCCCTTGACGTCACCCTGGGCCAGCGAGACCTTCTCCAGCTCGGCGGCGGTCAGCGCCTTGGCGGCGGCGGGCTTGGCCGGGGAGGCCCCGTCCGCCTTGCCCTTGTCGCCGCCGTCCTTGTCCGCCGCGTCCGAACCGCAGGCCGCGGTGAGCAGGGCCAGGGACATCACGGTGGCGGCAACAGCGGTACGGCGTATGGCAGTGGGTCGCATGGCCCATCCTTCTGTATCAAGTCGTTTCGCCCGCACGAAGGCAGCCGCCGCCGGGTTCGGCGCGGCCGGGAAGAGATCGTGGGGGTGCGCCAACTCTATGAGCCCGCTGTGGTTTGGCAATCCGTCAGACCGGGCATTGCCCCTGATCGTGACTACGTCGTGATCACCCCGGGCACGCTCTGAGCTGGGTCTTCGCCCCGGCCGGCCGCGACACGTACCCGGGTGACCACCCGAAGGGGGTCCGCTGATGCCGATCGATTCCGCCCTGTCCGCCGTGCTCGGTTCCGTGGGTGTGCCGCCGGAGCTGATCGCCTCGTGCGAACCGCTCACCGGCGGCACGTACAACGCCGTCACCCGGGTCCGGCTCACCGACGGCCGGGAGTGGGTGGTGAAGACACCGCCGCCCGTGAAGGCCGGGGCGCACCTGGAGTACGAACGCGACCTGCTGGTCAACGAGGTCGCCTTCTACAACGCGGCAGCCGCCCTCACCGAGGACACCCCGGTCCCCCGCCTCGTCCACAGCGGGCTCGACGCCACCGCCCCCGGGGGCGCGTACGTGATCATGAACGCGTGCCCCGGGCAGCCCTGGCACGAGGTGACCGGCACGATGGCCGACGGCGAGGAGCAGCGGTTGCGCGCGGAGCTCGGGCGCTTCGTCGGCCGGCTGCACACCGCCCCGGCGCCCGGCGGATTCGGCTACCCCTCCGCGGCGCTCGCCCCGTTGGCGCCGACCTGGCGGCAGGCGTTCACCACGATGACCGATGCCGTGCTGGACGACGCGCTGACCTACGCGGCGAGGCTGCCGCGTACCGTCCCCGGCATACGTGGGCTGCTCGCCGCCGCCTCGTACGTACTGGACGACGTGACGCGCCCCGCCCTGGTCCACTTCGACCTGTGGCAGGGCAACATCCTGGTGTCCGGGGAGCCGGGGGCGCGGCGGGTCGGCGGGATCATCGACGGGGAGCGGATGTTCTGGGGCGACCCGGCCGCCGACTTCGTCTCGCTCGCCCTCTTCGCGGACATCGAGGAGGACAAGGATCTCCTGGACGGATACGGGGAGTCGGCGCCGGGCGGGCCGGTGGAGTTCGACGGTTCGCTGCGGCTGCGCCTCGCGCTCTACCGCTCGTACCTCTACCTGATCATGCTGGTGGAGACGGTGCCCCGGAAGGCGGACGCGGAGCAGTTGGCCTGGGCGTGGAAGGAAGTGGCACCCCGGCTCGAAACGGCCCTTGGTGAGGTGGAGTCGGCGCTGCGGGCCTGACCGAGAGGCCGCAGGTGGAGTCGGCGCTGCGGGCCTGACCGAGAGGCCGCCGCAGCGCCGACCTCCGTCCGTCAGCGGCCCAGGGCTCGTTGGGCGTCGTGCAGGTTCTGCGGGCGGACGGCCTCCGGCGTGCCGTACGCCTCCAGGCGGGTGTGCAGGTCGCCGGTGAAGTCGGGGACGTCGATCTGGCCGAACTCCGTCACCTCGCTGATCCCGACGCTCGCGCTGTACGGGGCGAGGCCGTCGATGCGCATCAGGCCGGCCCGGCCGTTGGTCACCCTGATGTTCCAGTGGGTGAAGCGGGCGCCGAACAGGGGGCCGGCGCTCGCGTCGCCGCCGTGCTGCCCGTTGTTGTTCACGGTGATGTCGGTGCGGACGTTCGCGAACGGCATCCCCCGGTGCGAGTCGAACGTGCCCATCTCCATCACGCCGCGCGACCAGACGTTGTAGCTGGACAGCCCCTCGACGTTGATGCCGTGCAGCTGGGTCCCGGCGGGTGCCGGGACGGTGCGCTGCTCGATGGTGAAGTCCTCGATCAGGTTGTCGTGGCTGCCCTCGCGGCAGTAGTACGGGTGGTGCGAACCGCGCCCCGCGACCCTCGTGCGGCGCAGGGTGCAGGCGGAGGCGCCGATGAGGCCGAAGCCGTTGTCGACGTGGCGGACGGTGATGTCGTCGGCCCAGCAGTCGTACGCGCACTGGAACGCGACGCCGTTGTACCCCTTGTCGAGCAGGTGCTGCGACTGCGGGGTCTCGACCGCTTCGAGCGTCAGCCCCTCGACGCCGGAGCCGGTGAGCGGGGTGGCCAGGGTGGTCAGGCGCGGGTCCCACTCGGGACGGATGTCGAGCGGGAGGGGACGTTCCAGGGTGACGCGGCGGCCGTGCACGGCGGTGATGCGGACGGGCCATTCGTAGGGAACGTACGAGGTCAGCTTGGTCTTGTCGTCCCAGTAGTACGCCTCCGGTCCGGGCCCGCCGCCCGCCATGTGCTCCAGGAGGGTGTGCGCGGAGTCGTCGGCAAGACGGAGCAGGACCAGTGCGCCGCGCTTCAGCTTCCGGGTGTCGTCGACGGTGATCGTACGATCGCCGAGGCGGGCGGGGGCGACGGTGGTCAGGGTGCGCCACTCGTCGCGCTTGTTGCCGGTCCAGCCCTCGAAGGGCCAGTCCTTCGCCTTGATCGCGTCGGTGAGGGAGGCCCAACGGTCCTGGGGGCAGAGCCAGATGAGGCCGCCCGCCCAGGACCAGCTGGACTTGTCGCCGCCGTACCGGCTGCCGTAGACGCCGATCAGCTCGGTGAGGCTGCGGGTCGCGTACAGCTTGGTACGGCCGCTGCCCGCGCCGCGCACGACGACGTTGCTGTGGCCGATGCGGATGATGTCGTCGATGCGGTACGTGCCTTCGGGGATGAGCACCGTGCCACCGCCGTGCTCTCCGGCTGCGGCGATGGCGCGGTTGATCGCGGGGGCGGCGTCGGCGGAGTTGTCGGGCCTGGCGCCGTAGTGCAGGACGTTGGCGGTGAAGGCGTGGCCGGTGTACGGGCGGTGGCGCGGCAGGTCTGAGCCGCCGCGGTAGCCGGACCGGCCGATGAACGGGATCTGCGGGTGGGTGAGGGGCGCCGCGGCGAACTCCCGCCAGAGCGGGGTGTTCTGCGGTCTGCCGCCGCCCGCACGGGTCGCGGTACCGACGTTCGCGGTGCCGGCGGTTGCTGTGCCGGCGGTTGCTGTGCCGGCGGTTGCTGTGCCGGCTGGGGCGCCGTCGCCCGGTGCCGCGAACGCCGTCCCGCTGCCGGCTGCTCCGGTTGCCGCTGCCGCGGCGACGGCCACCGCGCTGCCGAGCAGTCCACGCCTGCTGATGTTCCCCATGTTCGCCCTGGTCGCCATGAGCCCGATCCGCCTTTCATGAATGTGAACGACGTTCATGTCTGCGTCGGCGGTGAGCATGCCACGTGCCCCGGCGCGACGAAAGGGGCCCGCGTCGGGGAATTGAGGTGTGGCTTGGGTCAGTTGACGCGCGGCTTGGCTCAGTTGACGCGCGTCAGCCGGTCGGGCGCTGAGTCAGATGCGTGAACGCGTCCAGGTTCCGGGTGGATTCGCCGCGCGACACCCGCCACTCGTACTCCTTGCGGATCGCGCTCGCGAACCCCAGCTCCAGGAGGGAGTTGAAGGCCCCGTCGGCGGCCTCCAGGACCACGCCCAGCAGCCGGTCCAGCTCCTCGGCGGTGACCACCGAGAGCGGCAGCTTGCCGACGAGGTAGATGTCCCCGAGGGAGTCGACGGCGTAACTCACGCCGAACAGGCGGAGGTTGTGCTCCAGCAGCCACCGGTGCACGGCCGGCTCGTTCTCGTCGGGGTGCCGGATGACGAAGGCGTTGAGGGAGAGGGAGTGCGTGCCGACCAGCAGCGAGCAGGTGGTGGACAGCTTGCGGGTGCCGGGCAGCGGTACGACGTAGCTGCCGGGCGCGGGGCTCTCCCAGTCGAGCCCGGCGTCGTCGAGCGTCGCCTCGATGACCTGCGCCACCTGCCCGGCCTGGTTCGTCGCCGCCGCTTCCTCGGGTGCATCAGCCATGGTCCGAGCGTACGTCGGATCAGCCGAGCGGTTCGAACGCGTACGCCTCACACGTAGCGCGAGTACCGCTTGGGCGCCTCACACGTAGCGGGGGTCCCTCTTGGGCGCCACACACCTGGCGCGAGTGCCGCGTACGCCTCACACCTGGCGCGAGCGCACCTGTCGGCGGTGGTCCTGCATCGCCTCCGTGTACACGTCCGCCGTCGCCGCCGCAGCCGTGTCCCAGCCGAACCGCTGGGCGTGCTCCGCGGCCGCGTCGCCCATCCGGGTGACCAGCTCCGGCGCGTCCGCGAAGCGCGCCAGCGCCTCCGCGTACGCCGCCGGGTCGTGGCCCGGGATCAGGAAGCCGCTCACCCCGTCCCGCACCGCCACCGGCAGCCCGCCCACGGCCGCCGCGACCACCGGGGTGCCGGCCGCCTGGGCCTCGATGGCGACCAGGCCGAAGGACTCGCTGTACGAGGGCATGACCAGCACGGACGCGGCCCGGAACCAGTCGGCGAGCTGATCCTGCCCAACCGGCGGCTGGAACCGTACGACGTCCGCGATGCCGAGCCGGGCCGCGAGCTTCTGGAGCCCCTCCGGCTTGGCGAGCCCGCTGCCGCTGGGGCCGCCGACGACCGGTACGACGATGCGCGAGCGCAGCGAGGGGTCGCGGTCCAGCAGCACCGCGATCGCGCGCAGCAGCACGTCAGGGGCCTTCAGCGGCTGGATGCGGCCCGCGAAGAGCGGGACCAGGGCGTCCTGCGGCAGCCCCAGCCGGGCCCGCGCCGCGGCGCGCCCGTCGGCGGGGCGGAAGCGGTCCAGGTTCACGCCGGGGTGCACGACGGCGACCGCCTCCGGGGCGGCCTCGTAGAAGCGGACGAGCTGGTCCGCCTCCTCCGCGGTGTTCGCGACCAGCCGGTCGGCCGCGCTGACGATCTGCGTCTCACCGATGACCCGGGCGGCGGGCTCGGGGGTGTCGCCCTCGGCGAGCGACGCGTTCTTGACCTTCGCCATGGTGTGCATGGCGTGGACGAGCGGGACGCCCCAGCGCTGGGCGGCGAGCCAGCCGACATGGCCGGAGAGCCAGTAGTGGGAGTGCACCAGGTCGTAGTAGCCGGGGCGCTGACCGGCCCACGCCTGCATCACGCCGTGGGTGAAGGCGCAGAGCTGGGCGGGCAGCTCCTCCTTGGCCAGCCCCTCGTACGGCCCCGCGTCGACATGGCGCACCAGCACACCGGGCGACAGCTCGACCGCGGGCGGCAGCGCGCCGGTGGTGGAGCGGGTGAAGATCTCGACCTCGATGTTGATCGCGGCGAGCCGCTTCGCCAGCTCCACGATGTAGACGTTCATGCCGCCCGCGTCGCCCGTCCCCGGCTGGTGCAGCGGGGAGGTGTGCACGGAGAGCATCGCGATCCGGCGGGGCTTGCGGTGGCCGCCCGGGAAGGAGCCGGAGAAACCGGCGGGGAACCTGAGACGCGGTGCGACGCGGCTGCTGCCGAGCCGAGAGACGTACTGGCTCACGTCGTCCGGTCCTCCTCGTTCAGGGCACTTGTACCGACTCGTTCAAGGCATGGCACAAGGCATGGCACCGAAGGGGCACACGGTCCCTTCGATGGGCTGGAACAGTGGAATCCCTCCTTTCATTTCCGCTTTGCCAAATCATTACGGTACGTGTCCGGCGCGTCGCCGCGACTCCACTGCGCCATCCGCTCCACGCCGCTCGTTACGCTCTGTGCCATGCGCCCCATCGGCACCGCGACCCGCGGGACCACCAACCCGAACCGGCTGCGCCGCATGGACCGCTGGATCGCCGCCACCCACGGCCCCGCCCTGCGCCGCGCCGAGACCCCCGTCGCGGTCGACCTGGGGTACGGCGCCGCGCCCTGGACCGCCGTCGAGCTGCTGGAGCGGCTGCGCGGCGCAGAACCGCGCACCGCGGTGGTCGGCATCGAGATCTCCCCGGAGCGGGTGGCCGCGGCGAAGCCGTACGAGCGCGAGGGGCTCACCTTCAGGCACGGCGGCTTCGAGATCCCGCTGCCCGAGCGGCCCGTGCTGATCCGGGCGGCGAACGTGCTGCGCCAGTACGACGAGGGCGAGGTCGCCGCGGTCTGGCAGCGCCTGTGCGCCCGGCTCGCCCCGGGCGGGCTGCTGGTGGAGGGCACCTGCGACGAGATCGGGCGCCGGCACGTGTGGGTGGCGCTCGGTCCGGAGGGCCCGCGCACGGTGACGTTCGCGACCCGGCTCGGCTCCCTCGACCGGCCCTCCGACCTCGCGGAACGGCTGCCCAAGGCACTCATCCACCGCAATGTGCCGGGCGAGCCCGTCCACGCGTTCCTGCGCGACTTCGACCGGGCCTGGGCCGCTGCGGCGCCGTACGCCTCGCTGGGCGCCCGGCAGCGCTGGATCACGGCGGTACGGGCACTGTCCGGGGACTGGCCGCTGGCGGACGGGGTACGGCGGTGGCGGCAGGGCGAAGTCACGGTGAACTGGGCGGCGCTGAAGCCCGAACAGTAGGCGCGGCGGTAGCGGGTCCCGCCCGGATCGGGGGAACTCCCCGTCCGCCGGGAACGTCGGCCGGGCACCGTTCGTCCCAGATACGGGGAGCGGTGGGGGGAGCACGGCTGCGGCGCCGGGGACTTGACCGGAATGGACCGGAGATGCGTGAGCCTCTGTTGCTTTTCGGTACGGCATGGCACGATCTCGTCGGTGCCATAAGTTACTGACGGTAAATCAGATCCGGGTGGATCTGTCCGGAGGGGGAGCTCGTGAACCGACGCCACAGTGCCGCCGCGGCGATCACACTGGTCTGCGCGCTGGCCGTACTGGCCGCACCGGTCCAGGCCTTCGCCACGCCCGCGCCCCCCGCGCCGGAGCAGCCGCCGAAGTCCGGGGACGCCGAGGCATCCGGGGCCTCCGGGACCTCCGGGACCTCCGGGAAGAAGAGCCTCGAAGAGGTGCGCGCGAAAATCGACGACCTCTACCGCAAGGCGGGGGCGGCGACGGACGCGTACAACCTCGCGGAGGAGCGGTCCAAGAAGCAGTCGGGCGAGATCGTCAAGCTGGCGCAGGCCATAGTCGAGGGCCAGGCGAAGATCGCCGAGCTCAAGAGCAGGGCGGGCGCCCAGGCCCGTGAGCAGTACCGCAACGCCGGACTGCCGCCCGGCGCCCAGTTGATGCTCAGCGGCGACCCGCAGCTCTTCCTGGACGGGATCAGCCGGGCCCACCAGGGCCAGCAGGCCGCCAAGGGCGTTCTCGGTGAACTGAACAGGACCCAGGAGGACCTGGAGACGTACACCCAGGACGCGAGCACCAACTGGACCAAGCTCGAAGCCAGTCGCGTCAAGCAGGCCAAGGCCAAGAAGAAGATCAACGAACAGATCGCGGCGGCGAAGAAGCTGGAGTCCCAGCTGGAGAAGAAGGAGCGGGCCCGGCTCCTCCAGCTCGAACAGCAGGCGGAGTACAAGTCGCAGACGGCCTGGCTGAGTTCCGGCGCGCTCAAGGAGATCAACCGGGGAGCGAGCGCGAGCGGCAAGAAGGCGGTGGCCTTCGCGACCTCACAGATCGGCAAGCCGTACAAGTGGGGCGCCGTGGGCCCCGCGTCGTACGACTGCTCGGGGCTGACGTCGCAGGCGTGGGCGGCGGCCGGTCACCCGATCCCGCGCACCTCGCAGGAGCAGTGGCGTCAGCTGCCGCACGTCGCCGTCAAGGACATGCGCCCCGGCGACCTGGTCATCTACTTCGGCGACGCCACGCACGTCGGGATGTACATCGGCGACGGCGCGATCGTGCACGCCCCGCGCCCCGGCCGCGACGTCACGATCACGGGGGCGGGATCGATGGAGATCCTCGGAGTCGTACGCCCGGACAAGTAACAGCCGCGGGCCGGAACAAGTAACAGCCGCAGGACGGGACAAGTATCAGCCGCAGACCGGGAACGGCACCGGTCGGGCTCCCCGCAGCCTGACCTGGGTACGTACCGGTTCCCGGCCCGTACGCGCGCCGGCAACCTTAAGAGAGCCTCAAGGCACTCTTAAGGCCCTCCCGAAGCCCCCCGGAAGCCCCCGGAACCCCGAAACGGAACGGATTCCGTCGCCGCCGCCGGGCCGGAATCAGCCTCCCGCCCCGCAGCCGTGACCCGCGCCACCCGGAGCCCGCCGCTCCACGTGACCTTTGTCATGCGCCGGAAACCGCCGTGTCCCCGCCGCATCCCGCCGGATCTGCGGCCTTCCGCGGCTTAAGGCCGTTCCCGGAACGGCCGACACGCATCGGGCGCCATTCCGTTCCCACATCCCGTACCGCTATCGTCCCCGTCTGGCGGGTCGTCGATCGTCGCTCCGCCGCGCCCTCGGGGGGAGGGAAGGAAACCCGATTCGATGCCCGTACCCGTACCGCAGCAGCGTTCCGTTCCCGCTGCGGAGACCAGCTATGGCGCCGACCTCACCCTCCTGGTGATCGAGGACGACCCGGCGGGCACGCTCACCGTCCCGGAACTGCCCGCCACGGCCGGCACCCGGGTCCGTATCCGCAGCGCCCGCAACCTGACAGAGGCGGGCCGGCTCCTCACCGACGACGTGGACTGCATCCTGCTGGACCTGGCCCTGTCGACCGGCAGCGAGGCGCGCACCGCGCAGGGCGAGGACGCGGACAACCTGGCCACCCTCAAGCACGTGCTGCGGATCGCGCCCCGGCACGCCGTCATCGCGCTCACCGCCCAGGAGGACGCCGAGCTGGCCGCGGAGGCGGTACGGGTGGGGGCGCAGGACTACCTCTTCCGCGACGAGCTCGACGGCAGGCTGCTCAGCCGCGCCATCCGCTACGCCGTCGAGCGCAAACGCGCCGACGTCGCGCAGCACCAGCTCACCGAGTCCCGGCTGCGGGCCCAGGAGAACGCCCGCCTGGAGCGCGGCCTGCTCCCCACCCCGCTGCTCGACGGCTCCGATCTGCACTTCGCCGCCCGCTACCGCCCCGGCCGCAGCCGTGCGCTGCTCGGCGGGGACTTCTACGACACGGTCCGCACGCCCGACGGCACGGTCCACGTGATGATCGGCGACGTCTGCGGGCACGGCCCGGACGAGGCGGCGCTCGGCGTGGAGCTGCGCATCGCCTGGCGGGCACTGACCCTGGCCGGTCTCTGCGGCGACGAGCTGCTCTCCACGCTCCAGCAGGTCCTGGAGCACGAACGGGAGAGCGAGGAGATCTTCGCGACGCTCTGCACGGTGGACATCGCCCCCGACGGCCGCCGGGCGGGCCTCTGCCTGGCGGGCCACCCCGCACCGCTGATCGCCCGCCAGGGCCGGGCGGCGCATCTGCTTCCGTACCAGGACGGCGGCCCGGCACTCGGCCTGCTGCCACGCGCCCGGTGGCCGCGCCGGCAGGTGGAACTGGGCGGCTCCTGGAGCCTGATGATGTACACGGACGGGCTGATCGAGGGCCGGATCGGCACCGGCACCCAGCGCCTCGGGCAGGACGGGATGGTCGCGATGATCAACCGTCAGCTGGCGGAGGGCCTCACCGGCGATGCCCTGCTGGAGGCCGCGGTCGCCCGCGTCCGCGAGCTGAACGGCGGCGAACTGACCGACGACGTCGCGGTCCTGCTGCTCGACCGCCACGAGGACGCCGAGCGCCGCAAGCCGTACCACGGCGGCCGGGGCGGGAGCATTCCGCGCCCCCGCCCCGGACAGGTGTCACCCGCAGGCGCTCAGCGCCCGCCGTTGTAGGGCCCGTACGGGCCGTCGCTGCTCGAACCGCCGCGGCGGTTGCCGCCGCCCATGACGGCCTTGAGCGCCGGCCGCACGTCCACGAAGTACACGATGGTCGCGACCAGCCCGGCGAGCTGCACGAAGAGCATGGGCACCCAGAGGTTCACCACCACCGTGACACCGAGAATGATCAGCCAGAAGGGCTTGGTCTGCTTCCCGGCCGCCCGGTAGGCGTCCTCGCGGACCACCGCGGCCATGATCAGGGCCACGACGGCGAGCACGAGCATCGCCGTGTAGATCAGCCCGAGGATTGAGTTGAAGCCTTCGAGCAACATGATGTGCACCGCCTAATACGTGGATGAGCGCCTCGCGGCCAAGGTACCGGGACAACGGCCGGGACACCCCGAAAGGTGCCCGGCCGCCCCTCCGGCACTCCGGCCGGCCGTCGCGCCGGTCGCGCTACTTGGCGGTGGGCGGTGTGGTCTTCTTGGCGGCGGGCTTGCGCGCGGGCGCCTTCTTGGCGGGCGCGGGCTTGGCCTCCGCCTTGACGGCCCTGGTGGCGGGCGCGGGCTTGGCGGCCGGCTTCGACGCCGCCTTGGTCCCGTCCTTGGCCGCCGGGGCGGCGGGCGCGGGCTTGGCGACCGGCTCGCCGACCGGCTTGGACTCCTTGCGCGGCTCGACGACAACGGCGATCTCGACGATCTCCTCGGCCGTCTCACCGCGCCAGGTGCGCACGGTCTGCTCGCCGCGCTCGGCGACCTTCTCGTACGTCTCGCGGGCCCGGACCGCGTACTCGGCGGCCACACCCACGCTGCGCAGCGCCAGGTCCTGGGCGCTCTCGCCCAGCTTCTTCAGATCGGTGTCGAACGCCCCGATCACCTCGGTGACCCTGGCCTGGAAGCTGGCCTGCGCCTCCTTGGCCTGCCCGGTCACCTTCTCCTGCACGACCTTGGGGTCGGTGTTGCGCACGGCCTCGATGCGCTCCGGCGCCTCGGCCCGCAGCTGCTCGATCAGCGCCGGAACCTTGCGCGCCTGCTGCACGGCGAGATCGGCCGTACCGGCGGCGAAGTAGAGGGGGGTCGGGTCGGTGAGGGTCTTGCGCAGGTCATCGGTGATGGCCATGACTGTGGTCCTCCCGGATCATCAGACTCAGTGTGAGGGTTTTGAAGGCTTTGAAGCTGTATCGGCAGCACTGCCGTCGGCATTGAAGGGCGCATCCGCACCGGACGCACTCCCCTCCTCACCCCCGGGCTCGTCCTCGAACCCGTTCTCCTTGCGGAAGGAGGCGTAGATCTGCAGCAGCACGCTCTTCTGCCGCTCGTTGATCGACGGATCGGCCAGAATCACCGCCCGCGTCTCCAGCTCGTCCCGCTCCCGCTCGTCCAGGATCCCCGCCCGGACGTAGAGCGTCTCGGCGGAGATCCGCAGCGCCTTGGCGACCTGCTGCAGCACCTCGGCACTGGGCTTGCGCAGCCCGCGCTCGATCTGGCTGAGATAGGGATTGGACACCCCGGCGGCATCCGCGAGCTGCCGCAGCGACAGCTGCGCGGTGCGCCGCTGCTCACGCAGGTACTCGCCGAGACTGCCGACGTTGAGTGATGCCATGCCTCGATGGTGGACCCTCGGCGCTAACTTTTGCAAGCACCCGCTTGCAAAAGTGTTCCGAACCACTCGTACGGGTGTGTGAGCCTGAGCACGATAGGTGTCCGTTCCCAGCAAAGATGAGCAGTCCCTCTGGATCTGATCAACAGTGTGATCAAGTCCCACCAAAACTGCAGTGCTGCTCATCTAGCAACGGATCCCGCTTGCACGGGTCAGCCCACCTGTCGCAAGTGCAGGAAGGTTGGGCTGGTACGGCTTGGCACTCAAGGAGGTTCACGCATCACTGTGCGGCGTCAGCAATGCTGACGCCGTGCGAGGAGCCCAGGAACCACAGGGGCTACAGAGCGCGTTCCTTATGGCAGACGAACACGTGGCGAGATCATGCAAATGGGCGGGTCGCCGTCCTGGCAGCACACTGGGAGGACCCGCATGACGCTGGGCCGAAAGATCACAGTCATCGTGCTAGCAGTGGTGGGGATCGTTTCCACTCCACTGTTCTGGCTGCTGAACAGCCCCGACACGGGAGCGCTGGTGGGTGCCTCCATCCAAGCCGCCATCGGCATCGTGGCCCTGGTTTGGGCTCTGTTCCAGCACCCGTCCCCGGCCGGCCCCACGGACAGGGCCAGCCGGACTGGGAAGGCGACTAGCGGCGGCGTCACCGGCATCAGACGACCGGGCGGCCGGGGGCGTGGCGCGGCCACAGCTGAGCGCACTGGCGAAGCCAGCGGCGAGAACTCCGTCTCTGGCATCGACTACTCGAACTAGGACCCGCGCACCGATGGCGAAAGCATCAGGCAAAGCTCGGGACGAGGCGACCGAGCCATCAGTATCCGTGTCGGACACCGGCAACGCCCAAGCCGCGAGCGAGGGCACGGCCGTAACCGGCTATCGCGGACCGGCTCCGGGAGCCGCCCACACTCCTCAGGCCCCTGTACAGCTGTCGCACACAGGGCCAGCGACTGCCGCCGAGGGCGGAATCGCCAATACCGGTTACATGTACATCGACACGCTGGTACACGGGACCGTGGAGCCGGACCCCTGGATGAAACCCGACGACTACCTCCGTCAGGTAAACAGGGGCTCCGTCTACACGCACCGTTGGCAACTCGTCGGACGCACGCAGACAATGGACAGCCTTGTACCGTTCGCCAGGAGCGAGCAAGGACACGTCACACTCCTCGTCGGCCGGGGCGGAGTCGGGAAAACGAAGATCGCGACGGCCCTGTGCGAAGCGCTGCGTGACGCAGAGCCTGCCGTCGAAGTAAGAGTGCTCGGACCTGATTCCACCATCGGTCCGGGCGCGTTCAGGGAACTGCCAAGCACGGGCAAGCTGCTGGTGATCGTCGACGACGCACACGACGACACTCTCCCTCTGGAAAAGGTCGTCTCCGGGGTTCTTAGCGTAAACGCCTCTGCCAACGTGCTGCTCTCCATGCGCCCCTACGGCATGGCTCATGCCCGCCGCGCGCTTGCCAGGGCGGGGCTGCACGTGAGCGAGACCACCGTCGTCGAGATTGGGGACCTAGAGTTCGAGGACGCGATCTCCCTGGCCAGCGAGATTCTGGACGAAACGGTACAGCTCCACGCACCGAGGCTCGCCGCAGCGGCACGGGATTGCCCGCTGCTGATCGTCACTGGTGCGGCGCTAATCAATAACGGCGCCCTGGATCCGCAGAGATTCGAAGGCGACGAGCAACTCCACTTGGAGCTCACGGACCGGCTCGCCGATGCTCTGACCGCCGATCCGGCCTCAGGCCAGGTACCCCAGGAACTGCTTTCCGCTCTCGCTGCGTTCCAGCCTGTGCGCCTCACGGACCCGGAGGTCCGCACATCGCTTGAAGCCCTGACCAGCTTGCCCTTCGATCTCTGCGCGCAGCACTTGGCGACCCTTGAGAATGCCGGGGTGGCGCTGAGCCACGGCACCGCAGTGCGCTTGGTGCCGGACCTGTTGGGCGATGCCCTGCTCGTGAAAGCAGCGCGGCACTCAGGCACAGGCCTCTCCACGGGCTACCTCGCCAGAGCCATGGAAGCCAGCCGGGGCAGCGCGCTGGCCAACCTAGTGGTGAACGCCGGCCGTGTGGATTGGCAACAGCATCAACAGGGCACCGGCGCCGACGGACTGATCGAGCCCCTGTGGGAGCAGATCACGGGAGCCTTCCGCAGCGCGGACGCACGGGGGCGCGTGAGCCTGCTGGAGGTCGTGGCGAAGCTCGCCTTCTTCCAACCGCGACGCGCCCTCGACCTAGTCTCGTGGGCCGTGGACAACCCCTGCAATCCCGTCACGGCAGAAGTCGGGCTCGGATTCAGCCGCACGTGGACTGACACAGAAGTGCGCTATGCCCTGGCCCCTGTCCTCCAAGGCATCGCCCATCATCTGGACTTCCTGCCGCAGGCAGCCACCCTTCTTTGGACCCTGGGGCGCGACGACCAACGCGGCGTGCCTCAACATCCCTCGCACCCTCTGCGGATTCTCGCGGAACGGGCCGACTACACCCGCTGGGGCCCCACCAAGTACCAGGAGGTACTCATCAGCCAGGTCGAACGCTGGCTGACACGCGCACCTGCCACTCCTTCCGTCCACCAGCCACTGAGCGTGCTCGCCCCCTTGCTGGCCACAGAGGGTCACGACGAGGTTTGGACACCCGCCTCGTGGACCCTGACCTTCCGCTCTTACGTGATTCCCCCCGCCAGGGAGGTTCTGAAGGTGCGCGACGCCGTGCTGGACCTGGCGTTCGAGGAGCTGGGACACCCGCAACTCGAACGCGCCTCGGCCGCCCGCTCCCTGATCGGCAACGCCCTAAGCCTGCCACTTGGCGGATTTGGGCTGACCATGACGGACGCCATGCGCCAGCCCTGGCTACCGCACCTCGCGAGCACCATCGACCGATTGCACAGGTACATCGTTCAGCACACCCTGCCACCTGCGATCTTGGTCTCCGTCCGCACCGAGCTGCGCTGGCTCGCACAGCACGGCCCCGGCAGCCTTCGCCGCCCCGCCGAGAACCTCCTGAGCGCGATCCCTACCGCACCCGACAATGAACTCGCCCGCGCACTGCACGGTGGACCGGCCGACCCCGCGCCCCACTCCCGCCCCTTGGATTGGCGTGCTGCGCAAGACTCGCTGTTCAGAGACGTGGTGGCCACTCTCGCCGACTGGGCAGATAATGCGATCGCCTCGCGTGTCGATGCCTTGCTCAGTGAGAACGACAGAGTCTTCGGCACGGACATCGGACGGGCCCGGCCATTTATCTTGACGCTGGTCACCCACCGCCCGCCCGTCGGCGAAGCCATCTGCAAACAGGCCATGGCCTCGCCCGGGAGTTCTCTGACGTCGCTGACGTCGGTCGCTCTCACTGCGTTGGGGCACGCCGCCGGCGACCGCGCGGTCCACTGGGGCCGGGTTCTCATGAGCTCGGGGAACACCGAACTCACCCAGGGAGTGGCGCACGCCTTTGGTAACCAGCGCGGTCGCGGCGACTTGCTGGATGGCGAGGGGGACCTGCTCCGGGAACTCGTCGCTCACGGGGACAACGTCGTACGAAGGGCCGCTCTCGGGGCTGTGTACGCCATCGCCGCGCAGCACAAGGACTTGGCTGTCGAACTGCTCACCACATCGCTCGCCGTGGAGAGAGGGGACTTCGACGCGTTCGCCCTGGCTGTAGCTGGTCCCCCGTACAGTCAGTTGTCCTGGTCGGATCTCCCCAAAGACCAGCAGAGGGCCTTCCTCGCCGCCCTGGTCGCGGCACCGTCCATCGACGGCTACGAGATCGGCCAGTTCCTCGCAGAACTCGCCCGCACCGAGCCCCTCGCCGTCATCGAACTACTCGAAGCCAGGGTGGAAAGCCCACTACATCAAGTGACAGGCATGCACTCCCCCCTGCCCTTCCGCTGGAACGTGACCCCGCCGTTCCGCAATCACGATGACTTCCCACACCTGCTGCGACAGATTCGCGACTGGATCGCCGCCGACCCGGAGTCCACCCGCAGGCGCTACCTGGGAGTCAACATCTTCGAGCTCGTAGCTGGGCCCTACAACGGTCAAGTCACTGACGTGATCGACGAGTATCTCGACGACAGCGACCCCGTGAAGATCAGGGTCGCCGCGGCGCTGCTCTCCAAGGCCCCCCGGACACTCGTCTGGGACGTCGGGTTCGTACGCCGCTGCCTGCGCGCCGCGGACCGCCACGGAGACACCAGCCTGAACACAATGAGGGTCGCTCTGTATAACGCCAGCAACAGCGGAATGCGCTCCGGGACGCCCGGCCAGCCCTACCCTGAGGATGTCGAGGAACACGCTAAGGCCACTGATCTGGCCGACGGATGTGCCAAGGGAAGCGTCGAGGAAGAGTTCTACCGCGACCTCGCAGAATCTGCCCTGGACCGCATACAGGACGTGACAGACGAGCTCCCTCCGGACGGCCGTGATTGGTGAGGGCCGAGTGAGCGATAAGACCAACACCCACGGTTCCTTGAGCCCTGGTTACGCTCCCGCCATGAACGCAGAAGAACAGGCGAGACACGACGAGTTCGAGCGTCAGCAGAAGATCCGCGCCGCTGCATACGACGGCATGATCACGCTTGTCGGGCAGGCGGCACAGGCCAGCGCTCTGGTGGAACTTCACCTCCGTCAGCTCATGGTCGCGCTGCTGGACTCCAGATACGCGAAGTTGGTCGCAGCCGGCCTCAGCGCAGGCGATCTCATAGACACCTGCACAGTCCTGCTCAAGGTGAACAAGGAGATCAACGGCGACCAGCGAACCGAAGGGTTGGCGCTGCTGTCAGGGCTGAAGGATCTGCTTAACACGCGGAACAACCTCGTGCATGGCCTCATCGCGATTGCCGGGGATGGCGACGCCCGTACTGCCGAGGCGGCCCCCGAACCCGTGATCGAGACCATGGCTTTGGTCAGCAAGAGGCGTAAGCCTGAGGCGCTTCTCACCATCACCAAGGCCGAGGTTGAGAAGACGATCAAGGACCTCCGTGAACGCGGAGATGGAATCTTGCATTGGGTCGTCGCGGCTCTACCCTCCCAGCTTCATCGGGACCAGGTCACCGGCTGACGTTTCATCCCCCCGAGGCCGGGCGGCCTCACTGCCACAGCGCTGAGCTGGCCGCCGTGCTGCAGATGTTCACTCGGATGATGGGTTTGATCCCGTTCGGTCCCCTCAGTTCCTATGGAACTGCACAGTGGCCGCCGTGGGGCTGTGTGTGCTGGAAGGCGCAACGCCGTCGAGACTGGACGGATTCGAGGTCGGGTGGCGGGATGACGAGGGTGAGCATCGGCGGCCGTTGGCGGATGCAGTCTCGGTGGAGTTCGAGGCGGGACGGCCAGTGCGGGGGTTTCCGTCGTATCGCGGGCAGCGCCACTTCCCGGGCTTGTACTGGTCCGCGACGACCGGTGGGCACGTGGGGTTCGAGTCCTGGCTGGAGCGGGATCACGCGATGCTGCTCGACTTCACGCCGCAGGTGATGGGGCTGCTATCGCAGCCGTTCTGGCTGTTCTGGGAGAACGAGCGGGGCAAGCGGGTCTCGCACGCTCCGGACTACTTCGCTCGGTTCGAGGACGGACGGGGGCTGGTAGTCGGCTGCCGACCGCTGGACCGGATCGACGCACGGTCGGCAGCCAAGTTCGCTGCGGCGCGGACAGCGTGCGAGGCAGTGGGTTGGGGCTACCGGGTTGTCGGAGAGGTGGATCCGGTGCGGATGGCGAACGTCCGCTGGCTGGCGGGATATCGGCATCCACGGCACGGAGCGGATGAGGGAGTCGTGACCCGGTTGTTGGCGCTGTTTTCGGTGCCGTCGCCGCTGGTGTTACAGGCTGCATTGCTCGGTGATCCGATCGCGGTGTTGCCGACGGTGTTCCATCTGCTCTGGCTGGGACGGCTGACAGCGGACCTGTCGCGGCCTCTTTCGGATGCCACGCTGGTGTCTCGGCCGGAGGCCCTGTGAACGGGCGCCCAGGGCCACGGGCGGCGTTGAGGGTCGGCGATCGGGTGCACCTGGATGACCGGCTGCAGACGGTCATCGGCCTGTCCGGGACGACGGTGCGGCTCCTCGACGAAGCCGGTTCGGCGAGCCTGGTGTTGTTGTCGCATCTACTGACCTCGGAAGGCTTTGAACTCATCGGCCAAGGTGCCGATCAGGGGCGTATGCCGCCGTTCGCGCTGTTGGACATCGTGCCGGCACGGGAAGCGGAGAAGGCGGTGGCCTGGGAACGGCATGTGACCGAGGTGGAGTTCGGCAAGCCTCTGGACGCGGATCCCGCAATCCCGCCACGTCCTGAATACGACCCGGCCAGCCACACGCTGGAGGAGCGGGTGGCGGCCAAAGTGGCGGAACTGCGTGCTATCGGCTGGCAGGCGAGTACGGGAACCGTTCAGCGGATGCGCAGGCGCTACCGCGAGCAGGGGCTGTGGGGGCTGGTCGATCACCGAAAGACTCGGTTGTCCTCGCCGACGGGGCGGGCCGACGACCGGGTTGTATCCGCCATCGTGGAGATCTTGGCCGCGACGACGAACGAGTCCACCGGCACCCGCGGCCGACTGCGTCGGCGAGTGGAGGCGCTGCTGGCTGAGCGCCACGGCCGGGGAACGGTGGCGATGCCGTCGAAGTCGGCGTTTTACCGGCTCGTCGAGGCGATGAGCGAGGGCACGCATGCCTTCGGCGAGGCTACGTCCCGCAGGTCAGCGGCTCGCCGCCCGCAGGGAGCGTTTACCCCTTCCTCGGCCTGCCGCCCCGGCGAGATGGTGCAGATCGATACGACACCGCTGGACGTGCTGGTGGTCCTGGAGGACGGGGTGAGTGGACGCCCGGAACTCACGATCGCCGTCGACGTAGCAACGAGGACGATCTGCGCTGCGGTGCTGCGACCGGCAGGCACCAAGTCCGTGGACGCCGCCTTGCTGCTGGCCAAGATGCTGGTCCCGGAGCCTCTACGGCCCGGCTGGTCGGACGCGCTGGCGATGTCGACGACAGTGATCCCTTACCGGAGGCTCTTGGAGATCGACGCGCGCCTGGAGCAGGCAGCCGCGAAGCCGGTGATCGTGCCAGAGACTATCGGCATCGATCACGGGAAGGTGTTCGTCTCCAACACCTTCCTTGCCGCCTGCCGGTCGCTGGGCGTTTCCGTCCAGCCGTCCCGCCCGGCGACCCCGACCGACAAGGGAATCGTCGAGCGGACATTTTCCTCGATCAACACGCTGTTCTGCCAGCACATTCCTGGTTACACCGGTTCGAACACGACCCGCCGGGGCGCTGAGGTCGAGGCCGTCTGGACGCTCGCAGAACTGGACGACCTGCTGCAGGAGTGGATCGTGGCCTGCTGGCAGCAACGGCCACACGAAGGACTGCGCAGCCCGTTCCTACCGGGCCAGCCCATGTCTCCCAACGACGCATATGCCCTGCTGGTCTCTCGCACCGGCTACCTGCCGATGCCGCTGAGCGGCACCGACTACCTGGAGCTGCTGCCGGCACTCTGGCGTTCGGTCAACGACTACGGCATCCGCGTCGACCACCGCACCTACAACTGCCCCGGGCTGAACCCGCTACGACGCCGCTCCTCGGGAGTGACCGCCAAAGGTGGGCTCTGGGAAGTCCACTACGACCCCTACGACCTGTCCCAGGTCTGGGTACGCGACGCACGCACCGGTGAGTGGATCACTGTCCCGTGGACACACCGCACCTAGTCTCCGCACCGTTCGCGGACTTCACCTGGCGCCGAGCCCGCGACCTGCTCGCGCTGCGGGGCCGGGACGACACCGATCAGGCCGCCGTTGCGGCCGCGGTAGACCAGTTGCTGACCCGGGCGGAAAGCGGCCCGGACCGCCGGATCGCCGCCCGCACACGCGTTGCCCTGGAGCCCTCTCGTCCCTTCGCCGCGCTGCCGCAGGCACCTGCTCCGGACAACGCCGAGGACGAGACCACCGTCCTGGAGCAGCCGTCGAACGTCATCCCCTTCGGTGTCTTCGACGCCTTCACTGACGGGAGCCGTCTGTGAACCAGGCCCCGCCACAGGACATCGCAAATCCGCAGGCGTCGCTGACCACGAAGGAAGGTTGGCGGGCGTTCGTCGACGAGAACCCGGAGCCCCCGCCGTCGCTCCCGCCCGCCACCGTCCTGGACGAGGACGAACTGGAGTCATACAAGGAAGCACGAATCGACTACCACACACGATCCGTCATCGTGAACACCCCCACGATCCGCGGCGTCGTCACCACCGGCCGCAAGCGCATCGTGCTCAACCGGCACCAGGTCTCCGCCCGGCGCGGCCTAATCGTGTCCGGTTCCGCCGGCACCGGCAAGACCACGGCGATCACCCAGTTGGGAAAGAACGTCGAACAGATCACCCGGCGCCGCAACCCCGCTGCTGTCGGCGGACTTCCGGTCGTCTTCGTCACCGTTCCCCCGGCCGCAACCCCGAAGATGCTCGCAGGCGAGTTCGCCCGATTCCTCGGCGTCCCGCTGGAGCACCGCATGAGCCAGGTCCAGATCACCAACGCCGTCTGTGACCTGCTCGGCAAGCTCGGCACCACGCTCGTCCTGGTCGACGAGATCCACAACCTCGACCTGACCACCCGCAACGGAGCCGAGGCATCCGACCAACTGAAGTACCTATCGGAACGGATCGCGGCCACCTTCGTGCTTGCTGGTCTCGACGTCGAGACCAGCAGCCTGTTCCAGGGCACCCGCGGGCAGCAGATCGCCGGCCGCTACACGGTCATCCCCTCCCGGCCCTTCGGCCACAAGAACCGCGCGGACAAGGAACACTGGCAGGCCCTGGTGGCGACCATGGAAGACTCCCTGCGGCTACACGCCCATCGTCCCGGCACCTTGGTCGCCATGACCGATTACCTGCACGAACGCACCGGCGGGCTGATCGGCAGTCTTTCCCAGCTCGTCCGAGAAGGCGCAGTCGACGCCATCGATACCGGCGCAGAAAAGATCACCAAGCGCATGCTCGACGAGATCGAGCTCGACCACGCTGTCCAGCAGTCCCAGCCGGATCACTGCCGTGCCAAGCGCACCCGCACACCGAGGGCTGCCTGAGCGATGGAGCCCTGGGAAGCCCCTGTCCGGCTCCTTCCGCTTCCTCTGCCACCGGTCCACGGCGAGGTCTTCGGCTGGTATCTGCACCGCCTCGCCACCGCCAACCAAGTAACGGCGGGCCAACTGGCGAAAACTCTGACACCGTTCAAAAACGCGCAGGTCGGCAAGCGAACAGACACACTTTGGCGCTGGACTCCGATGGTTCTGCCACGGCTGGCCATCCTGACGGGCCTTACGCCCGAGACCCTCCGGATGCTGCTACCAGCGATCGCCCGGGTTGAGGCGCGCACCACAGGTGAGGTAGTCCGCTACCGTCGGCGTCTCTACGTCGCCTGCTCACACTGCATGCACCGCCGAGGGATCACCAGCCCCGTCCTCGCCCATCGCCCGCCCGATCTCCAGCTCTGCCGCCGACACGGCATCTGGGTAGACGGCAACCGCCACTACCGCGTCGGCCACCTCCCAGAGCTCGTTACCGCTGAGCACCGACACCGACGGATCGCCCGCCGTTTCCCCGACACCCTGGAAGCAGCGACGAAAGAAGCGCAGCACTTGGTCCGCTCCTGGCTCCATAACAAGAACCAACCTCATCTGCTCTCACGCTGGAATGACCGCCTCGCCCAGCTCCCTCCCAAGGAAGCCATCTACGGGAACATCATCAGGCGACGCGTCGACGAGCGGGACTACATCGCGACCTATCCAGAGTTCGTCACGCTGCTGGGCATGCTGGCCGATCCTGCTTGGCGGACACTGCGGGCGCCTCGCCGATGGGCGAACCTCAGCCAGCACCGGCGCACCATCAACGCCGTCTACACAGAGGCCGAGCACCGGCTGAACGTCCCCACCCTTCGCGAGAAGCTCCACTCCCACGTCTTCTCCAACGACGCCCTCTTCCGCTGGACCGACCCTTTGGGAAGATCACTGATGCTGGTGATGACGCCGGACGACCACGACGCCCTTCGGGATGAGCTCCAGCAGAAATAGTAAACTCCCGTATACATCGGGCGAATCCCGAGGGAGCGTCCGAGACGACCTGCACAAATGACGCCGAGCGCCCAACACCCGCCGTGGATTGCGCCGCACGGGAGACCTGACGCAGAACCCCCAGATCCGCCGATCATGCCCAGGGAACGTTAGCCACGTCGCCCACCCAGCCCCGAATTCGTGTGAGGTCTCTATAATTGCCGTTGTATCCTAGTGAGTTCAGGATCAACAACACTAGGTAATGGCGAGCGAGAAGCCAAGAATCTCTCGTCAAGCCATCCAATCGGTAAACCGACTCCTGCGCCTCTTGCGGATGCACCAGTCGATTCCTGACCCAGGTTACGACGTCAGCACCGTCAATGTCCTTGTTCTCGATCATCTTTACATCAGCAGCGTACTGTGCGGCCGCCGGCAGGAGCTGAGGGTTGATGTCAACGGGGATCTGGGCACTCAGCAGCACTTCGCGCAGCAACTGATGTGCCGGGCGTTGCTTGTATTGCTGTTTGGTCAAAACGCCGTTGAGGACGAGACGTTCCCACATGATGTGTTCCAGGCCAGCTGTACCCATGATGATTCGAGGCTCGACAAAGTCCCGGCTCCGCATGGCGGAGATGGCATACATCATCTGAAAGCGCAGCGTAACGAGTCGGTCAGGGTCCGCAAAGGCGTCGATCACAAGGCTCAAGAAGTCGCCAAGCGATTGGTGATCTTGGTCGTACCACCAACCATCACTACTCCTGCGCGCCGGGTCACAGTGGGAGGCACCCCACTGCTCCCACGCCCCGCGACCGCCGCTGTCCTCGCCAACTGACAGCATGGGAGCAGCCCATCGGCCGAGCGCGAACGAGATCCCAACGTGCATCGCTGTCAGCACGGGATCTACCTCGTCGGGCGTAAAGAGCGAGCCATCGGTACGACGCACCTCCATTACGTGCGTCATCACGTACACATCAGCCTGGTGGAGATCGCGCCAAACCCTCTGATGGTCGGGGCGTACATCTAGCGTGATCTTCCAGCCGCTCGTTTGATGCTCCCAACGGCCTGACCACTCCGGCTCTCCGTCGGCCGTCCTCGCCACCAGCCCCATCGGACCATGCCAGTTGGGCAGGTTGAACCAATGAACGACGAGTCGATTCAATGAGGCCCCGGGGTTCCCGAACGAGGCCCCGTTCGACCATCCTCCGTCGATGTTCCGCGGCACCCCAGGCATGATCATGTCGCCCATCGGACGATGGAGAATCAGGTCAACCTCGTCGCGGTTCGCGAAGCCTGGAGATGCCCCATCTCCCACCTTCCACTCGAAGTTGAACCCGGTTGAACAGATCAACTCGACGCGGCCAGGAACGTCGGTTGCTCCTAGCCCGCCGATCAGGCCGTCGTACAGAAGGACGGCCTGGCTCGGTTCGTTGTACGGATAGATCGGCGCGAGTGGTTGGCCTGCTGCGGGCATGTTCTTCGTGGCCACACAGCCACGGTAGCGATGCAACACATGACCGCGCCGAGAGTTTGGAGGTGGTTCTCAAACTTGACTGATCGACGCGATCCGGCGCGACCACCGCCAGGAGGGCACCCGTGTCCTTGCTGTCACCCAGACCGACCTCATGTCTCAGCCTCGGGTTCAATCGAGACCGTGGGACCGACTGCTCTCGGGACGGGCCATGGCCACGGCTCGGACAGCGTTCCGTCGGCCTCAATGCCATAACGCTCGTAGCTCTCCACCAGCTCCCTGCGGGAAGAGGCCAGGTCACGGACGTCGAGCCACCGGTCGTCTCCGGTGTTGATACTGAACTTGATCGGGTGATGTCGGGCTGTTCGCCAGACAGCGTGAAAGTGGCCTCGGTAGTCCTCGTTCGGTGAGATATCCGCAGGGCGGCGGCTTGACCGACGTCGAGAGAGACGCGCGAGAGCGGGTCCGGCGCCAGGCCGTGACGTGCTTCGAGGCTGACCGGAAGAACCGGGAGATCGCTGCCATGCTGCGGGTCTCGGAACGGTCGGTGGAGCGTTGGCGACGCCAGTGGCGCGAGGGCGGCCACGCCGGAGTGGCCTCCAAGGGATCACCTGGCCGACCCCGACTATCTGACGCGCAGATGGCCAGGTTGGAGCGGGAGTTGGACTGCGGTCCGCTGGCACACGGGTGGGCCGACCAGCGGTGGACGCTGGCCCGCGTGAAGACGGTGATCGGCCGGCTGTTCCACGTCTCGTACACCGTGGAGGGCACGTGGCGACTGCTGCGGCGCTATGGCTGGTCCTGGCAGCAGCCGACCCGGCGCGCTATCGAGCGTGACGACGACGCGGTGGAGTTGTGGAAAGGAGAGGTGTGGCCGCGGGTAAGAGCACCGCGGCGGCGAACAGCGGTTGGGTGGTCTTCGAGGACGAGGCCGGCCAGTCGATGACACCGCCGCGTGCCAGGACGTGGGGCCGCAGGGGCAGCACGCCGGTCGTCCGCGTGCGCGGGCGGGGCTCGGGCCGAGTATCCATGGCGGGGATGACCTGCTACAAGCCGGGTGAGCGGTCCCGTTTGTTCTACGCGATCCGTGAGTACCGGGGCCGCAAGAACGAACCCAAGGGCTTCGGCTGGAAGGACTACCGCGACCTGGTAATCCGCGCCCATACACAGCTCGGCGGCCCGATTGTGCTGGTGTGGGACAACCTACGCATGCACCTGGTTGCGCCACTGAGGGAGTTCTTCGAGGCCAACGCCTCATGGCTCACCGTATTTCAGCTGCCGACTTACGCCCCGGACCTCAACCCGCAGGAGGGCATCTGGTCCCTGGTCAAACGCGACATCGGCAACCTGGCCGCCGCCGACCTTGGCCAGGTCACCCGCGCTGTGAAGCGCAAGCTCAAGATGCTGCAGTACAGGCCGGAGGTGATCGACGGATGCCTGGCCGGCGCCGGCCTGACCCTGTCGGCGTGATCATCAGAAGATACCGAAGAAGCGATCCGACCAACTGGGCCGCTGAACGTGCCAGGGCAGTCGGCTCGGCCCGTCATAGTCGCTCTCCAGTAGTTCCTCAGCAACCACGACATAGCCAAGCTCGACAAGCGCCCGGTTGACCTTGGCAAGGTCCGCGGCATCCAGCTCGCCCTCGGCCTGGGCGTCAGCCGTTCCAAAGAAGGCGCCCGGGTTGTCGGCGCAGACCAGAGCCAGCGAGCCGAACTTGCTCACACAGACGACGATCCGAGTACCGCATACGGTTGCATCCCCGGGCACGACGACGCGTCCGTACTCGCTGGAGTCCTGGGTGTCCCGCTCGGCCGTGCAGCGAGCTGCGAAGTCACTCTCGAGCCGGGCTACCAGGACACGGAAGTGCGCTGCGGCCTCGCCGCGGTCGTAGTGCTGCGGCCACTCCAGCCACTCCGGATCATCGAGCTCGCGCAGCAGCACCAGCAGATCCGCTTCATCCTCGCTCATGTGCTCATCTTGACTCAGCAGCCGTCCACGGAGCGCCCCCGGGCACCACCACACTCACCGTTCCCGACATCACCCATTCAAGTTCAGTAGCCGCCAGGTACAGCCGCTCCGTCTTCTCACGGTGCCCCAAAACCGCCGCCTGCTCAGCCAGTTTTCGTAAAGCCCTGGAGTTACCCAACCCGGCGGCTGCCCGATACAGGCGTTCAGCCTCCTCGTGGTTGCCTTGGCGTTCGTGCATATCCCCGAACAGCTCGTGCAGATTGCCATATTCCAGGAACCAGCGGGTCACCGGAGCGGAATCCGGCCTGTTGTGGCTTAGCACATAGGAGTCGACTTCCTCCAGGACGAGCGGGACTCTGTCCTCGGCTTTGGAAGGCGAGGAATCCAAAACCTCCTGCCGCTCCGCGTTCCGTTCCGTTTCCCTTTTTCTCTCCCAGTCCAAGTACCTTCGCGCGGACTCGCTTCCCAGCTCAGCTGCGGCCAGATAAAGCCGCCTGGCTTGGACTCGGTCTCCGGACAGCTCGTGCCTGAGTGCCAGCCTCGCCAAGGCGTCCGGGCGCGCAGCATCAGTGGTGGCCCTCAGGATCCGGTCCGCTTTCGCGGGCTCCCCCATCTCTGTTGCCCGCCAAGCCAGGTCGCCCGCCGCCTGTCCGTCGCCCGCGGCTGCGGCGGCTTCAAGGAGCCTCTGCGCCATCTCGTTGTCTTCGGCCCGGTCCATCCGAACTGCGAGTGCGAAAAGGGCGGACGGGTCTCCGGCGTCCGCACTGGCTGCGAACAGGACGCCGGCGTGGCGCAGCCTCGCCCGCTCTTGGGCAGCGTAGGCGAGGCGGTGGAGGTCTGTGGCATCCGCGAGGTGCTTGGCCGCTGCATCCCAGAAAGAGGCTGGCGGGCAGACGGTTCGGCGGGTCCGATCACCGTGCTGCTGCAGGTAGTCGGCGAGGCGCACCACGCCGGGCACAACGCCCATCCGGCCAGGGCGGGCGACATCCTGTAGCGGGCTAGTGGTCTGCTTGACGACGGTACGGGCGTGGGCGAGCGCCCAGGTGAACCACCCCGGATGGACGGCCCTCTCGTCGTCATTTAGGTAGCCGGGAACTGCGGCCTCTAGGAAGGCGAGCGGCAACGGTCCGCTGACGCCGAGACGGTGGGCATCCATCGCGGCGCTGAGGATGGCCCTGCAGTGGGTCCCCGCCTCGCCGACGGGGACCTCGTAGAAGTCGACCAAATCCGGAGCGGCGGCTAGGGTCTGGGTCAGATCGGCGTGGCCGGACTCTAGGGCCGCCGCCAACGAGCCGTCCTGGCAGGCGAGTTCCGTGACCAGCTCTAGGGCGTCTGCAAAGGTGCGGGGCACATGGACGTAAGTGGCCTGGGCGAGGAGCGCGCGAGATAGCCGGTTCTGATCGGGACCGCTGTCACGGAATCCGCCGCCGGTGCTGTGACCGTGGCCAGCGTCCCGCAGGGTCTTGAGATGTTCCGGCCACAACGTGGCGACCACCACGAGAGGTCCCTTGCCGTCGAGCCGCCGTAGAAGCGCCGCAGCAACTGCCTCACCTGTCGGGCCGGTGAGATAGTCCTGGGCCTCGTTGAGCCACAGCACGCTTCCCGGCTCGAGGGCCTCCGCGGCCAGAACGTCCAGCAGACCGGCGGGGTCCGCTGGGAAGAGCAGCAGGACGTTCGGCGGTACCGACGCCCGCAACCCCTCGAAGGCCGTTCTAGTCTTGCCTGTGCACGAGCCCCCCTCCACCACGATCAGGCTCGGCCGGGCCCCTGTCGCCACTGCCTCCCGCAGCAGGCCGCGCAGCCGCTCATCGTGCGGGCGGAGCACATAGCGAGGCAGGATGAAGTCCGATCCGTCGACACCGTCGCGGAGGCCGTCGCCGACAGGGCGCCCTGGGATAGCAGGGTGCACACCGAGCCGCTGAGCAGTCCACTCTCCGACCGGTCGCGGGCGGTCCACGAGCGCGGCCTGCCGGGCACGGCGCTCGTCCTCCACCAAGGCCGCTCGCGCCTGCTGACGCTCGACCGCCGACCGGGTGTCCTCAGCCCGACGCTCGCGCTCCTCGGCAAAGGCGGCGCGCCAACGCCCGGGATCCAGCAGCTCAGCAGCGGTCTTCCCGGAGTCGTCGACGCGGCTGCCCAAGACGCCTATGCGGGCGGCTTCCGCACAGATCGCCTCGAGGACGACAATCAGCTTCCCGAGGTCCTGCGGCAGGTTCGCACCGTCGAGCCAGGCGCCCGGCGTACCAGGGGCGACTTCCGCCAGCCTCGCCAGTTCTCGGTTCGACGGACGGTCGCGAAGCGCACGGCGCTTGAACTCCCCCACCTGCCGGAGATCCGCTAACACGTCACCCATGCATCCGCTCCTCACCGAACACCTGGGTCCGACCGGCGTCCTGGGTGTCCGATCGGCTGACATCGGACACCCGGGAGCGTAACAACCGGTAAAGGCGCACTGGGCGCGAAGTGATCGATCCGTCGCAGAACCTCGCCGGACACGCTGTCGGACGGGCAAGGTCTCAGCCAAGCCCGCGGCCCGGCGAGGCCACCGTCCGAGAACTGGATCCTTTCGATGACTCAACAGCAGCTCTTGGCCCTGCTCCTGGCCTTGTCTGCCGCTCTCCACCTCGGGTGCGCGGCCGCGTTCGTCGCGTGGCGCGAGGGCACCACCCCCGGCACCGCTCTCCTGATCGGCGGGAGCACCGTGGGCGCGGCAGCCAGCCTGTACCTAACCGCCGTCGGTGCCTACCACTGAGAACTCCGAGTAGGACGAATCACTTTGAATGAGTGTGGCCGTCGTCATGGTGGGGATGGGAACGAGAGACGATTCAGTCCTGCGTACGATCTTCGTCCTGCGAGGGCTGAAGGAGGACATGGCCCGCCGGCGTTCTCGATGCGGGAGCAATCGCGGGTGCGCTCGATGTGCCCGAGACGCGTGGGATCACCACTCGGTTCTCGCCGTAGTAGGTCCGGATGGTGTCCTGGCGTGTCGTGCGCATCCAGAGCGGGGCCCCGATGAGGATGCGGCGGACTCCGGCCATCTCCGGCTCAACTTGGAAGTTCCACCGCCTCGGTGTGAGTGTTACGTCCTTGTAGATGAGGGCGACGTACTCCGTCGCGTCGAACCCCAACAAGGTGTACGCGCGACTCTCGGGACGCCCCGCATGATCTACCGGGTTGGCATAAATTCCCTGTGCCAGCGCGACCTTGAGGATCTCCACAGCAAGCGCCTCGCCATCCAGTGGATACGCGCGTCCCGTCCGGGCACTCACCTCTGCACCCCGGAGCGCGATGAACTCCTCGATCATCGGAGCGGCTGACGAGGTCCATCCACCGATAGAGTCGTCCTCCGGAACGTTGAAGCCTCGCAGGTTTTTCAGGCTCCCGAACAAGCAGAGATCAACGCGATGCCCCTCCTGCGTGACAGTCTGCGTGTGGATCACGGCTGTCCGATGCTGGAGACGGTGCTGTGGGTACCCCCACCGCTGGAACTCCGCCACCTCTGCCTGGCCCGCTCCCTGGATGAGCCGTCCGGACGTCGAAGCACTGAAGTCCGTGATGATGGACTTACGGAGCCTCCTCTTGAGCTTCTCGGCGATGTCGAAGGTGGTGTTCTCCCGGTCCCGGCCGGCGAGGTTGACGCCGTTGCCCGGCAGGCCCAGATTGAGGGCAGGCTTGATGCGAGGGTCCAGCCGGACCCCGTTGTCGTCGATCACTTCTCTGACAAGTCGCTGGGACCAGTAGACGTACCGGCCTACGGGTTGGCGCAACGCGTGCCTCCGTCGCAACTCGGGCCCGGCTTGGAAGCCGCGGCCGCTCAGGTAGAGAAGACGAACGGAACTCGGCATGAGGTTCCCAACACTCCAGTCCGTCGCCAGCTGGCACGCACGGCCTTCGAGCAGTCGGGCGTGGTGCTCAAGTTAGCGAGCAGGATGCGCCACGTCCCCCGTCCGTCTTTTCGATGGGGCGCGGGAAGGACGCCGCCTTCCCAGAAAAACTGAATATGGCCAGGTCACGATTGCCGTCGCCTGTCAGAACGCACGGGACGCCTGAGAGAGAAGCAGAAGATCAGAGACGTGCCCGCAACTTCGCCGGGACTCCTTCGCCCTAGACCGTCTCAGCGAAAATGACAGGCCCCTGCTCAGATCAAGTCCGTCTGCTCACTTCTACTGGGAACGGACAGTACGTCTCGCTCGGTCTCGGGCAACTGCCCCTTTGTCCCGTTGTCCCGCGTGTCAGCCCGGCGCGTCCATCAGGGCCGTGACATAGGCATCCAGCCGGTCTTCCACCGCTCGCGTCGTCAGCTCTGTTCTCCCGGCCTCCCGCCACGGCTGCGACACCGACCGCACTTCCTCCGAGGCGGCCAGCGCGTCCCGCACCCGCCAGTACAGCCGCTCGCTCCCGCTCGCAGCCAGCACGCCGCCGGCTTCCTCGTACGCCTCGGCGAACCGCAGCCCCCAAGCCGGGCCGTGCAGCAGCGCGAGATTGACGGAGCAGTGCGCCACATCGAGATCGGCCGGGCCCCAGCAGGGTCCTGCCCAGTCGATGACGCCGGTGATCCGAGCGCCTTCCGGGTTCGAAGGCGACACGTCGAACAGCACGTTGCCGGGTTGGAAGTCCCGGTGCAGGTAGCGCCCTTCATAGGGTGGCGCGGGCCTGCGGATCACTTCGATCGCCGCGGCCCATACGTCCGCGTCGCCGCCCCTGGGAACCACGACGGTGTCGGCGGTCGTCAACGTCGTATATTCCCGGGGCCGCTCAGCGGGGCGCACCGCGTGGATCGCGACGAGTTGACGGGCCAGCAGGCGCACGCGCGCCTCCACTCCCCTGTCGTCCAGGACCGTCCGGCCCGCCAGATGGGTCATCAGGAGCGACGGATACGCGCACTGCGCGGCGGTCGGATCAACCGCGACCAGCGAAGGAGCCGGCACACCGGTCCCCGCGAGCAAGGTCAGAGCGCCGGCCTCCCCGATCAGCCCGTCCTCGGCGTTCTCCAGGTAGAACGGGTCGACGTAGCTCCGCAGCGCCAGGTCACGGGTGCGTCCGTCCCGTGCGCCGATGACCAGCCTCCGCATCTCGGCGGTGATGCCGCCGTGCAGCGCCTCGGCTCCGACGACCCGTTCGCCGGCTTCCAGGTGCCGACCCACCCAAGCCAGCGTCGACGGCCGGACGGTCGCGGTCCCCTCGTGGTTCATCACCGTGCCACCTCATCATCCGGGCGGCGGCACGGACGAAGGATTTTGCAGGTACCGACGGCCGTGCGGCCCAGCCCTTCCAGCAAGCCTGGAGTCGCTCCGCGTCACCCTCCTCGGCCGCTGGGTACGTGGGTACTCAGAGCCGTCGGAAGCCGACGAACTGCCCTTCTGGGCACCCGACGGTCTGCTTGGACGGCCGGGCAAGGGGGCCGGTGTCATACCCAACTACCGGTTGCGTCCAGCCTCTCGCCGTCATCCTCGTCGTCGTCCTCATCGTCCTCGTCCTCGTCCTCGTCGAAGGGGTTGGCGAAGATCGACGACAGCGTCTCCTCGACCGGGTTGCCGACTTCGTCCTCGGTGAGGAGGATCCGGCGCAGCATGTTCAGCGGGTACAGATAGCTCTCCGGGTCGGCGGGGGCACCGACGCAGGGGTGATCGAGCGTGGAGGTCTCCCCGGCCGCGCCGAAGAACGGCTCCAGATCCCCGCTGACGATGTCGGGGATGTACTTCCACACCATCTTCCGGTGACGGCAGAACACCTCTCCCACGTACCAGATCGCGCCCTGGAAGAAGGGCGCCATACGCTGGTCGGTGACCTCCTCCATGCTGTTCGCGGTCTGCCGGACCAACTCGTCCAGGGCCTCCAAGGAGGACGGGGCGAAGTCCAACGCGTCTGCGAAGGGGGTCTGTTCGGCCCACTCTTCGTGTGCGTCCCGGCGCTCTTCTATCCACCTGAGCAGGTCCGGGTGCCGAGTCGGGTCGTACGTCTCGTCAGGTTCGGTCATGCCGTCGACGGTAGTGCCAACCAGTGTCGCCGGGCTGTTGAACTGGCGCCCGAAACGCCCAACAACCCCTTGAAACACAGGCGTTGGGAACCCCTAGTGTGTTGAACGGCGGTCGGTGAAAGCTGACACGGGGGCCCGACCAGCCGCCCGCCCGAACCATCCAGGTCCCATGGCCCCCACGACCAGGGACACGTATGCGACCACAGTTATCCATCCGTACCCGGCTCCGGCGACGCCTGGCTTCCTGCCTCGCGGTCACCTCGGCGGTCGGGATGATGCTCGTCGGCGTCACCGGCACCGCAAACGCGGCGCCCGGCGACTACGCCAAGGTCACGTCCGGCGGACGCTGCGACAAGATGCACCTCGGCAAGACGCTCCCCCGCACCCCGGACAACTCCGGAGCCCCCACGGGCCAGCAGCACTGGGTCAAGGGCGGTGCGGACGAGGAGTACTACTTCAACCTCGAGTTCAAGGGCTTCGAGAACGTCCCCGCACCGACCCGCGCCGACCTGAACAGCGTCGGGAACACCGACGCGGACGTCAAGAAGTGGGATTCCGCCTATCGCGCGTCGCGGAACCCCGAGGACATGAAGCGCGCCATCTGGTCCCGCTATGCCCGCTACATCCAGGGCAAGCCGTCTCCGAAGGCGTTCAAGTCGTGGGTGCCGCAGAACCTGATCGGCGCCCAGCACTCCCGGGAGAAGGGAGGTGTCTTCGAGCGGAAGGCCGTCCAGGACTTCAACCTCGTCGGCCCCGACTGGCAGTGTGAAGTGAAGGTCGAGATCTTCGACAAGAACGGCAACAAGATCGCGTCCAGGCGTTACGACGCCTACAACCAGCGCACCGGCGATCTGGGCGAGTTCAAGGCCGACGGCAAGCGGAAGACCACCCAGTTCAAGAACGACAAGATCATTCTTCGCCACAGGGACGCGAAGTACGACTTCACGAAGTCGAAGTTCACCATGTTCGCCGGGGAGAAGCCCAACAGGGCGACCACCAGGGAGTACGCGGCGGAGAACGCCAAGCTGCGCGCCGAACGGGGCTCGGGCAACAACCCGATCCGGATCGCGGAGCGGCGGGCGACGGCCAAGGGCCTGTGGCCGCAGACGAAGTACACCAAGACCTATCCGGTGTTCAATCCTCGACCGAATACCGGCACCCAGGGCCCGATCAACTCCACGGCCTACGAATCCGGGAGGAACCCGGCGCAGGCGCGGCAGATCCAGAACCAGTACAACCAGATGAACACTCGCGGCGCCCTCGGACGCGGTCCCGGCGGCGTCGACTTCTCCACCTTGGAGCTCCAGTACGTCGGCAGCCCCGTCAAGGGCAAAGGGCTGGACTACAGCATGAAGGCCGACTTCATGCCCGACGAGGACAACAACCCCGGCTGGGGCGGGGAGGCCAAGCTCGAACTGGCCTCGGACGCCCTGTTCACCTGGCTGGCCCTCACCCCCGACCGGCAGTGGGTGAACCTGAATCCGGATCAGCCGGACAAGATCATGGACAAGGGGTTCGGGGGGACCGACGCCGGACGCGTCCTTCTTGAGGCCGACATGGAGATGAAGCGGGACTTCTCCCGCGCCATGGACCCCAAGAAGTCCCCCGGCAAGGAGTTCATGAACGCCGCCCCCAAGGTCGACGGGGTGCCGTGCTGGGGATCCGGCCGCAACTGGATCGTTCCCGGCCGGGCGAAGGTCCGTGAGCAGGACGGCGGCATCTACATCCTCGACGCCCCGCTCAAGCTCAACCACGCGGCGATGGACTTCGACACCCCCGTGCAGGGCGAGGACTGCTCGAAGAAGCTCAGCAAGGCGGAGAAGGAGCGCAGCCACCAGCTGATCAGCCAGTACCTCGTTCCGCACGTCGAGAAGCAGGTCAACACCGAGAAGAAGTACGCCGACCTGCGCCGCGTCTACAAGTCCCGGGTGGCCGCCGAGTGGATCCGGCAGCAGGACGCCAAGAAGCCCACCGACTTCCGGCCCATCATCAACAGCAACAACCTCAAGCGGTGGCCGCTGCGGGGTGAGAACGCCGACTGGGACAGCCGCACCGTATGGAAGGAGATGGTGAAGTCCTTCACCGAGGGCGACTTCACCTACGAGTGGCCCCTCGGCGACGGACGTGTCTACACCTTCTTCGTCGGCGGCGTCGACTTCTCCAAGGCCCCCAAGCGCAACGTCACCCACGCGGAGTTCCAGCTCCAGCACCGGCGTCTTCCTCAGACGACCAAGGACAGTGTGCGGGCGCAGACCTCCGAGCGGGACGCCGACGTGACGTTGCTCGGCGGGAGCGGGTCCGCGAAGACCGACGGCGCCAAGCCCGACCCCACCCCGTCCCCCACGGACACAGGGAAGCCGACGCCGACGGACGCCCCGTCGACGCCGTCGCCGGACCCCACCACCCCGGGCTCCGGTGACACCGGCAAGCCGACCCAGCCCCCGGCGAAGGACCCTGACGGCGACCTCGCCCACACCGGGTCGGATGTCCCGGTCGGCCTGATCAGCGCCATCGCAGCTGCCGCCGTCGTGGCAGGCGGAGCACTGGCGTGGTGGATGCGCCGGCGCAAGGCGGACACCACCACCGGCTGACACCAACCCGCGGTCGCGGCTGGGGCTGTTGCTTTTGCTTCGGCTGCGGCTGCGGCTGCGGCTGCGGCTGCGGCTGCGGCGACACGCTCCCACGGCGCAACGGTCGCCGCGCGGAGTGCAGGCGGAAGGCGGTGCCACCGGCTCGACCGGTGACACCGCCTTCCGGCGCGACCGTGGGGGCCGCAGTCATCGCAGTCCGGCGCATTCGTCGGCGAAGGCGCAGAGCCTGCGGATCAGGCTCAGGCAGGTGGCGGGGTCCGTGGTGGGCTGCACGTGGGTTGCGTCGCGGAGCCACTGGTGCCACAGGCCGTCCGGGACCAGGAACCGGGCGGCGTGGTCCTCCCCGAGGTCCAGGCCGATGAACACGAGGGCGCCCATGACCACGATCTGGTCGTAGCCGAGGTCCGGGCGGCGAAGGTAGCGGTCGAGGTAGGCGGCCAGTAGTTCGGCGTCGCGCGGTGTGCCGAAGCGGGCGAGGGCCACGCAGTACGCCGGCCCCACGCAGCAGACCTCGCTCTCCAGCAGGAGTTCTCCGAGGCGTTCACGGAACTCGGTACGGCGGGAGACCGCGATGAGCCAGGCAGCGGTCCTGCGCTCACGCCATCCTCCTTCCAGGAGCGTGCCGATCTCATGTGGGGTGACGAGTCCCGCGTCCTCCCCGAGAGCTCGCGCGAAGCGGCCGTACGCGGGATCCGGCATGGTCAGCACACCGCCGCCGAGCTTCAGGTAGCGGCGCTCCGGCGTGACGTAGCGGCGGACCAGGGCCCGCAGTTCGGTGTCCTCGTGAGCCTGTCGCATCACAGGATTCTGGCTCTCCGACACGCGATCGAGCCACCCCTTTACGAAGCGCCTTACCGAGCCACCCCTTTACCGAAGCGCCCTACCGAAGCGGAAGGGCGGGGGGACGCGCTCGTGCGGCGGGCGAGCGCCCATACGGCCAGTGCGGCGACGGCGTAGGCGGCGCCCAGCAGGCAGGAGGCCCGCCAGCCGGCGGCGGCGTACGCCCATGTCGTGGTGGTGGCGCCGAGGGCGGAGCCGAGCGAGTAGAAGGCCATGTAGGCGCCGATGACGCTGCTGGAGCGTTCCGGGTGCGCGGCCGTGAGGAGGTGCTGGTTGCTCACGTGCACCGCCTGGACGGCGAAGTCGAGGAGTACGACGCCCGTGATGAGCGGCCACAGGCCCGGGGACGTCCAGGCGGTGAGCGTCCAGGACACCGCCAGCAGCGCCAGCGACCAGCCGGTGACGGCGTGGGCGTGCCCCGCGTCGGCCCAGCTGCCCGCGCGTGCGGCGGCCACCGCGCCGATGAGGCCGGCCAGGCCGAACAGCCCGATGACCGTCGTACCGAAGTGCCACGGCGCGGCCCCCAGCGGCAGGGCCAGCCCGCTCCACAGGGTGCCGAAGGACGCGAACAGGAAGAACGCGATCAGCCCGCGGCCGAGGAGGAGCCGGTCGGTGGCGACGAGGCGTCCCGCGGTGGCCAGGACATCCCGGTAACGGGCCCGCGCGGGCCGGACGTCGGGGTGCAGGGTCAGGTGCGCGAACAGCGCGAGAGCGAGGCAGAGCACCGCGAGTACGGCGTAGACGGAACGCCATCCGAGGCTGTCCCCCAGTACGCCCGCCAGCAGCCGGACGCCGAGGATCCCGAGCACCACCCCCGAGGTGACCGTGCCGATGTTGCGGCCGCGCTCCCCCGGGGGCGAGGTGGCCGCGACGTAGGCGACCGTGATCTGCACGACCACCGCGAACAGGCCCGCGAGCGCCAGGCCTGCCCCGGCCGCCATCCCGCCGGGGGCGAGGGACGTGATCGCCGCTCCCGTTCCGGTGAGGATCAGATGCCCGACGATCAGCGTGCGCCGGTCGAGTACGTCCCCGAGGGGCACCAGCAGGACGAGCCCGGCGAAGTAGCCGAGCTGGCCGGCCGCGACCAGCCGTCCCAGCTCCGGTCCGGCCAGGCCGAGTTCGCCGCCAGCGGACTCCAGCACCGGCTGGATGGCGTAGATCGTGGACACCGCCACCGCGCACACCGCCGCCAGGACGAACCGTTGACCGCGTGTGATTGTCGACGGCATTCCCGCCACCCCTCGATTGGTTTCAATCTGCAACCGTTTGAGAGTAGGACACCGCCGCGCGAGGCACAATGGTTTCAATCTGAAACTCATAGGGGGCCCGATGACGGACGCGGTACCGACCGAGCAGGAGTGGACGGAGCAGAACCGGACCGAGCAGGAACGGACGGAGCGGAGCTGGACCGAGCAGGAACGGACGGAGCGGAGCTGGACCGAGCAGGAACGGACCGAGCGGAGCTGGACCGAGCAGGAACGGACCGAGCGGAGCTGGGCCGAGCAGGACTGGACCGATCCCGCGTGCCCGGTCGCGCGCACGGTCGATCTCGTGGGCGACCGCTGGAGCCTGCTCATCGTCCGGGACGCGATGGACGGCGCGGCGTCGTTCACCGACTTCCGCAACCGCCTCGGCGTCGCCCGCAACATCCTCAGCGACCGGCTCCGGAAGCTCACCGCGCACGGCATCCTGGCCACGAGCACCCCGCCCGGGGCCAAGCGCCACACCTACCGGCTGACCGAGTCCGGCCAGGAGCTGTTCACCGTCGTCGTCGCGCTCAGGCAGTGGGGTGAGCGGCACGCCTTCGCTCCCGGCGAGGACCACTCCGTCCTGGTCGACGACGGCGGGCGGGACGTGCCCCGCTTCCGCGTTCTGGACCGGAGCGGCCGGCCCGTCACCGCGGCGACGTCACGGGTGCGGAAGGTCGGGACACCGCATGTGCGGAAGGCCGGTGAGTGACACCGCCCGGCCGCTCACCGCTCACCGCCCCTCGTGCGCGCGGTGCCTCCCCGCCCGCTCCAGGGCGTCGGCCGCCTGGGCCGCCAGTGCGGCGACGAGACCGGCCGCGGGCGGCACGTCGGTGATGAGGTCGGCGCCCTCACCCGCCCATACCGGCACGGGCGGCACGACGCCGTCGGCCACGTCGTCCCGATAGCGCTGCCTGGCCCCGGGGTCCGCCGCGAGCTCCGCCTCCCGGTCCCGCCACCGGTCGAGGTAGGGGTGGCCGAGGGTGCGAGCCGTGTACTGCGCCGGCCACCGCGATCCCCGGGCGATGTCGAGAACGCGGCTGCGCTCCGTGTCCTGCCCGCTCCCCCGCACGATCGCCTCGGTGGCCGAGGGGTCGGCAAGGGCCTCCGCCGTGGCCTGGAACCGGGTGCCGATGAGCGCCCCCGCGGCGCCCAGGGCCAGGGCGGCGGCCACGCCCCGGCCGTCCGCGATCCCGCCGGCCGCCAGGACGGGTACCGGCCCCGCCAGGTCCACCACGACCGGCACGAACGGCAGGGTGGACCTCCCGTGCCGGGCACCGTGCCCACCGCTCTCGGTGCCCTGCGCCACGATGACGTCGGCGCCCAGGTCCACGGCCTGCCGGGCCTCCTGGACATCGGTGACCTGGATGATCAGCGTCGCACCCGCCGCACGGACGCGTCCCGCGAACGGACCCGGATCACCGAACGACAGCATCACCGCCCGGGGCCCGTGCTCCAGCACCCGCTCGACCGCGCCGATATCCGCCGCCCAGCTCAGGAAGCCGACGCCCCACGGCTCCGCCACGTCCGCCATGAGCGGCAGTTCGCGGGCCAGCCAGTCCGGGTCGCCCATTCCGGCGCCCAGCATGCCGAGCCCGCCGCCGCGTGAGACGGCCGCCGCCAGCGCGCCCCCGGCCGATCCGCCCATCGGCGCCAGCACGATCGGGTGCCGTACACCGAGCAACTCCGTGAACACAGTCGACAGTTCCATCCCGCCAGCATCGCCCGTACCCACCTTTTTGTGGGTACTTGGCAGCCGAACCCGCCGGGGCGAACCTGGATACGGGAGACGGCAGGGCAACCCGCTCGGCAGGAAGCGCGGTTCGGGAAAGGAGGAGGTGAGCCCGGTCAGGACGCCGGGGCGGATTCGGCCAGCCGGTCCAGGCGGCGGTGTCCCCAGTCGGACAGCGGCGCCAGCGCCTCGGAGAGTTCCCGCCCGAACGGGGTCAGCGAATAGCGAGAGCTACATCGCGGAACTCCTCGGCCGGGCCTGAGGCGCGGAGTCGGGGCCGGGCCCACGGGCGGGGGCCCGGCCGGCTCAGCCGTTGCCGTTGCCGCTGTTGGCGCGGGCGCGGACCGCGAGGGCCGCCGCCAGGGTGCTCGGTACGAGCAGCAGGCCGAAGGCGGCGGCGTACCCGGCCAGGTCGGCGGAGCCGATGCCCAGGAAGAGGTTGAACAGGGCGGAGGACGCCCCCATGACCGCCATCTGCCCCAGGTTCTGGCTGGTCTGCATCGCGCTGCTCGCGTACCCCTGCCGGCCCGGCGGGCTGTGGTTGAGCGAGAGCAGGGTGAGGGACGGGGCGACCATGCCCATGCCGATGGCCGCGAACACCATGGCCCCGGCGGCGGTGAGCGCGGGCGTCCCGGGAAGCGTCCCGACCGCCGCGATCACGACCGCCGCGCCCATCACCAGCGAACCGGCGGAGACCATGCGGTGCCGGGAAACCCGCCCCTGGAGCCGTCCCTGCAGCCAGGAGGCGCCCGCCCACGCGATGGCGGCGCCGGTGAACGCCAGCCCCGTCAGCACCGGCGGCACATGCCGGGCGGTGTCCAGCAGCAGCGGCACGAAGGCCTCCAGGGTGAAGTACGCCCCCGACGTCAGACCGCGCAGCAGCACGGCGGCGGGCAGCCCGCGCGCGGCACGCCAGGTGCCCGGCGGCAGCAGCCGGGGTGTGAAGACCACCAGCAGCGCCATACCCGCCACCCCGAACAGCAAGTGGCGCACATCCCAGCCCGAGACGGCGTACTGCCCCAGCGCCGCGCCCACGCTCACCGCGGCGGCGACCAGCAGCGCGGGGCGCGGCACCCGGTCCGCCGACGCCTCGGGCACCCGGTCCGTGGGCGCCGCCCGCAAGGAGCGGCTGCGCAGCAGGAACACCACGGCCAGCGACGGGATCACGGTCAGGACGGCGAGGCCGTAGAACACCACCCGCCAGGACCACCGGTCGGCCACCAGCCCGGCCAGCGGCGGACCGGTCAGCGACGGGATGATCCAGCAGGTACTCATCAACGCCAGGGCGCGCGCCCGCAACCGGTCCGGGTAGGCGTGGGCGATGGCGGTGTTGATGGCCACCGCGATCATCCCGGCCGCCACCCCGTCCAGGAAGCGCCCGGCCGCCAGTTGCCAGATGGTGGTGCTGGACGCCGACACCACCAGGGTGACCACCGCCAGCACCACACCGGCCGCCAGCGGGCCCGCCGGCCCGGCCCGGTCCGCCCAGTCGCCGCCCAGCACCCCGCCGAGCAGGCTCGCGGCGACGAAACAGCCCGCGACCAGGGGGTAGAGGTGGACCCCGTCCAGCTCCCTGGCAGCCGCCGGGAGGGTGGGCACCACGGCGAGCGCGGCGAACCCGGTCAGGAACATCACGGCGGCGAAACTGACGGTCGCGGCCGCGTACGTCCGGGAGAACAGGCGCTCCTCGACGACGGCCCCCGGCTTCACCGGAGCCCGCTCTGTCATCGGTCTCCGTCCGTCACTGGGAAGGCAGTTGACCGGGTGCGGAGCACATGTATCAACCCGTCGCGCGGCGCTTTGGGATCATGGGTCACAGGCGCCAAAGCTATGTGCGCGACGCCACGGGCTGCCACTCCTTTTCGTGCCGCCCGGGGCGAGGGGGCGAACACCTTTCCTGCCGCCCGGGGCGACGGGCCGCGCCTTCACCCGCGGGCCGCAGCAGCCTCCGCCGCCCGGAGCGCGTCCCCGTCCGCCCCCGTCAACAGGTCGGCGCTGTCCGCCCATTGGTCCACGGACCCGGTCAGCGGCCGGTCGCGCAGCTCCGGGTCCGTGACCGAGGCGGCGAGCGGACGGGCGAAGCGTTCGGCGTGCAGGACGAGGAACGGCCTGCCGTGGTACGGGCGCGGGGACGGGTCCACCGGGTCGATGAGGCCGCTCTCGTTCTGGCGGACCGCGACGGCCCGGTAGGCGTCGCAGAGGTGCCGTTCCCGTTCCGGGTGGCCGGTCGCCGCCAGTGCGCCGCGCAGGGCCGGCAATAGCGCTTCGGCCGCGGCCAGTTGGGCGAAGGCGCTGCCGAGCCATTTGCTGTACGGCGCGTACCGCCGCTCCAGGAGCAGGCTGAGGCGCATGAGGTCGCGCACCTGCCTGGCCGCGACCACGGCGGAGCCGAGTTCGTCACCGACCTCTGCGCAGCGCCCGACGAAGGCCTCCTCCTGGGAGATCCGCTGCCACTGGCAGGCGAGCAGGTAGCGCCAGACCTGTTCGGGGTACCGGGCCAGCCGCCGCCGTGCGGCGGTGAGGAGTCCGGGGCCGTCGTGGAACACCGCGCCGCCGGTGATCCCGGCGAGCCGCTGCTGGGGCATCGCGAGCCAGTCCCGTACGGACGGTTCGGCGGCCGACGCGTCGAAGCCGGCCTCCCGGGTCAGCCAGCCGCCGGGGTCGTGCACGGCCACGCGGTGGTTGACCGGCCCGTCGGTCGCCGCCATGTGCCCGACCGGGTCGAGCGGATCGTCGGCGGGGCGGAAGTGGGTGGGCCAGCCGCGGATCTCCTTGGGCAGCCGGTCCGCCAGGAGCCGCCCGATCGCTTCGCCGTGTGCCGCGACGTCGTCCGCCGCGAGGAAGAGGTCCAGCCGCGGGCCCCAGTCGTGGTCGGCAGAGCGGGCCGTGTCGAAGCCGAGCACCTCGGAGCCCGGACCGATCCGCGCGGCGGCGTACGGCAGTCCGGGGAAGGCGGCGTCCAGGACCGGCCGTACCGCCTCCTCGTAAAGGATCCGGGAGAGCTCCAGACCGGGCAGGAAGGCGGCTTCGGTGGGCGTCATACGGACACTCTGCGGGGGCGGAAACGGATCGGCCAGCGAAATTGCCCCGGGCAGAGCGGACCCCGCAGGGACAGTCCGGTTGCGGACAATCCGCCACAGACCGAATTGTTACCCTGGCAGACATGACCGCCATGGCGCCCACGCGCACCGCACCGGACCTCTCGTACCTCCTGGACCACACCAGTCACGTGTTGCGGACCCAGATGTCGGCGGCGCTCGCCGAGATCGGGCTCACGGCGCGGATGCACTGCGTCCTGGTCCACGCCCTGGAGGAGGAGCGCACACAGATCCAGCTCGCCGAGATCGGCGACATGGACAAGACCACGATGGTGGTGACGGTGGACGCCCTGGAGGGCGCGGGCCTCGCCGAGCGCCGGCCCTCCAGCCGGGACCGCCGGGCGCGGATCATCGCCGTCACCGAGAAGGGCGCGGCGCTCGCCGGGCGGAGCCAGGAGATCGTGGACCGGGTGCACCGGGACGCCCTGGCCGGACTGGACCGCGGCGACCGGGAGACGCTGCTGCGCGCCCTGGAGCAGCTGACGGGCGACCGCCTCGCCACCCCGGCCGAGACCCCCGCGACGGCCCGCCGGGCCCGCCAGAGCCAGAAGTAACCCGACCCACCCCCACTCCGTGAGTTCCACGGAGCCCACGGTATCCACGAAAAACAGAACCGAAAGAAATAGTCTGCAACAAAACCATCTGTTAGCGTCTCTCTTGTCGACCCGACCGACAGGAGAGTCCGATGTCCGCGCCTTCGCCTGCCCACACGCCCGCCACCGCTTCCACCGCTCCCACCACCCCACCGGCCACCACCCGTTCGCGCGGGCTCGCCCTCGGCGTGATCGCCACGGGCCTGCTGATGACCGTGCTCGACGGCTCGATCGTGACCGTGGCCATGCCCGCCATCCAGAACGACCTCGGGTTCTCACCCGCGAGCCTCAGCTGGGTCGTGAACGCCTACCTGATCGCCTTCGGCGGCCTGTTGCTGCTCGCCGGCCGGCTCGGTGACCTCATCGGCCGCAGGCGGATGTTCCTGACCGGCACCGCCGTCTTCACCGCCTCCTCGGTACTGGCGGGCGCGGCCGGCTCCCCCGCGCTGCTGATCACCGCCCGCTTCCTCCAGGGCGCGGGCAGTGCCATGGCCTCCGCGGTCGGCCTGGGCATCCTCGTCACGCTGTTCACCGAGAGCCGTGAACGCACCAGGGCCATCGCGGTGTTCAGCTTCACCGGAGCGGCGGGCGCGTCGATCGGCCAGGTGCTCGGCGGGGTCCTCACCGACGCCGTCGGCTGGCACTGGATCTTCCTCATCAACCTGCCGATCGGGGTCGCGACGCTCCTCGTCGCGGTGCGCGTCCTGCCCGCAGACCGCGGACCCGGCCTCCGCGCCGGGGCCGACGTCATCGGTGCCGCCCTCGTCACCTCCGGGGTGATGCTGGGCATCTACTCGGTCGTCGAGGTCGGGACGTACGGGTGGCTGTCGGCGCACACGCTCGGCCTCGGCGCACTCGCCCTGGCGCTGCTCGCCGCGTTCGTCGTCCGCCAGGCCACGGCCAGGACGCCGCTGCTGCCGCTGCGCGTCCTGCGGTCGCGGAGCGTCTCGGGCGCCAATCTGGTCCAGATGCTCATGGTGGCCGCGCTGTTCTCGTTCCAGATCCTGGTCGCGCTGTACCTCCAGCGGGTGCTCGGCCACGGCGCCGCCGCCACCGGTCTCGCCATGCTGCCCGCCGCCGCCGTCATCGGAGCCGTGTCACTCGGCGCCTCGGCCCGGCTGAGCGCGCGGTTCGGTGAGCGCAACGTCCTGCTCCTGGGGCTCGCCCTGCTGATCGCCCTGCTCGGCCTCCTCACCCGGCTCCCCGCCCACGGGCACTACGCCACCGACCTGCTTCCGCTGATGTTCCTCGCCGCGGGCTTCGGCCTCGCCCTCCCGGCGCTCACCGCGCTCGGCATGTCGGGGGCGGGCGAGGAGGACGCCGGGCTCGTGTCGGGGCTGTTCAACACCACCCAGCAGATCGGCATGGCGACGGGCGTCGCCGTCCTCTCCACCCTGGCGGCCTCCCGCACCGACACACTGCTCTCCGAGGGCAGCAGCCGGGCCGAGGCGCTGACCGGCGGCTACCACCTGGCGTTCGCGGTCGGCGGCGGGCTCCTCACGGCCGCCTTCGTCGTCGCGCTCACGGTCCTCGGGCGCACGCGGCCCGGCGCTCCCACCGACCCCGGCGCTCCCACCCACTCCGGCTCCGGCCGGCCGGAGCACGAGGCGGCTCACCGAACCGGGGCCGCCGACGCGGTCCGATCCGCATAGCCGTCGGCGGGCACCGGACAGCGAGGAGGCTCCGATGCCCCTTCCGGCCATAGGATCCCGCCCATGGCACCCGACCCCGGCTACACCTGCTCCCGCTGCGGCGGACACCACTCGGAACTCCCGATGGGGTACTCGACCATGGCACCCGACGTCTGGGACGCGAGCCTGGAGAGCGATCCCGACAGCATGCTCTCGACGGACCAGTGCATCGTCAGACACGAGCACTACTTCATCAAGGGCCTGATCGAGATACCCGTGGCGGGCAGCCGGGAACCTTTCTCCTGGGGCGTCTGGGTGTCACTGAGCCGGGAGAACTTCGGCCGCGCCCTCGACGTGTGGGAGACCCCGGGCCGGGAGTCCGAGAAGCCGTACTTCGGCTGGCTGACCACCGAGTTGGGGCTCTACTCCCCCCGTACGACCAACCTCAGGACCAACGCCCACACCCGCGAGATCGGCCGGCGCCCGCTCATCGAACTGGAGCCCACCGACCATCCGCTGGCGGTGGAGCAGCGCAACGGAATCACGTTCGACCGGGTACGGGAGATAGCCGAAGCGGTCCAGCACGCCGGGGACAACGGCTAACGCATGCCCGGTCCCAGCCCCGACCGCAGCTGTACGAATCCCAGCTCCGCCGCCTCCACCGCGTCCGCGTACACCTCGTCCGCGCTCTGCCCCGCGCTGATCCGGCGCCAGTTGTCCAGGGCCAGGATGCGCAGGACCGCGATGATCTGGCCCGCCGCCAGCCGGTCCGGCCCGCCGTCCCCCAGGGCGCGGGCGAGGGCCGCCTCCGAGCGGCCCTGGTACGCGTAGAGCCTGGCCACCAGGGACGGAGTCCCGTACAGCAGCCGGTGGAACGCCAGCACCTCGGGCACGTCGCACAGGCCGGTGACCGGATCGCGTCGCTCCAGGCCCTCCAGGAAGTGGCGCCGCAGCGCGTCGAGCGGGGATTCGCCGTCCGCGCGGGCGGCGACCACCCGGGCCGACTCGTCCTCGTGATCGGCGAACCGGTGCAGGGCCAGGTCCTCCTTGGACGGGAAGTACCGGAAGAGCGTCGGCTTGGAGATGTCCGCGGCGGCCGCGACCTCCGCCACCGAGACCTTGTCGAAGCCGCGCTCCATGAACATGGCGATCGCGGCGTCGGACACGGCCTGGTACGTCAGCTGCTTCTTCCGCTCGCGCAGGCTCATCGGCGCGTTCGGCACGTTCGGCCCACGGGGCGCGTCCTCGTCCGCCACCGCGCCGGACCTGGGCTTCTCTCCGCTCATGACCATGCAGCGTACGCCCTTGACCTCAACCGGACTTGACGTCCACCCCCACCGGTCCCGCTGCCTGCCCCCTACAGGTCCCCGTCGCAGACCCCCTCCGCAGCCGCGTCCCGCTCCCGCCGGCGGATCAGCGCCTCGATCCCGTCCAGCACCCGTTCGATGCCGAACCGGAATTCGTAGTCGGGCTCGTCCGGGACCCACATCACGTCGGTGGCCATCAGCCGGGAGAGCGCGGGGTGGCGTTCGGGGTCGACGAGCCGGGTCAGCGTGCGGGCGTAGCCCTCCATGACCTCCTGCGCCGGTACGCCGCGGGCCTCGACGGCGGCGTCCAGATCGCCCATCAGCAGCGCCTCGTTCCGCACGAAGCCGCTGACCAGAAGGATGACGGAGACGGCGTCGCCCGGCCCCAGACCGCTGCCTTCGAGGGCCTGGAGGCCCAGCTCCCACCAGGCGACGGAGTGCGGGCTCGCGGGCGGTCCGGCGATGGGGATGCGGAGCATCCAGAGGTTGCGGTGGTAGACGCCGCGCTGAGCCCAGGCCCACTGCGAGAGCGCCGCCCGCCAGCCGGCCCCTTCCTCAAGGGCGGGCAGCGGGGGCGGCGGGCCCATGGCCGCCTCCTGCATCAGTACGTAGAGCTCGTCCTTGGCGGCCACGTACCGGTAGAGGGACATCGTCGAGGCGCCCAGGTCCTTGGCGACCCGCCCCATGGACACCCCGCCGAGCCCCTCGGACGCCGCCACCGCCACCGCCGCGTCCACGATGCGCTCCAGGCTCAGCCCCGGCTTGGGCCCCTTCACCGGGCGCGCCCGCAGCCCCCAGGCGGCCTCGATGCTGGCCGGCAGGCCCGTACCGCCCGGCGAACCGTTCTCTTCCGTCACCTGAAACCGCCTTCCCTTGACGGCCATCCTAGTTATGCGTAACCCTTACACAGTAACGCGTACGTCATACGCAGAGAGTGCACGGAGAGGCACACCCATGCCACCAACCACACGCACACCACCAGCCCCGGCCGCCATGATCGAGGCCCACGGCCTGACGAAGTCGTACGGAACATGCGCACCGCCCGTCCTGGACGGCATCGACCTGCGCGTCGAGCGCGCCACCGTCTTCGCGCTCCTCGGCCCGAACGGTGCGGGCAAGACCACCGCCGTACGCATCCTGGCCACGCTCACCACCGCCGACAGCGGCACGGCCCGCGTCGCCGGGTACGACGTCGTGGCCGAGCGCGGCCGGGTCCGCCGCGCGATCAGCCTCACCGGGCAGAACGCCGCCGTCGACGAGACGCAGACCGGCGAGGAGAACCTGCGCATGATGGCCAGGCTCACCGGCCGCTCCCGGGCGGACGCGCGCCACCGGGCCGCCGAGCTCCTCGAACGCTTCGACCTCACCGCAGCGGCCCGCCGCACCGTCCGCACGTACTCCGGCGGCATGCGGCGCAGGCTCGACCTGGCAGCCGGCCTGGTCGGCAGCCCGCAGCCGGAGGTCTTCTTCCTGGACGAGCCGACGACCGGCCTCGACCCGCGCAGCCGCCAGGAGCTCTGGCAGGTGGTCCGCGAACTCGCCGCCGAGGGCGCCACGGTGCTGCTCACCACCCAGTACCTGGAGGAGGCCGACCGGCTGGCCGACCGGATCGCCGTCCTGGACCGGGGCCGGAAGGTCGCCGAGGGCACGGCGGACTCGCTGAAGTCACGCGTCGGCGGACACCGCCTCGACCTGGTCATGGCCGACCGCACGAGCTACCTCCGGCTCACCCACCGCGCCGTGCACCACTCCCCCGCGACCCTCACCCTCGGGCTCCCCACGGACGGCTCGGCGGCCCAGGTGCGGGCACTGCTCGACGAGATCGACCCGGACCGCACGGAGGTCGAGCGGTTCACCGTGCACAGCACCACGCTCGACGACGTCTTCCTGGCCCTGACCGCGACGGACCCGAAGACGGACATGAAATCCGCGACGGCCCCGGAGACGGGCCCGAAGACCGCGACGGACCCGAAGGAGGCACCGCCCACCCATGTCTGAAACCGTCACCACCACCACCGCCCCGCCACACGAGCCCCTGGCCTCACTCAGCCGCGCCGGCACGATGGCCGCCCGTTCGCTGCGCATCAGCCGGCGCAACACAGACGCCCTGGTCACCTCACTGATGCTGCCGGTCATGCTGATGCTGATCTTCGTCTACTTCTTCGGCGGCGCGATCGACACCGGGATCCCGCACACCGAGTACGTCACCTACGTCGTCCCCGGCGTGCTGCTGCTGTGCGCCGGATTCGGCGCCGCCACCACCGCGGTGGCCGTCAGCGAGGACATGAAGGGCGGCATCATCGACCGCTTCCGCACCCTCGACATCAGCGGTGCGGCGATCCTGGCCGGCCACGTCGCCGCGAGCACGGTCCGCAACCTGGTCTCCACCGCCCTGGTCCTGGGCATCGCCCTCCTGATCGGCTTCCGCCCCACCGCCACCGCCACCGGCTGGCTCCTCGCCCTCGCCGTCCTGATCGCCTACCTCGTCGCCCTGTCCTGGCTCTCGGCCGCGATCGGCCTGCTCGCCAGAACCCCGGAGGCGGCCGGCGGATTCACCTTCCTGATGCTGTTCCTGCCCTACCCGAGCAGCGCCTTCGTCCCGGTCGACTCGATGCCGACCTGGCTCCACGGCTTCGCCGAACACCAGCCGGTCACCCCGGCCATCGAAGCCCTCCGCGGCCTCCTGCTGGACCAGCCGGTGGGCAACTCCCCCTGGATCGCGCTGACCTGGGCCGCAGGCATCCTGCTGACGGCGATGGCCCTGTCGGGCGCGCTGTTCAGGACGCGGACGCGGTGACCCACGAAACCAGGACGGGCACTAGAACACATCCGGGCACCAGGCCCGCCGTCCCGCCCGGAAGACCACGTCCGCCAGCGCCGCCGCGCCCGGGGTCAGTTCCTCGATCCGGTCCAGGGCCGCCAGCCGCAGGGCCGACTCGTCGCCCAGGTAGAGCGTCCCCAACTCCCGCACGTCCAGCGCAAGATCCGCCGTGCGCGTCGTCGGGGTGCACGTGGCGCCGTCCGGCGAGGCGTCCAGGTGGAAGCGGCCGGCGGTGAGGCCGGTGGCGTCGTGGAGGTCCAGGACCAGGGAGCCGGGGACCGCGTAGGTACGGGCCTCCAGCGCGCGTACGACGTCCAGGAGGCGCACCCAGAGGAAGTCCGCGTGCGTCACCACACGGGCCGCGCGGGGGTCCGGGAGGAGCAGCGGGAGGAGGTCGTCGGGGGCGCGGTTGCCGGTGCGGATCGTGGTGACCCAGTCGACCGAGCAGAGGAAGTGCCACAGCGCCCGCTCCGCCGCCGGGGTCGTCGCGATCATGCTGCGCACCGTCGCCCGGTTCTGCGGCTGCTTGGCATCGCCCCAGTGGTCGTCGGCGCGGTAGACGAGGAGGCCGTCCACGGTGCCTTCGGCGTCACGGTGGACGGCGTAGAACGGCTCGGTCCAGGGGTTGTTCGGGAAGACCACCTCGCCCGTCGCCAGGTCCCACCAGCGGTCGTTGCGGCTCACCGCGCCGTGCTGCCCGGCCCGCAGCCGGTCGTGGAGGGCCGGGCCCAGCTTGCGCACCTCCGGCGCGTCCACCAGGTCGATCCGGCCGCCGTCCGCGGCCGACGTGCCGGACAGCCGGGGGTCGAGGCCCGCCCGGGGTATGTCGATCTCCCACTCGGTGGTCCAGGCCGCGGGGCCGAAGCCGTACCGCCCGTAGATCGGGTACTCGGCGGCGATCAGGGTCGCGGCCACGTCGCCGCGTTCCCTGGCCGCCGCCAGGTCCTTCGCCATCAGCCGGGTGAGCAGCCCGCGGCGGCGGTGGGTGGGCGTCACGGTGACGTTGGTGATCGCATCGGTGGGCACCGTCGCGCCGCCGACGACCGTCAGCTCCTGCGCGAACGAACGGAACGTCGCCACGCACCGCCCGGCGTCGAACGCCCCCTGGACGCGGGCCAGATCCATATGGGGCAGCCTCCCGGCCACCTCCTCGTCCGAGGGGGTCGGCGCGCGCAGGAATCCGGTGTTCAAGGCGCGCAGCCAGTCGGCGAACTCGGACTCGGTGACGGTACGGGCCTCAAGGCTGTTCATACGCTCCACGCTAGACACGGCCGTTGCGGATGTCGCCCGCATTTCCCGGTGTGCGGGACGGGGCGGGCCCGGGGTGGGTCAGAACGCCGCCCGGATCTCCCCCACTTCCGCGGCGCCGCCCAGCAGCGGTGCCCGGCCGATCCGCGACACCACCGGGGCGTCCACCCCGAGCAGGCCGAGCGCGCGGGCCAGCACCGGGCCCAGTGCCCGGGTCGAGCCGTCGTCGATCTTGAAGGCCAGCGCCCTGCCGTCCGCGAGGGCCACCGCTTGGACCGCCTCCGCGCCCATCTTGGACAGCGTGCCGGGCAGCTCGCGCATCAGCCAGGTGTCGGGGCGGCGGGTGCCCGCCACGTACTCCGGGTGCGCCCGCATCGCGTCCGCCACCCGGCGCTCCGCCGTACCCGGTGCCGCCGTGACGAACGTACGGAACGCCCGCGCGAGGCCCACCAGCGAGATCGCCATCAGCGGCGCCCCGCAGCCGTCCGTACCGACCGAGGCGACCGGTTCGCCCGCCGCCTCCTCGACCACCTGGAGCACGAGCTGCTGGAGCGGGTGCGCCGGGTCGAGGTAGCTGGCCGGGTCCCAGCCGTTGCGCAGGCACACCGCGAGCATCGCCGCGTGCTTGCCCGAGCAGTTCATGGTGATCCGCTCCCGGACATGGCCCGCGGCGAGGTACGCCTCCGCCTCGACCGGGTCCAGCGGCAGGTCCGGCGGGGTCTGGAGGTCGTCGGGCGTCAGCCCGTGCTCGGTGAGCATCGTGCGTACGAGAGCGAGGTGGAAGCCCTCGCCCGAGTGGCTCGCGGCGGCCAGCGCCAGCCGCTCCCCCGACAGGTCGAGCCCGGCCCGCAGCACCGCCGCGGCCTGCATCGGCTTGTTCGAGGAGCGCGGGAAGACCGGCGCCGCCGGATCGCCCAGGGTCAGCTCGACGCTGCCGTCGGCGGCCAGGACGACCAGGGATCCGCGATGGTGGCCCTCGATGAAACCGGACCGCACGATCTCGGCGAGCACCGGTGGTGCGGGTACCGGCCCGGGTATGACGTCGGAACGGTCGGACGGGGCTGCGCTGGAGGTCATGACGGCCTTCCGGGGACGGGCGGGACCCGCCCCCGGAGGGGTTGCCTCAGGCGAGCAGGTCGTCTACTTGTGCTTCCCCGTCACGGTACCTGCGGGCGATCTCCGCGCTGCAGTCGTCCGCGGTGCGCTGGAGCCGGTGGCGGCGCCGGGACACCTGCTGCTCGTAGCGGACCAGGCGGCCCATCGCGGTGTGCAGCTCTTCGTCCGTACGGGCGTCGAGGTCGGACAGCTCGACCTCCGCGAGCGTCTCCGCCGCCAGCTGCCGGTACTCGTCGCTGCGCGGGGTGCTCAGCGTGACGTGCCGGGCCGAGGAGCGGTGCAGCGACGGGGCGTCCGCGAGGATCTCCGAGAGCCGGTCCACCACCGGCGACTCGGGGTCCCGCCGCCGGGCCAGCTCGGCCCGCAGGATGTCCACGCGCCCCTGGACCAGCCGCCGCACATAGCTCAGGTCGGCCTCGTCGCTCTGCGAGTCGCGGCGCAGCGTGCGCAGCTCCGGCAGTCGCAGGGCGCCCAGCTCCGGCGGAGGCGCGGCCGGACCGTCGTCGGAGGCCTGCCCGGTCCGCTGCACAGGTGGGCGCATGGTGCTCGTGCTCGTACCCGCACTGCTGTTGACGCCGGCACGCGTGACCGGCACGGTACCCGGGGACTGCCCGGTTCCATGGGTGCTCATGCTTGTCCATCCCCTCGACCGGTGCGTCGGCGCACCGCCTCCGTGCATCGTGCCACTCCGAGGGTGCCGGTGGAGGTGCTCTGTACCCGTTCAGCCCAAGATAGGTTGGTCTGTATGCGTGCAGTGATACAGAGGGTGGACGGTGCGACCGTCACAGTGGCCGACGGCGACGGCGAGGGCAGCGGCCCCGCGGTGGTCGGTGAAATCATCGGCGAGGGCCTGTGTGTGCTGGTCGGGGTCACTCACGGGGACACCACGGAGAAGGCGGCGCAGCTCGCCCGGAAGCTCTGGTCGGTCCGCATCCTGGAGGGCGAGAAGTCCTGCTCCGATGTGAATGCGCCGCTTCTGGTGATTTCGCAGTTCACTCTCTACGGGGACGCCCGCAAGGGCCGCCGGCCCACCTGGAACGCCGCCGCGCCCGGCGAGGTCGCGGAGCCCCTGGTCGACGAGGTCGTGGCGCAGCTGCGGGCGCTGGGCGCGCACGTGGAGACGGGCCGGTTCGGGGCGGACATGCGCGTCTCGCTCACGAACCACGGCCCGTTCACCCTCGTCGTCGACGTCTGAGCCGGGCGGGACCCGCTACGGCTCGACGACCGTCTCCTGGGCCGCCGCCGTGTTCTCCCCCGCCAGCAGTTCCGCGTCCACCGGCACGTTCCGCTTCACCAGGGCCAGGGCGATCGGCCCCAGCTCGTGGTGGCGGGCGGAGCTGGTGATGAAGCCGAGCTGACGGCCCTCGGAGCCGTCGGAGGCGAGCCGGACCGGGGTGCCGTGCCCGGGGAGCAGCACCTCGCTGCCGTCCAGGTGCAGGAAGACCAGACGGCGGGGCGGCTTGCCCAGGTTCGCTACCCGGGCCACGGTCTCCTGGCCCCGGTAGCAGCCCTTCTGGAGGTGGACGGCGCTGCCGATCAGCCCCAGCTCGTGCGGGATGGTGCGGTGGTCGGTCTCGAAACCGAGGCGCGGGCGGTGGCCCTCGACGCGCAGCGCCTCGTAGGCCAGCACCCCGGCGGCCGGGCCGTGCTCCGCCGCGTACGCCTCCAGAGCGGCACGGGGCAGGAACAGGTCGCGGCCGTACGGCGTCTCGCGTACGGCGCCGCCCTCCGGCGCCGGGGCGATGGACCCGGCCGGCAGGTACACGACCGCGAAGTCCTCCGTACGGTCGGCGACTTCGACGCGGTAGAAGAACTTCATCGACTCCAGATAAGCGATCAGCTCGCCCTGGGTGCCCGGCTCGACGTGCATCCACACGGTCTCGCCGTCGTCGACGAGGTACATGGCGTGCTCGATGTGCCCGTTCGCCGTGAGGATCAGGGAATCGGTGGCCTGGCCGGGCGCGAGGTCGGTGACGTGCTGGGTGATCAGCAGGTGCAGCCAGGCCAGCCGGTCGCTCCCGGTGACGGTGACCACGCCCCGGTGCGAGAGATCGACGAGGCCGGAGCCGTCGGCGAGGGCGCGCTGCTCGCGGAACAGATCACCGTAGTGCGCGGCGACACCTTCGTCGCAGCCCTCGGCGGGGACGGCACCGGGCAGGGACAGCAGGGGGCTCTTCATGCGACCAGCGTACGACTCGGGCCCTCAGGCCGGATTCGCGGACCGCTCGACCGGATCCGCGGACTGCGCCGGATCCCCGGACCGCCCGGCCGCCTTCGCCGCGCAGTCCGCGCAGCGGCCGAAGATCGCGAAGTGCTTCATGTCCGTCTCGAACCCGAACGTGCCGCGCAGCTTCTCGGTGAACTCCGCGACGACGCCGACATCGGCCTCGATGACGTCTCCGCAGTCCCGGCAGACCAGGTGGATGTGGTGGTGGCGGTCGGCCAGGTGGTACGTCGGTGCCCCGTGGCCCAGATGGGCGTGGCTGACCAGGCCGAGCTCCTCCAGGAGCTCCAGGGTCCGGTAGACGGTCGAGATGTTCACGCCGGAAGCCGTCCGGCGGACCTCGGAGAGGATCTCGTCGGGCGTCGCGTGCTCCAGCGCGTCCACCGCTTCCAGGACAAGCTGCCGCTGCGGCGTCAGCCGGTAGCCACGCTGCCGAAGATCGGTCTTCCAGTCGGTGCTCACCACAGGCCCCAGTGTAGGTCCGTACGGGTGCCGCCCCCAGCGGAACGGACGGCGGAACGGACGGCGGAACGCCGGGCCGGCTACTTGAAGAACGCGATCCCGTCGTCCGGCAGGTCCCCGAGGCTCTTCGCCATCGCGGCGACCTCTTCGGGGGTGACGACCTTCTTGAGGTGCGCCGACATGTACGGCCGCAGCTCCACCTCTGGCGTGGACTTCTCGCCGACCCACATCAGGTCGCTCTTCACATAGCCGTAGAGCCGCTTGCCGCCGTTGTACGGGCCGGAGGCCGCGGTCCGGGCCACCGCGTCGGTGACCAGGTCGATCTGCGGCTTCTGGTGGGCCAGCTCGCCGTACCAGATCTCGATGACGCCCTGGTCGCGGACCATCACGACCTCGACCTTGCGGTCCTTGTCGATGCGCCAGTATCCGGACTCGGACTCCAGCGGCCGGACCTTCTCGCCCTCGGCGTCGAGCACCCAGCTGTGCGAGGAGTACTCCAGGAAGTCCCGGCCGTCGTGGCTGAAGGTCACTTCCTGGCCGAAGTTGCACTTCTCGGCACCGGGGAAGTCGGACACGCCCGCGCCCGCCCAGTTGCCCAGGAGGAAGGCCAGCGGGACGAGGTCCGGGTGGAGGTCGGACGGAATCTCGATCATGAGCGGCTCAGACGATCTGTGAGGCGGGCGGAACGGGCAGGACGCGCGTGGAACGGAGAGGTCAGCGCTGACCCTGGTACAGCTTCTTCACGGTCAGACCGGCGAAGGCGAGGGTGCCGACACAGACCAGGACCAGCAGGGTGGTGAAGAATGCCTCAAGCACGGGAGCTCCTTGAACGAGCGGTATGGCAGCAGTACGGGCCGGGTCCCAGCCTAATGGGTGGAGGCCCGGCCCGTCGGTTCGGGGTTTGCCGCGGAGCGGCTCAGCCCAGCAGCTGGTTCTGCAGGATCACCGTCTGGTGGAAGGGAACGCGCGACGTCCCCCCGGCGCCCCGGCGGGACTGGACGACCAGCGCGACGGTGTCACCGGCGACCAGATACGCCTGCCTGACCTGCGCGGCGCCGAAGGGCTTCGGCTCCACGGCCACGTAGGACGCGGTGTGCTCCACCTTCCCGCCGCCCGACCAGCTCTCGTCCAGCTCCATCCGGGCCGCACCGGCCGGCGGGTCCCCCGCCGTCGCGGTGCCGCCGTAGCGGTCGTCGTGGAACGCCTCGGCATAGCCCGCCGAGTTGAACTGGAGCAGATAGATCCGGCTCGACGTGCCGTCCGGCATGGTCCAGCCGCGCGCCGCGATGTGCCGGAGAGGGGACTCCTTCAGCTCGGCGACGATATCGGCGCGGGAGCTCTTCTCGTACTCGGAGACGAACCGTTCCGTGCTGATCCAGCCGCCCGTCAGCTTCTTGTCCGCCGTTGCTCCGGCCGGGGCGGGCAGCAGCAGCCTGCGCAGGTCCGCGTGGTGGACCTCCGCGGTGTTGCCCTCGGTGAACGGGCGGGGCGCGCCGGGCGGGAGCGCGGGCAGGCTCAGCCGGGGGAACCCCCAGCGCCCGTCGCTCTCGGTGGCCAGCCCCGGTACGTCGGTGCGCTCCTTCGCGGTGATGGCGTACGCCGAGCCCGCGCCCAGTCCGCCGAGCACCAGCGCGGCGACGGTCCACCGGGCCACGGCCCGCAGCACCCGGCGCGGCGGCCGGAACGTCGGGGGCAGCGGCGGCACGGGCGGCAGTGGCGGCATGGGAGGCATGGGCGGAGCCGCTGCTGCGGCGTCGGAAGCTCCGCCGTCAGGAGCTTCGGCTTCGGCGGCAGCAGTGTCGGCTTCGGCTTCGGCGGCGGTCTGCTCGGTCATACGTACTCCCCCGGGGACTTGATGTGGTCCAGCTGGTCCCTCACCAGACCGGCGACGAACGACTTGCGGACGGGCCTGGGACCCGAGGCCGAGAAGCTGAGGACCATCTCGCCGTCGTACGCCATGCAGTACATGCTCTCGATCTTGTGCTCGCTGTCCTTGGGCTGCAGGAAGCACTTGGCGTTCTTCTTGTGGCCGTTGACCGAGGGCCCGTCCCGGAAGACGCCGATGGCGTCGAAGAGCCCCGTCTGGAAGTCGTAGAGGTCGCGGACGGCCTTCTTGTCCTTCATCCGCACCAGCTCGGTCCTGAGGACCAGGTCGTTCCCGTCCGACGTGTAGGTCCGGACGGCGACGCCCTGGACGTGGAGCTTGTCGATCCGCTTCTCCAGCTCCCGCCGCTGCTTCCCGGCGAGGCCACGGTTGGCGGCCTTCATCTCGGCGGCGGCCTCAGGGCCGCTGACCTCGCTGTCGTTGCCGTGCACCCCGTCGTCCGGGCCGAGCCGGTACCCGTCGGGGACCGGCATCAGCAGCTTGCTGAGTTCGGTGGACGCCCGGCCCCGGGAGACGTCGCCCGCCGGATCCTTGCCGGAGGTGCCGTGCGAGGACCCGGCCCACAGCTCGGTCGTGACCGTGCGGTCGGCGTCGTCGACGGTGGTCTTCGTGTACACGGCCGCGCCGGAGACGGCCCCGAGCACCAGCACGGCCAGGCCCGTGGCCAGGATCGCGCGGCGCTTCCCGCGCTTCCGGGCGGGCGCGGGACCGGAGGCGGGAGCGGAGGCGGGCTCGGGCTCGGGCAGCGGTGCGGGTGTGGTCGCGGGTGTGGTGGCGGGTGTGGTGGTGTCGTCGTCGCTCACAGGCGCTCCAGCTGTCGCTCGGCCAGCGTCCGGATGTCCTTCTTGCTGATCGGCCGGGTGTCGGACAGGTGGATGTCGACCATGACCTCGCCCCGGTCGAAGATCGCCCTGGCCTGGTAGATCGGCAGGTAGCCCGGCTTCAGGTCGGCCTTGTACACGTAGTAGCGGCCGTTGAGGCTGCCCTTGATCGCGTCGCCGTTGTTGCCCGCGCCGTGATCCTTGTCGGGCATGTACAGGCGCTGGTCCTCCGCGTGGTCCGCGGCCGGCGTCTCCGTACCGGACGCGAACTGCACGAGAGCGATGTCCGCCGTGCCGTACTCGCCCTTCTTCCAAGCGGCGGCGGCGATCCGGCGGACGCCGGACTCCAGGAGGCGGCCGAACATGACGTCCTCGCGCTCGAAGCCGAGCGCGTAGTCCTCCACCTCCACCCAGCCGTCCTGTACGGACGTCACGTCCTTGTCCTCGCTCCAGCCCGCCGGCCTCGGGACGATCAGCTTGCGCAGATCCCCGTCCGTCCGGACCCTGCGGTCCTGCCCGGCCGGGAGCGGGTCCGGCAGCCGGTCCGCCTTCAGGGCCTTCGCCGGGTACGCCAGGGCCGGCTGCGACAGTGCGCCCAGCGGGGTCGGCGCCCGCTCCGCCTGTACGCCGTAGCCGACCGCGGTGCCGCCGGCGATCCCGAGTACCGCTGCGACGGCGACGATCAAGGCCGTACGCCCGCGCGGGCGTCGTCGCACCGCACCGGAATCCGGTGCGGACTCCCCCTCGACGGGCCCTTCCTCAAGGCGTGGAATGGTGTCGTTCTGATTCAAAATGGGGTCCCCCCACGAGACCTGAAGCGCGGATTCCGTCATCCGCGCAACCAACTGACCAGCCACTCACCGCCGAGGTTGTACGCCCGAGGATTACAGTTCCGCATATGCCGAAGAAGCTCGTGATCAAGGTGACCGCAGGTGCCGACTCCGCCGAGCGCTGCTCGCAGGCGTTCACGGTGGCGGCGGTCGCCGTCGCCAGCGGCGTGGAGGTCTCGCTCTGGCTGACCGGGGAATCCGCCTGGTTCGCCCTGCCGGGGCGGGCCGCCGAGTTCGAACTGCCGCACGCGGCACCGCTGCCGGATCTGATCGAGTCGATCCAGTCGGGCGGCCTGATCACGCTCTGCACCCAGTGCGCGGCCCGCCGCGACATCACCGAGCAGGACGTCCTGGACGGGGTACGGATCGCCGGGGCCCAGGTCTTCGTCAGCGAGATCATGGCCGACGGCGTGCAGGCCCTCGTCTACTGACGGAACCGGTTACCGACGGAGCCGGTCGCCGGTAGAACCGCTCACCGGCGGCGCTTCTTGCCGTCCAGCTCGTCCCACCACTCGTCGGACTCCGGATCGCCGGTGGGGTTGGCGGGTTTGGCGGTTCTGGCGGGGTTGGCGGGGTTGGCGGGGTTGGCGGGGTTGGCGGGGTTCTCCTTGCCCGGCCGCTGCTTGTCCGTGCGCTGCCGGGGGTCCGGGGCCTCGGGCGGGTCGTCCCACCAGCGGTCCTCCGGGCCCTTCCGGTTGGCCACGATCGCCGCGACGGGCGGGATGACCATGGCGATCACGCACATGCTGATGGCGGCGGGAATCGACCAGAGCCGCACGAAGGCCCAGGACGAGACGAAGAGGACGAGACATCCGCCCATCATCAGGAAATATGCGCGACGGCGTCGGGCGTACATAAGTCCAGCGTAGGCCTGATTCGCCCACCCAGCCGGTCCTGGGGAGCAGGCACCGTCACCCGGACGGCACGAAGGGCCGTACCCCGGTTCAGTAGGGCGTCCAACCCCCTGGGGTACGGCCCTTCGGCCGGTCTCCGTGCCTGGTGCTAGACGGCGATGGCCACCTCGGAGAGGCCGCCCGTCTGTGCCACGACCGTGCGGTCGGCGCTGCCGCCCGGGACGAGCGCGCGCAGCGTCCAGGTGCCCTCGGCCGCGTAGAAGCGGAACTGTCCGGTCGCGGAGGTCGGGACCTCCGCGGTGAACTCGCCGGTCGAGTCCAGCAGGCGGACGTAGCCGGTGACGGGCTCGCCGTCGCGGGTCACGCTGCCCTGGATGGTGGTCTCACCGGGCTTGATCGTCGAAGCGTCGGGGCCGCCGGCCTTTGCTCCACACATGGTGTTCTGTCCTTCTGGTCGGGGGTCGTGCTCGTCCGGATGGTGCGGAGTTACTTGTTGGCGCCGAGCTCGATCGGCACGCCCACCAGGGAGCCGTACTCGGTCCACGAGCCGTCGTAGTTCTTGACGTTCTCCTGGCCGAGGAGCTGGTGCAGCACGAACCAGGTGAGCGCGGAGCGCTCACCGATGCGGCAGTACGCGATGGTGTCCTTCGACAGGTCGACCTGCTCGGCCTCGTAGAGGGCCTTCAGCTCGTCGTCCGACTTGAAGGTGCCGTCGTCGTTGGCGTTCTTCGACCACGGGATGTTGCGGGCGCTCGGCACGTGGCCGGGGCGCTGCGACTGCTCCTGCGGGAGGTGGGCCGGGGCGAGCAGCTTGCCGCTGAACTCGTCGGGCGAACGCACGTCGACCAGGTTCTGGGTGCCGATCGCCTTCACGACGTCGTCGCGGTAGGCGCGGATCGACTCGTCCTGCGGCTTGGCCTTGTACTGGGTGGCCGGGCGGGACGGGATCTGGTCGCCGTCCACCAGGTCGCGGGAGTCGAGCTCCCACTTCTTGCGGCCGCCGTCGAGCAGGCGGACGTCGCTGTGGCCGTAGAGCTTGAAGTACCAGAACGCGTAGGACGCGAACCAGTTGTTGTTGCCGCCGTACAGGACGACCGTGGTGTCGTTGCCGATGCCCTTGCCGGACAGCAGCTCCTCGAAGCCCGCCTGGTCGATGAAGTCACGGCGGACCGGGTCCTGGAGGTCCTTGGTCCAGTCGATCCGGATCGCGTTCTTGATGTGGTTCTTCTCGTACGCGGCGGTGTCCTCGTCGACCTCGACGATGGCAACCTTCGGGTCGTCGATGTGGGCCTCGACCCAGTCGGCGTCTACCAGGACGTCACTGCGGCTCATTGTGTTCTCCTCCGGGGCAGTCTGCGGCGAGATGATGCGAGTTGGTGCGTGATGCGGATGTACGGGGGCGCGGAATTCGGCACGTGCACAGAGGCATCAGGATGGCCCCGACGCATCGTCGGGAGGCCGGGAATGCGGGAATTCGACGCTCCCGCTCAGACAGTGCGACAGAGCATGGCGGCGACGCGGCACAGGTCCACTGCCCGCCGCTTCGTGAGATCCGCCCGTCCCCGCTGCGGGAGACCGCTAATAGAGCACTGCATGGGACCGATCGTAGGGACGTACGGGCGGACATGTCACCGTCGTGTCACCCATTGAGACACGATCGTCCGCAGAGTGAGACGAGAGGAAGTTCACGGCTGCCCGGCGGCCGCTCCCGCGAGCGCCGCGCCCGTCGGGCATCTGCGGAACGGACGCGGCCGTCTCAGTATGTGGCGCAGGCCCCGTACGGCACCGCGACTCGCCGCAGGAGTCAGCCGGCGAGCGTGACCTCTGTGCCGGTCACCGAGATCTCCAGGCCCTCGGCGGTCGGCTCGATCTTCTCCAGCTTCAGGCCCTTGGGCAGCCCGCCGACCTCGCGGTCGAAGTCGGTCTTCTTGCGCACCAGGCCCTCAAGCCCGGGGATGCCCTCGCCCGGCACCTTGTCGGCGTGCACCCGCACGGTGTGGCCGTCGACCAGGGTGACGCTGGACAGGACGCTGCGCGAGATCTCCTGGCCGAGACCGGGGACCTGGACCGTGCCGGTCACCTTCACCTTGCCGTTGCCGCCGTACGCGACCGCGACGTCCGCGCTGGCCGCCTTGGTGAGGTCCGCGTACGACACCACGGCCGTCCCGGTGGCCCGTGCGGCGACCGCACCGGAGAAACCGTCGGTCAGCCGCACCTGGTGCAGGTCGGCGTTCATCTCGCTGATCCGGAGCGTGTGGCCGTTCGCGCTGGTCTCCAGGCCGGTGATCTTCACGTCGACCTCGTCGAGCTCGGAGCCGGCGAGCTGCGTCAGGAACGGAAAGCCCTTGATCGAGACGTCCGTCGAGCCGATCTCCGCGCCGGGCACCCGCACCCGCTCCGCGACCTGCGATTCGGCGAAATACACCGCCGCGCGGTCGATGGCGATGAACACGCCGGCCAGAACCACCACTATGACCAGCAGTATTCGCAGTGCACGCATGCCTTGTCCTCCCCCGCCCGCGTCCGTTCGGACCGCTCGGCGACCGTGAGCCTACTTCGGCCGCACGTCACGCTCCGGGTGATCGACGAGCGGAAGCCCCCCATCGGTTCCCCGTGGAGGGCTTCGGCACCTCTGTGACGCATGAGGCGCGACGGTCACGAGTGACGGGTCGCGGGCGACCGTCTACCCGATCGCACGGCCGATCAGATACACGGCGGGCGCCGCCGCGGTGAGCGGCAGCGCCACTCCGGCGGTCATGTGCACGAAGCGCGACGGGTAGTCGTAGCTGGCCACCCGCAGCCCGATCAGCGCGCAGCCACCGGCGGCGAGGCCGAGCAGCGCACCCTTCGCCCCCAGGTCCGTGACGGCTCCCGCCGCCCCGCCCGCCGCCGCCGCGACGACCAGCGCCGCCACCACGGAGGCCGGTCCCGGCAGCGGAAGCGCCCGAGCGAGCACCGTGAGGGCCACCGCGACCCCGCCGACCGTCACCGCGTCCGGGACCGCCGCGAGGTGCCCGGCGGCCAGGACCGCGAGCGCGGCAGAGGCGACGGTGGCCATCAGCCCCTGCATCCGCTCGTCGGCGCCCGCCCGGCTGCGCAGCTGGAGGACGACCGTGAGCAGCACCCAGACGCCGAGCGTGCCGAGGATCGCGGCCGGACCGTTCTCCCGGCCCGCGGCCAGCAGCACCACATCGGCGACGAGGCCGCCGGCGAACGCGAGCGCGATGCCCTGCCGGGCCGGCCACATGCCGTTGAGCCGGAACCACCCGGCCGCGGTCACCGCCTGGAGCAGCACCAGCGGGACGAGCAGGGCGTACGAGCCGATGGCCGCACCGAGCGCGAGCAGCAGCCCGAGCCCCGCGGTGATCGCGGCCGGCTGCATCCCGGGCGCGATGATCGGGGAGCGACCCTCGGCGCGGGCGCGCTGGGCGTCCGTGATGCGGCTGTTGCCCAGCGTGGTGGGCGCGCTGTACCCGTCGTCCTGCGCGGCGTCCACGGAGGCGGCCACCGGCTCGGGAGCCGCAGGCGCCGACTGGACCTCCGGCGGCAGCGGGTAGGCGCCGGAGGCGCCCTGTGCGGGCTGCGCCTGCTGCACGGGCTGCACGGGCTGCTGCGCCGGCCGGAGGGTGGGCTGGTACTGGGTGTCCCAGGTCTGGCCCTCCCAGGTCTGCGCGACCGCCGGCTCCCCGGCCTGCGCATCCCGGTAGGGCTGCTGCGGCTGCTGCGGCTCGTACGGCTGCTGCACGGACTGGTGGGTCGGGTGTGCGGCCCGGTGCGGCTGTGGTGCGGCCTGCGGCGGCTCGTACGTGCCCTGCGGCGCCTGCGGTGCCTGCGGTGCGTACGGGGCCGCTTCGCCCGGGTAGGGGGCCTGCTGCCCGTAGGACGGTTCACCGTAGGGCTGCTGCTGCCCGTAAGCGGGGTCCTGGTAGCCCTGGCCCGCGTACGACTGGTCCGCGTACGGCTGATTCCCGTACGCCTGCGGCTCCTGACCGTACGGCTGCGGTTCCTGGCCGTAGGGCTGGTTCCCGTAAGGCTGCGGCTCCTGGCCGTACGGCTGGTCCGGGTACGGATGCTGCTGATCGCTGCTGCTCATGTTCTGCGGTTCACCCTCCTGCGAACGGCGGGAGCACCTCGACCGTGCCGCCCTCGGCAAGGCGTACGGTCTCATGGCTCCGGGTCCCGACGGGGTCCCCGTCGATGAGGAACGAGCACCTCCGGAGCACCCGGGTCAGCTCACCGGGGTGCCGGCCGCGTGCCGCGTCGAGCGCCTCCTTGAGCGTCGCGGCGGTGTACGGCTCCTCCGCCGTTCCGGCAGCGGCCTTGGCGGCTGCCCAGTAACGGATCGTTCCCGCGGGCATGGCGGCGGCTCCTCTCGTCTCGCGTCGGGTCACACTCGGCTGTCCATCATCGTGCACCGCGGGACGATCCGTTACTGGGCCGCAGCCCAGTCGGCGATGCGGCCGAGGAGAGCCGCGTCCGCCGCGTTCTCCGCGTGCCCCATCCCCCGCTCCAGCCACAGCTCAGCGGCCCCGTCCGCCGCGTCCGCCAGCATCCGGGGGTGGTCGAGCGGGAAGTACGGGTCCCGGTCGCCGTGCACGATCAGCAACGGGGCCGGGGCGATCAGCGGGACCGCCGCGACCGGGGAGAGCGGGACCGGGTCCCAGTCGTCGCGGGCGATCCGGGTCCGGAAGCCGTACCGCCCGACGAGCCGGCCCGTGGGGCGGGTCACCACCCAGTGCAGGCGACGCATCGGGGCCGTACCCCGGTAGTACCAGCGCGCCGGGGCGCTCACGGACACCACCGCATCGGCGTACGCCCCCAAACGCGCTTCCGTGCGCCCCCTGCGCACCGGAACGGACCGGACGCCCTCTCGCTCGGCCGCGGGAGCCGTATACAGCGCCCCGTGCCGGAGCACCACGGAGCCGCCCATGGAGAACCCGACCGTAACGACGCGCCGGTGCCCGAGCGACCGCGCCCAGGCCACCGCGGCGGCCAGATCCAGCACCTCGCGGTCGCCCACCGTGGACCGCCCGCCGGATCCGCCGTGCCCCCGGAACGAGAACGTGATCACGGCCGCACGCTGGGAGAACACCTCCACGGCGCGCCGCACCGCAAGGCGGTCCGCCGAACCGGTGAAACCGTGCGCGACGACGATCGCCGTACCGGTGTCCTCCGCGCCCGCGAGTGCGCCGTCATCCGCCGTACACGGGTCGTACACCGCCTCGATCGGGACGCCGTCATCGGCGCGCAACGTGGTCCGCGACGGCCGGCGCGTGATCAAGGGAACAGAGGAACTCCGAAATCGCCCCTCGGACACAGAACTCATGTGGGCTATTCTGCTGGGAAGAGGATCCGGGCAAAGCAGCCCCCGGGTCCTTTTGTGCTTTCCGCGCGTTGTTACGGAGACGTTTCAACAAGCTCAGCGGCCCTGGGCGCGGGGCCGTACCGGTAAAACCCGTATGACGAAACGTCGTACGGGACAACACGAATAAGCGTACGAAGCAGTGCCGCATACTCCCCCGGGCCCGGCCCGGGAGTGCCCCTCTCGCAGGGAACGAGGAGGACCGACGTAATGGGCGAGCCAACCGTGCACGATCATCGACCGACGACCCAGGCAGGTGGGCGGCGATGAGTTCACTGCTGCTCCTGACGAATGCCCTCCAACCGTCGACGGAGGTGCTTCCCGCCCTCGGTCTCCTGCTCCACAGCGTGCGGGTGGCGCCCGCCGAAGGCCCCGCTCTCGTCGACACCCCAGGTGCCGACGTCATCCTCATCGACGGACGGCGCGACCTGCCTCAGGTCCGCTCCCTCTGTCAGCTGCTGCGGTCCACCGGACCCGGCTGTCCGCTGATCCTCGTCGTCACGGAGGGCGGCCTCGCGGCCGTCACCGCGGACTGGGGAATCGATGACGTGCTGCTGGACACGGCGGGACCCGCCGAGGTCGAGGCGCGACTGCGGCTGGCCACCGGCCGGCAGCAGATCACCTCCGACGACTCCCCGATGGAGATCCGCAACGGCGATCTGTCGATCGACGAGGCGACGTACAGCGCCAAGCTCAAGGGCCGGGTCCTGGACCTGACCTTCAAGGAGTTCGAACTGATCAAGTACCTGGCGCAGCACCCGGGACGGGTCTTCACCCGCGCCCAGCTGCTCCAGGAGGTCTGGGGCTACGACTACTTCGGCGGCACCCGGACGGTCGACGTACACGTCCGGCGGCTGCGCGCCAAGCTCGGTCCCGAGCACGAGTCGCTGATCGGCACCGTCCGCAACGTGGGCTACCGGTTCGTCGCACCCGAGAAGGTGGAACGGGCCGCGGAGGAGGCCAAGTCGGCGGCCGCGAAGGCGGCCTCCGAGAGCCTCACCCGTTCGGAGCAGCCGGAGGTCGTCGAGGTGAGGGAAGAAGCCCCGGTCCGGCCCGCCAAGAGGTAGGTATATCCGCGTAGACTGCCGCGCGTGGCCAAGGTGACGCGGGACGATGTGGCGAGACTGGCGGGGACGTCGACCGCGGTCGTCAGCTACGTCATCAACAACGGACCCAGGCCGGTCGCCCCGGCCACGCGCGAGCGGGTACTCGCCGCGATCAAGGAGCTGGGCTACCGGCCCGACCGGGTCGCCCAGGCGATGGCCTCGCGGCGGACCGATCTCATAGGGATGATCGTGCCGGACGCGCGGCAGCCGTTCTTCGCGGAGATGGCGCACGCGGTCGAACAGGCCGCCGCCGAGCGCGGGAAAATGGTGCTCGTCGGCAACTCCGACTACCGCGACGAGCGCGAGGTCCACTACCTGCGGGCCTTCCTCGGCATGCGGGTCTCCGGGCTGATCCTGGTCAGCCAGGGGCCCAGCGAGCGCGCGGCGGCGGAGATAGAGGCGTGGGACGCCCGGGTCGTGCTGCTGCACGAGCGGCCGGAGGCCATCGACGACGTCGCCGTCGTCACGGACGACGTCGGTGGCGCCCAGCTCGCCACCCGTCACCTGCTGGAGCACGGCAACGAGTACGTCGCCTGCCTCGGCGGCGTCGAGTCGACCCCGGCGGTCGGTGACCCGGTGGCCGACCACGTCGAGGGCTGGCGCCGGGCGATGCACGAGTCGGGCCGCACGACGGAGGGCCGGCTCTTCCAGGCCCCGTACAACCGTTACGACGCCTACCTGGTGGCGCTGGAGCTCCTCGCGGGCCCGGACCGCCCCCCGGCGATCTTCTGCGCGACGGACGACCAGGCCATCGGCGTGCTGCGGGCCGCCCGCGAGCTGCGGATCGACGTGCCGGGCGAGCTGGCGGTGGCGGGCTTCGACGACGTGAAGGAGGCCGGGCTCACCGATCCGCCGCTCACCACGGTCTTCTCGGACCGCCCGGCGATGGCACGGGCGGCCGTGGACCTGGTGCTCGACGACTCGCTGCGGGTCTCGGGCTCGCGGCGGGAGCGGCTGAAGCAGTTCCCCTCCGCGCTGGTGGTCCGGCGTTCCTGCGGCTGCGGCGAGCCCCCGGCGGCCCGGCACAGCTGAAGAAGGCCAGGTGACAGGCGCGCTCTGTCCGCCTACCTCCGCTTTTCCGTAACGGGGCTTCGACCCGTGTGTCACAGCGGCGTCTTGATCCAACTCTCGTCGCAACGGCTCGCCCGACGATAGATGTCCTATGAAGCGACACGCCTGCTCAGCCAGAACGGGCGTACCCCCCACACCGCTTCAGAGGAGTCCCCATGCGCGTCAAGAAGATGTCCGCCCTCGCCCTCGTCGTCGCCGCCGCCGGCCTCTCGCTGACCGCGTGCGGCGGCAGCGACGGATCGAGCGCCGCCGCCGACACAGGCGCGTCCAGCTCGGCGAGCAGCTCCGCCGGCGGCCAGGACACCGGCTCCACCGACACGAGCGGCTCCACCGAGGCCGACGGCGACAGCCGGAGCGCGGCCCCGGGTTCCGCCGAGTCCGCCTCCTCCTCCACCGGCTCTTCCTCCACCGGCTCCTCCTCCACCGGCTCCGGCAAGGGCAGCGACCTCACCGCCAAGGGCGGCACGTCGGCCTCGGGCTCCATGTGCAGGACCGACGACCTGGCATTCAGCGCCGGCTCGGCGGGGGTCAAGAACCAGGTGGTCGTCAACCTGAAGAACACCGGTTCCGCCAAGTGCAGCATGCATGGCTTCCCGGGCGTCCAGCTCGTGGGTCCCGACGGCCTCGGCGACACCGGTCCGGACGCCGCCCGCACCGACTCCAAGGCATCCACCGTCACCATCGGGCCCGGCGAGGAGACCCGCTTCCTGCTGCGCTACATCCCGACCACCGACGGATCCGGCAAGACCTTCACCAGGCTCTCCGTCACCCCGCCCAACGAGAAGATCTCGGCGATCGCGAATCTCGACGGCCTGACGATCACCGTCCCCGCCTCCGGCGGTACGTCCCCCGACGTCTTCGTCGACCCGATCGGCTACCACGTCGGCTCCGGCAAGTAGCCGACGAACCAGGCTCTCCGGCAAGTAGCCGACGAGCCAGGCCCCTGTCCAGTAGTCGGCGAACCGGCCTTTATATCGGGCATACGAGGTTCTGCCGGGCTTCTCAGGGCGTACTCACGCTCCTCTCATCTTCGCTGGACACTCTTCTAGACATGACAGAGAGCCAGCGCCCGAGCGGCGAGTACCCGATGTACCCCTCGTACGGCAACGGCGACGCGGCCTACCCGCCGCCGCCGTCATACCAGCCCGCGCAGCCGGTGGGCCCGGGCAGCGGTGACCCCGTGTGGCCCGCCCCCGGGCAGCCGGAGCCGGCGCCCGAGCCGTCCGCGTCCCGGCGCAGGGCCCGCCGCCCGGTCGCGCTCCTCGCGGCGGTCGCCCTCGCGGCGGCGATCATCGGCGGCGGCACCGCCACCCTGATCGGGCAGCTCACCGACCACGGCACCAACAGCACCGGCGGCGGCGTCATCCCGGGCACCACGGTCTCGCAGAGCAGCAAGGGCACCGTCTCCGGCGTGGCCGCCGCCCTGTCACCGACGATCGTCGAGATCAGCGCGACCTCGAACGCGGGCCAGTCCACCGGCTCCGGCGTGATCATCACGTCCGACGGCGAGATCGTCACCAACAACCACGTCGTCGCGGGTTCCTCGTCGGTCAAGGTGACGCTCAGCACCGGCAAGAAGTACACCGCAGACGTCGTCGGGACCGACCCCGACAAGGACCTCGCCCTGATCAAGCTCCAGGGCGCGAGCGGGCTGAAGACGGCGACGCTCGGTGACTCGTCCAAGGTGGCCGTCGGCGACCAGGTCGTCGCGATCGGCTCGCCCGAGGGCCTGACCGGCACCGTCACCAGCGGCATCGTCTCCGCGCTCGACCGGGACGTCACGGTCGCCAAGGAGGGCGACAGCGGCCAGGGGCAGAGCCAGGGACAGGGACAAGACCAGGGGCAGGGGCAGGGAGGCCAGGGCGGCGGACAGCAGTGGCCGTTCGAGTTCGGCGGTCAGCAGTTCAACGGCGACACCGGCGACTCCACCACCACGTACAAGGCGCTCCAGACCGACGCCTCGCTCAACCCGGGCAACTCCGGCGGCGCGCTGATCAACATGAACGGTGAGATCATCGGCCTCAACTCCGCGATGTACTCGGCGAGTTCGGCCGAGGGCTCGGGCAGTTCCAGCGCGGGCAGCGTCGGCCTCGGCTTCGCCATCCCGGTGAACACCCTCAAGGCCGATCTGCACACCCTGCGGGCCGGCGACAGCTCCTGATCCGCGCCGCCGCAGCCGGGCCGTGCGAGGCTGAGAAACTGGAGGGCAGCGCCCCGCCCCGTACGGAACGAGAAGAGGACGAAGCAGCGATGAGCCCCGCCGAAGACGATCCGCAGCGCATCCTGATCGTCGACGACGAGCCCGCCGTGCGCGAGGCCCTGCAGCGCAGCCTCGCGTTCGAGGGGTACGGCACCGAGGTCGCCGTCGACGGTCTCGACGCCCTCACCAAGGCCGAGTCGTACGCCCCCGACCTCATCGTCCTCGACGTCCAGATGCCCCGGATGGACGGGCTGACCGCCGCCCGCCGTATCCGGGCCACCGGGACCACCACGCCCATCCTGATGCTCACCGCCCGCGACACCGTCGGGGACCGGGTCACCGGACTCGACGCGGGCGCCGACGACTACCTGGTCAAGCCCTTCGAGCTGGACGAGCTGTTCGCCCGCATCCGGGCCCTGCTCCGCCGCAGCTCGTACGCGGCCACCTCCGGCGCCGACCTCCCCGACAACAACGTGCTGGCCTTCGCGGACCTCCGCATGGACCTCGCCACCCGCGAGGTCAGCCGTGGCACCCGCCGCGTGGAGCTGACCCGCACCGAGTTCACCCTGCTGGAGATGTTCCTCGCGCACCCGCGCCAGGTGCTGACCCGCGAACAGATCCTCAAGGCGGTCTGGGGATTCGACTTCGAACCGAGCTCCAACTCCCTGGACGTGTACGTGATGTACCTGCGCCGCAAGACCGAGGCGGGCGGCGAGCCCCGCCTGGTCCACACGGTCCGGGGTGTCGGATACGCGCTGCGGGCGGGCGGGGGCGAGGGGTGACGGGGCCCCTGCACCGCTTCCGCGCCCTGCCGCTCCGCTCCCGGCTCGCGCTGCTGGTCGCCGTGGCGGTCGCGGTGGCGGTGGCGGCTGTGGCTGCGGCGTGCTGGTTCGTGACGCGGGCGCAGCTGGAGCACCAGGCGGACGCGACGCTGCGCGCCGCCAAGGTCGACAAGGACTATCTGGGCGATTTGTACAAGTACTGCACCAGCGCCACCAAGCTGCCGCCCCCGCCCTACACGGGCTTCACCGTCCAGCTCATCGACGCCCAGGGCACGGTCTGCATCGCCCCCGACTCGTCGAAGCTCCCGGTGACCCGGGCCGACCTCGCGGTGGTCAACGGCGAGCGGAGCGGAGCGCTTCACACGGAGACCGATGCCGGCGGGGTGAAGATGCGCGTCTTCACCTACGCGGTGACGGTGACGGTGTCGCGCGGGCCCGGTCTGCCGGGCGCCGACCTCACCCTCGGCGTCTCCGTCGCCCGCCCCATGAGCGAGATCGACAAGCCCCTCTCCACCCTCGCCTGGGTCCTCCTCCTCGTCTCCGGCATCGGCGTCATCGGCGCGGGCGCCGCAGGCCTCTGGATCGCCCGCTCCGGACTGCGGCCGGTCGACGAGCTGACCGAGGCCGTCGAGCACGTCGCCCGCACCGAGGACCTCACCGTCCGCATCCCGGTCGAGGGCGAGGACGAGATCGCCCGGCTCTCCCGGTCCTTCAACTCGATGACGGCTTCACTCGCCACCTCCCGGGACCGGCAGGCCCAGCTGATCGCGGACGCCGGACACGAGCTGCGCACCCCCCTCACCTCCCTTCGCACCAACGTGGAGCTGCTCGCCCGCAGCGACGAGACGGGCCGGGCGATCCCGCCGGACGACCGCAAGGCGCTGATGTCCTCGGTGAAGGCCCAGATGACCGAGCTGGCCTCGCTCATCGGAGACCTCCAGGAACTGGCCCGCCCGGACGCCGCCCAGCCCGGCCCGCTCCAGGTGGTGGCCCTGCACGACATCACCCGCACCGCCCTGGAACGCGCCCGGCTGCGCGGCCCCGAGCTGACCGTCACGGCGGAGCTGGCCCCCTGGTACGTACGGGCTGAACCGGCGGCCCTGGAGCGGGCGGTCGTCAACGTCCTGGACAACGCGGTGAAGTTCAGCCCGCCGCGCGGCACGATCGACGTGGTCCTGCACCGGGGCGAACTGACGGTCCGCGACCGGGGCCCCGGCATCCCCGCCGACGAACTCCCGCACGTCTTCGAGCGCTTCTGGCGCTCCCCGTCCGCCCGCCAGCTCCCCGGCTCGGGCCTCGGCCTGTCGATCGTCGCCCGTACGGTCCAGCAGTCGGGCGGCGAGATCGGCCTGCGCCCGGCGGACGACGGCAACGGCACGGTGGCCACGATCCGACTGCCGGGAGCCCCGCAGCCGCCGCCGGAGACGCCGCTGGGGTGAGCGGGCGGAGTCACCGCCGGGGCAGGCAACGCCCAGCTCAGCAAGGGTCCGGGGCGACACCGTGTGCCTTTCGTCACAACGAAAGGAACCCAGCTGAGAGCAACTGCGCCCTTTCGTGACGTCTGTCCGCGACCGGGGCCCCGGCCCGGTCCGTAGCGCCGGAAAATACACGTCACCGCCTCCAGCGACAGCCATAGCATCTTCACAGCCGCCCGCGTGATCCAGCCGCCGTGGCAGCCGTTCACCCCTATTTCTTTCCTTTTCGGATCCGGACCCAAGGGCTCATGTGAAGATTCGCCGCATTCTCGCCACTGCCGTGGCCGTCGCCGTGACCACACCCGCCGTACTGCTCTCCGTCACCCCCGCGTTCGCGGACTCCGCACCGACGGCGCAGACGCAGGCCAAGCCGACACTGGAAGAGCTCGAAAAGGCCGCAGCCGAGGCGCAGGAGGCCTACGACAAGGCCCTCGCCGCGAAGACCGCCGCCTACGGAGTGCTGGAGGAGGCACTCTCCGACACGGCGCCGCTCGCCCTGGCAGCCAAGGCCGCCAAGACCGCCGCGGACGAGGCCGGCGCCGCGAAGACCGCCGCCGACCAGGCCGTCACCGACGCGAAGGCCGCCCTCGACGCGCTGCCCGAGACGGCCACGGAGGAGGAGCGCACCGCGGCCGAGACCGCCGTCACCGGGGCCGAGGCCACCGCCGCGACCGCCGCCGCCGACAAGACGGCCGCCGACGCGAAGGCCAAGGAGGCCGACACCGCCTCCGACGACGCACGGGTCGCCGCTGTCCGCGCCTACTCCCTGGTGCAGAAGGCCCTGGCGGACGCCCTCGACGCGAAGACCGCCGCCGACGACGCGCTGGCCAAGGCCCGCGAGGAGGAGAACGAGAACCAGGACTGCGTGGCCGAGCCCGGTCTCACCGCCGTCCTGACCGGCGTCCCGGACTCGATCACCGCCGGTACGACCACCGCCCTCTCGCTCCGGGTGAGCAACCGCACGGACAAGGCGATGGACGACGTCTCCGCCCACGCCTTCACGCACGCCACCGACACGAGCGGACTCAAGGAAACCGACAAGCTCCTGCACCTGCAGTGGTCCACGGCGTCCTCCCCGAAGTGGCACAGCATCGGCGGCGACCACCTGATCAACGGCATCGGCCCGCTGAAGGCCGGCGCCCACGCCGACATCAAGCTGCGCCTCACCATCGACGCGTCGGCCCCGGCGGGCAACGGCGCCGCCTTCGTGTCGGCCGACTACACCAACGAGAACGGCTCCTGCGGGGGCAACCCGGACATCGACATGTACGACTTCGGGGTCCTCAAGGCCGCGAAGCCGAAGCCCGGCAAGACCGACTCCGGCACCACGGGCACGACCGGCACCACCGGCACGGGCACGACCGGCACCGGCACCTCGGGCGGCTCCAACCCGTCGGCCCAGGGCACGGCGTCGAGCAACCCGGTGACCACCGGCGGCAGCCTCGCCTCGACGGGCTCTTCCTCCACCACCCCGCAGCTCGCCCTCGCGAGCGGCGCGGCCGTGGCACTCGGCGCAGCGGCGATGTTCACCGCCCGCCGCCGCCGGACGGGTACCCAGGTCTGATCAGCAAGTACCGCGAAACGGGGTGGCGGGCCGGTCGGCCTGCCACCCCGTCCGGGCAACCCTCGCGAACGACGTCCGCAGCCGCCGGTACGGCTTGTGGCCACTCCACCCGGTATGACTCAAGGACTCGGCGACTACCGAACCCGGGTCGGCAGACGGTGCCGCCTTCCAACCGCACCACAGGAATTCGGCCTCAATGGCACCGGTTCGGGCGAAGAGGTCCTAAGCCGTGTGTCAAAAGGGAATCGTGCGCATCGGGTGTCGCTATGTCACTACCGACGCGTACGACCAGGCATGCCTTCGCCTGTGGGCTGGAGCGGGTGCACGAGCTCGGTAGGTACGTTTCAGTGCGGCTGGCCGCAGGGGCCGGGCGGCTGTGCGCGGCCGTTCTCGGTCAAGCTCTGGCCTGGCGGATTGCGCGGTGCCCTTCATCCGTTCGAGTGGCCGGCGTGAAACGCATGCCACGGAGTGATCTTGGCGATGTCAGCATGTGTCCGACACTTCGTCGCCATCCCTTTCACAAAAGGCGGGTACAGCCATGTCTGTTGACGGAACTCCGGAGACGCCGTTCGAGCTCGGCGCGGACGATCTCGCGAAGCTGGATGCGGTCCGTGAGGCTCTGCTGGATCCGTCGCCTCGTCGGATCGGCCGTCTGGACCAGTGGGGTCTGGCCGACGAGTACGAGGTGTACGCGGAGATCGGCCAGTACTCGGAGGTCTCCCTCACGATGGCGGATGGGACGGTCCTGGACGCGTCGCTGAGCGTCCCGAAAAACCTCGCCCCCGGGCAGACCTGTCCCGCGGTCGTCCTGCCTGCCCCGCTGGTCAGCATTGGGCACCGGGCCTATCTCGGCATGATCGCCCGCTGGGCGCTGGGCGGCTATGTCGTCCTGGCCTACAGTCAGCGCGGTCTGGCCGACTCCACGGGCGAGATCCACGTCGCCGGTCCGCAGGACGTCGCCGACGCCACCGAGGTGATCGACTGGCTGGTCCAGCAAGACGGGGTCGATGAAGAGCGGATCGGCTTCTTCGGCTCCTCCTACGGTGCCGGTACGAGTCTGCTCGCGGCCGCGCAGGACCGGCGGATCAAGGCCGTCGCGGGCACCAGCGCCTGGGCCGACCTGTTCGCCTCCCTGTACGAGAACGGTACCCGTCACCTCAAGGCGTTCGAGGCGCTCGTGGAGCTCTTCGGTGAGGAGCGGTGCTCGAAGGAGTTCCGCGAGGTCATCCAGAAGATCCGCGCCAACACCATCGACGACGAGGTCAGGAAGTTCGCCGAGGCACGGTCGCCCAAGAACTGCCTCAAGGCGTTCAATGACGCCGCTACGCCCATCCTTCTGACCACCGCCTGGCACGAGACCATCTTCTCGGTGCCCGCCGTCATCGAATTCCACAGCCGTCTGACCGGCCCCAAGACGCTCCTCGTCCAGGTCGGCGACCACGGCAACGCCGAGCTCCCTGGCCTGGTCGGCCTTCCCGCCAAGCCCACGGACATGGCCTACCGGTGGATGGACCACCACCTCGGCGGCAGCGCCGGCGACGGGGCGGCTCCACGGTTCGACGTCCGCTCGGAGTACATGTTCAACCCCCTCTCCGACCTCCGCCACTCCTCCTGGGCCGACTACGCCCTGCCGAAGAAGCGGTTCCACCTCGCCGACGCGGCCTCCGGGCAGAGCGACGGACAGTTGGTCGAGGGCGCCGCGGCGGCGGGCTGGACCCGTTCGGTGAAGGCCAGCGGCGCGGGCACCGACATCGTCGTCGCCCCGAAGCTCGTCCAGACCGGCCTGGCCGAACGCCTGGGCCAGCCCCACGTCTACAAGACGGCCGACATCGACCCCGGCCTCGCGACGGTCTTCGCCACCGCTCCCCTGGAACAGGCTGCGCGCGTACGAGGTGACCTGGAACTGCGGGTGACGGTGAATCCGCAGCAGGCGGACGCCATGATCGTCGCCTACCTGCTCGACCACAACCCGGCCACCGGCAGGGCGCACATCGTCACCCACGCCCCCTACACCTTCAGCTCCGGGCAGTCGGGCAAGGCCACCACCGTGACCTTCCCCCTCCAGCCCGCCGACTACGTCGTGACCAAGGGCCACCAGCTCCAGCTGGTCATCGACACCCACGACCCCCTCTTCACCACGCCCAACACCACCACCCCGGTGTTCACCTACGACATCACCTCGCCCAAGGGCACCGAGTCCTACCTCGACGTCCCCCTCCACCCCGTCGACTGACTCCGCCCGGGGCGCACCGGTGCGGCCGGCCCGCCCGAACACGAACGGGCCGGCCGCACCGTCACCACCCCACACGGGGGCGGCCAGTGTCCGGCCGTCGGCGGCGGCAGCACACATCCGCCGGACTCGTCGTCGCTCGCGTCAGCGCTCGACAGCCAGGTGCAACTAGCTGGTGAACCCGCCGCGCGAGCGCCCCAGCCCGTGATCTCCGGTCTCGGTGAAGACACCGCCCGGTGTCTCCTTTCAGGTCACCCTGCTTGCGGGTCCGGCCGCAAGCTGATGAGCGCGGCACATCGTGGAGTCAACGCTCATGTCCCACACGACCGCACCCTTCGCGTCGGCCAAAGACTGGAGCCGGGCAAGGACCTGGTGCCAGGTCCCCTCCCGCTGCCATCGGCGGAACAAGTCGCAGACCCGGCTCCATGGCCCGTACTCGACAGGCACGTCCCGCCACGGAACACCGGTACGGACCCGGAACCGTATGCCGTCGATCAACTGCCGCCGGGGCCAGACGGGCGGAGGCCCCGCTCTCGTGCGTTTCGGCAACAACGGCTCCCGCGCCGCCCACTGCTCGTCCGTGAGATCTCCCCGCCCCATGAACCGCGATCATCCACAGCTCAAGATCCATTTTCGATACACCTAGGGGCTCTGGAGGCCGGATCGAGCACGCTCCAACCCGTTGAGTTCGATGCTCCACCGCTGCTTGCCGAAGGACTCGGCGTCGTTGCCGAGGAGCTCGATCTCGCCAGTTCCGTCGTCATAAGACGCGTCCGGTCATGCCCGGCCCCGCCCGCTCCGGCTCGGAGCTCCGCCCGCCGGCGGTTCGGCTCCGTGGCCACGTCTCGGCGATCGCTGCCACCACCGCTGACGCATAGGTGTGGAACACGTCGGTGCACCGGAAGGCGCCGGCGATCGACGGCTGCGCCGAATCGGTGTCGAGGCAGAAGCTCTCACGCAGGCCACGGCTCAGTTCCAGTTGCACGCCCAGGCCGCGGAGATTGCGGTTGGCGATGTTGAGCGGGTTCTTGCCGTCGATCTCCGGTGGCGGAGGCGAGACGTCGAAGCCCGCGCCAGCCAGGCGCTCCTTGATCGCGGTACCGAGTTCCGTGTCCAGGCCTCCAAGGTAGGTGGTCATCGCTCTGTCACTGGTGCCGTGCCAGGACACAGTCCACTCGGCGGTGCGCAGAACCTGAGAGACACCCGGCTCGTCGAAGCAGTTGCTGGAGATGTGCAGCGCCGAGTTGCTGCTGCTTATCACGCCCTGGAGCGAGTAGAAGGAGCTGTTGAGCGCGGTGGCGCAGTAATCGGCCAGCTGAGTGGTGGGGTACTCGATCGCGCCGCCGTGGATGGCGATGTTCGCGCCCCGGGCTCCTGCCACGATCCTCGACGACAGGAGGTAGTCCTGACCGAGGGTGTTGTGCGCGGCGAGGTCAGCGTAGTTGGCATAGGTATCGGCCAAGGTGCTGGTCCTTACGTGTTGATTGCCGAACCACCGGACGAGGAAGCGGCACTGATCCGTCAGCTCGTTTACTGCGGTGGCCTGTTGGTCACCGCGCTATACGGGAGTCACCGGTGGTTCCCGCCGGGTGTACCTCGCGCGGATCTCGGCGGTGATCGCTTCGGACTCGGTGACGGCGCTGAGGGAGTGGACAAGCTGGAGCCGGGCGGCCGAGCGGTGTTCGGTGTCGGCGATCACGGACAGATTGGCCTCCGCGATCACTGCCGCCGTGTCCAGGGCCGCACGGGCGGAGGATGCGGCCACGGCGAGGTCCGGGACCATATCCGCTTTGGCGACGGCAATGAGCCTGCGGGCGAGACGCACCACTTCGGCTGCGGTTCTCGCCATGCGCAGCGGCACTTCGGTCGCGGCTGTCAGCGCCTCCTGGACGGCTGTGGCACGTGCTCGTGTGTCTGTGGCGGTGGCTCTGGGCAGCCGGTGGGCGTCGAGTACCGCGCTGAAGGCGACGGCGTCGTCCGCGGCCAGGCCGAGAGCGGTGCTTCGTAGGTTCTCAGCGGTCTCCTGAACAGCGGTCAGGTCGGTTGTGTGGGCTGCGCACTTCGGGTGGCTCAGGCTGTGGTTGCAGACCATGGAGATCAGGGCGGCGCCAACCGCAATATTCATCGCCGCGGCTGCCCCGGCCCCCGGCGGGAACGACGCGGAAGCCAGATCGTCAAGCCATCCGCCGACGGATTCGTCTCGCACGGGAGTCTCCATCAAGAAGGACCGGTGTGTCCGCCGGCCACGCGGGTGCCGAAAAGGAGCCAGGAGAGGACGGAAGGCAGATGGCCGGATTTCTGCGCTTGCGAGGAAGATGTCAAGGGCGGGCACACTCTACGTAATATCCACCGATACGGCTGGGTATTCATGCAGTTCATGACGACACCGGACATCGACTCGCTCCTGAAGCGCATCGGCTGCCCCCGGCCACCCCGGCCCGACGCTCCCGCCCTGCGCGGGCTGTACCGGGCATGGCGGCGCCAGGTTCCCTACGAGAACATCGACACCCAACTGGGTCGCCCGATCATCCTGGAAGCCGGCGACCTGATCGGAAAGTTCGGACACCGGCGCCGCGGCGGCCAGTGCTTCGAGGCCAACGCCGCCTTCGCCCTGCTGCTGCGCGGCATCGGATACGAGGCGACACTCGTCGACGGAGCGGCGGACCGCGAGACTCACGGCGACGAGCGATGGGGCGGGCACAACGCGCTGCTCGTCCGGAGCCAGGACGAAACCTGGCTGGTGGACGTCGGACTGGCCGACCCGTTCCTCGAACCGCTTCCCCTACGCGAGGGCCGCTATCGTCTCGGTGAGTTCGAGTACGCGCTGGAACGGCTGGATGAGGAAGTGTGGCGCGCGCATCATCATCCCGCCGCACTGCTGTCCTCCGTCGACTTCCGCACCGCAGCCCGCGAGTTCTCGCAGTACGTCGCACGAGCCAACAGCGAGCGTGGGCAGCTGATGGTGCACTTGCACAAGGACGGCTACAAGCACGCACTGCGCGCCCGCACCGTGCGACGCGTCACTCGCGCGGGCGCCACGCAGACGTACACGCTGACCAGCGTCGAGGAGTTCGCCCGGACACTCGCTGAGGTGTTCGGCGTGCCGCTGGACGATCTTGGAACCAGCGGCCTCCACACTCTGTGGGCCATCACCGGCGAGCAACACACGAGATGGCTGAGCAACCGGGCCAACGCGCGCTGAGCAGCCGGGATGTCCTCCAGCGCCCGGACAACCCAATCAACTCCGGCCTACCCTGCCGGGGATGCGGCGTCAGCGCTCGTCAGCCGGTCACGCGTCCTGCGCAGGGCGGCCTCGACTCGAACCGCGTCGGCTGTGGCGGAGACCTCGTGGACCCGGACGGCCCAGGCGCCCCGAGCGGCCGCCAGAGCCGATACGGCTGTCGTGGCAGCATCGCGTGCACGCGGCGGCCGGGGTTCGCCGGTGACCGGGTCTGCCAGCAGCGTGCCCAGGAAACGCTTGCGGGAGGCGCCGACCAGTACCGGACGTCCGAGCCGGGCCCAGGCATCGATCCTGGCCAGCAGGGCCCAGTCGTCTTCACGGGTCTTGGCGAAACCCAGTCCGGGGTCGACGATCACCTGCCCGGGGTCCACCCCGCCGGCCACCACGGCGTCCATCTGCCGCTCGACTTCCTCGATGACCTCGCCCACGACATCCCCGTAGCCGGCCAGTTCATCCATGTGGGCGGACTGCCCCCGCCAGTGCACCACCACAAAGGGGACACCCGTTCCCGCGGCCACGCTGACCATACGAGAGTCTGCGCGCCCCCCGCTGACGTCGTTGATAATGCGCGCCCCCGCATCCACCGCAGCCTCTGCCACGTCAGCACGCATGGTGTCCACGCTGATCAGCGCACCGCCTCCAGCAATGCCCCGGACGACCGGCACCACCCGACGCAGTTCCTCCTCGCGGGTAATCCGCGCAGCACCCGGACGTGTCGACTCGCCGCCGACGTCGACCACGTCCGCGCCTTGGGCGATCAGCTCCAAACCGTGCGCCAAGGCTCGATCGGGGTCCAGCCAGAGCCCGCCGTCCGAGAACGAGTCCGGGGTGACGTTCACGATGCCCATGACTCCGCAACGGTCCCATTCGGGCAGGCCGGGCAGTGGGTTCCTGTCTGCGTCCATGGAGGCATTGTGGCGGTCGCCCGTCCCCCGAGGGCATCCGTTTCGGGCCAACGAGATCTCGGTGTACGAGTCATGAACTCGTTGCAGAACTAAGGGTGTTGGGGTCTCGATCGCAACACTAGGCTCGCACCGTGGAGATCATCGAGGGCGCCGGGACGTGGAAGCATCCCGGCGAGGCGGGCAACGACTGGGCCGAGCAGCTGCGGACGTCGGACCTGTCCGTGGGCACGTACTGCATCCCGGCCGGAGGGCTCGACACCCAGAGCCCTCACACGGAGGACGAGATCTACGTCGTCACGTCCGGCCGCGCCAAGATCAGGACGCCTGACCGGACGGCCGACGTCGGCCCCGGGGCGGTGGTCTTCGTACCGGCCGGTGAGGAGCACCGGTTCATCGACGTGACCGAAGACCTGGCGCTGCTCGTGGTGTTCGGCCCCGCTTTCGGGTCGCGCACGTCCGCGTCGTAAGCGCCGCAGGGCCCTGGGTCGCGCAGCCCTGATCACCCGGGGCGCCGAGTCCTGTCGTCGGTATGGAGAGCCGCCTGGGGACGCACGGTCCACTCGATCCACGTGCCGCGATGGCTGAGCGAGAATCCGCAGGGCTCACCCCGGTGCAGGGCCCCGAGGGCGCCGATACAGCCCCCGCCGTCGACCCAGCTCAGAGCCCGGTGCCGCTCCAGGGGCGGCAGCTCCGGCGCCAGCGAGCGAACGTCCACCCGGATCTGCCGGATCGCGTCCGACGGCCTCAGGGTGGACGTGCGACGGACCTCCGCGATCTCGTCCGCCTCTATCGTCCGAAACGTGACCCGCTCGCACCAGAACGCGTGTGCGGCGGGGGCCGCGGGTTCGGAATCGCTCAACACGTCGCCTCCTGACACTCACCCAGGAGACCTCCCTGCTCGCAACCGGCGTGACGAGCGACGAGCAGGGAGGGCCCACAGAACCCTCAACCCACGCAGAGGCAGAGGGAGTTGGCAGCAGCGGAGTCACTCCGTGGCGCCGTATCCCGAAGCTAGCGCGTGATGCGGATCCGTATCAAGTATTTGACGTCTAACGAGTGAGACAAAAAAGCCGCCACATGCAGCAGCCAGCAGAACGGGCGACCCCCACCCTGCGCCGGTGAGGGCCGCCCGAGACTGACGAGACGCGGTCAGCTAGGCCAGATCATCGAACTCGCCGGCCTTCGCGCCGCCCAGGAACGCCCGCAGCTTCGCGCGAGTCGTACGGACGATCACGTCCGGGTTGTCACTCTCCCGCATGAGGATCTCCCCTCCGCTCTCGGCGAGTTCCAGGCAGTCGGACCCGTCCGCGTTTGAGGACTTGGATGACTTGCGCCACTGGATTTCCATGCTTCTCACGCCTTCACGCTTGTTGTGGGATTCTCCGAGCGAGACGGACAGCCCCGACCCTGCGCGGCGGGGCCGCCCGAAAGAGACGAGACGCGGTCAGTCACACCAGATCATCGAACTCGCCGGCCTTGGCTCCACCCAGGAACGCCCGCAGCTTCGCGCGAGTCGTACGGACGATCACGTCCGGGTTGTCACTCTCCCGCATGAGGATCTCCCCTCCGCTCTCGGCGAGTTCCAGGCAGTTGTTGCCCTCAGCACTTGACGACTTGGACGACTTTCGCCACTGAATTTCCATGCTTCTCACGCCTTCACGCTTGTTGTGCGATTCTCCGAATGAAGTCTCGCGACTCCTGGGGGTCGAGCGACATGTCCTCGACCCGATCCAACACAGCCCGGTAGTTCACGAGACGTGTCTCCGCGTCCAAGTACACCGGTCCGGTAGCCGTGTCCATCTGTACGGTGTCGAGCTGCGGGACTGGACCCTGGACGTACTGCGTCGAGCCGCCCGTTTCCGGGAGGCCACCCGCCGCGAAGGGGATCGCCCTGATCGTGACGTTGTCACGCTCCGACTCACTCAGCAGATAGTTCAGCTGCGCCCGCGCGATCTCCGGACTTCCGTACACCATGCGCAAGGCCGCCTCATGAATCAGAAACGTGCATGCGGGCGGATTATCCCGGTCGAGCACGTCGCGGCGCTTCAGGCGGTGTGAAAGCCAGCGTCGCCTGCGGGCCGGGCTCGGTTGCGGCACAGCTTGAGCGAACACGGCGCGCGCATAGTCCTCCCCCTGAAGCAGACCGGGCAGATTGACGATCTGTACGGATCTGATCCCGACAGCGTGGTGCTCCAACTCGGCCAGGTCCAGAGCGCCACTGGCCAGCTCGCCGCGGTAGTCCTCCCACCAGCCCTTCACTCGCTCCTCGGCCATGGCGCGAAGCGCCGCAACGTAGAGCGCGTCGGGACACCCGTAGCCATCGGCCCACGCACGCACCCGCTCGCCACTCACACCGAAGCGTCCGGACTCCGTATTGCTGATCGTGGTGCGATCCGTGCCGAGCAACGCCGCAGCCTCGGCAAGAGCAAGGCCCGCGTGCTGCCGCATCTTGCGCAGTTCAATCCCCACCCGGCACTGCCGTGCCGTGGGCGTCTTCCTCGGTGGCATCGGCCCCTCCTCGTATCGGATCACAGTGTGACTGGCGTCCTCACGGTAATCCATTCGTTTACTAAGTAGTCCTCGACGGTACGACATGTGCTACCTCGCGCTATCGTCGTTCCGTACCGCGCTACACGTCGGCAGGGCTGATGTGCAGCCGCACAAGCGTGCGTTGAGGCGTGCGTCGGCGGCGACGAGCGGTGCGGACGCCCGGAGAACCAGACCGTGTGGGGAGAACGACATGCCCGAGGCCACCCCAAAGCCCTTACCGATCAACCCATTTGGCGGCGAGAGCTACCGCCTCACCCTGCCGAACACCGCCAGCGCGGCCAAACTCGCGCGGGACTTCGTCACCTCGCTGCTGGGCGTCAGCAGACACCACGACCTGGTCGACGACGCGCGGGTCTGCGTCACCGAAGTGGTCACCAACGCCCACCGCCACACCCCCACGCCCCTGATCCGCGTCCACGTCGCGGTCAACCACCAGCGGGTCACCGTCGCCGTATCGGACGACGGGCCCGTCGCTCCGCAACTCCTGCGCGCACTACGCGCGGGGCCCGAAGGGGAAGGCGGGCGCGGGCTCATGCTCGTGGAGAGCCTCGCCCTGGCCTGGGGAGCGAACACCGCAGGCGAGCAGCACCCCGGCCGCAAGGTCGTCTGGTTCACGCTCGGACGGCCCGTCCCGGACGACGGCCGGGCGTAAGCGCCCCGGCACCCACCACAAGCGGGGGCGGCAGGCCATCCGGACCGCCGCCCCCGGCCTGCGCCTACCCCGACGGACCGTAATGCGCCGCACCACCGGCGCGGCCTCGCGCCGCGCTCCTTCGCCATGCCCGGCGGCTCCGGGACGGCCCCCCGTACCCCGTGCGCTTCAGGAAGTCGGCTCGACCGCTGCCCGGCACACCAGGCCGTCCGCATGGCTGCCTGCCGTGACGTGGCTGGTCGGCGCCGGTCTGCACCCGCGCGCGACGCAAACGACGCTGACCGTGGCCCGGGATCTCGCAACGCGGATGGACTACCGGCTGGGGCTCGTCCTCTACGACCTCGAAGGCACCGCCGCGCGATGCGGGGTGTCGACGGCCACCGTAAAACGTCACGTCCGGGTGTTACGGGAGCTCGGCGCGCTGGCATGGCACCGACACGGCACGAAGAGGAACCTCCGGCTTCCGGGCCGCCCGTACACCGCCACGGCCACGATCTACGCGGCGACGGTCCCGGCCGCGTACGACGAGGCGATGGGGCACCGGCTCGCCGGCACCGGGTACCGGGCGCGGGTGGCCGGAGTGACGGACGAGGGGCGGGCGCTCGCCGCGAAGACCGCCACCCGCCCGCATCCACACCCTGTGGACAACGAGGCAGCGCGCAAGCGTGACCGGGCGCACCGTGCACCCCATTCTTCTGGGCGGCACCACCACGTACCTACGGCAGATCCGGACGGGTGCTTGAACTACACCTCGCGCACGTGCGCGCCTCGCGCGAAGGCCACGGCGCGCAGGAGGGCGGGGAGCAGTGGCCGGAGCCCATGGCAGGTGGCCCGGGACATCCGCATCGCCCGGCAGGTCCGGCCGCTCGTCGGCTGGACCCAGCCGGAAGGGCTGCGCCGGCTGGCCTTCGCGCTGCGCCCGCTGATCGACCGGGGGCTGGAGGCCCACGACATCGCCGCCGAACTCATCGGGATGGCCGCCGGATGGCACCCCGCACGCCCGGCCGCGTACATCACCGCCGCTCTCGCCAGGGACCGGCCCGCCGCACCGGAAGGCGAACCGGGGACCGACCCCGCAACGCACCAGGAGTGGCAGCAGTGGCTGAACAGCAGGCAGCAGGACACCCCTTCGCGTACGGACGACGACCGCCGCCACGCCCGGCTCTACGCCTGGGACCGGTGGTACGAGGTGGCCGCCCACTACGACGACGATCCCGACGACGCCCTGGACCTCTACGGGGCCCGGCTGTGCGCCTACGCCGTCGGACGGGCCACGCGCACCACCGGCTCCCCGCCGTGACCCGGAACGGCGGCTCAGGCCGCCGGGTTGTGCCGGATCAGGGACTCCACCAGTCCGGACCGGGTCGCCGGGAAGTCCAGCGGGACGATGCCGAGGCCGGTCCAGCCGGACGCCTCCGCGCCGTCCAGGAACGACTGGACCTGCGGGTTGAGCCGGTCCGCGTTCCCTCGGGGCGGCAGGAGGGCGGCGGTCGAGACGTAGTTCATGAAGAGCTTGCCCGGCTGCTCCGCCGCCTTGCGGAACTGGGCCTCGATCTTGGGGTACTTGGCGAACGGCTCGGCCATGTAGTCGTCCTGGATGTCGAAAAGGCCCGGATCGGCGTAACGCACGCCCGGCAGACCCCCGTTGTCGGCCAGCAGCACCACCTTGCCGCGCGCCTCCCCCAGCGCGGGCAGCGCGGAATCGATGCGGAACAGCGGCCGCCAGCCCCGCACGTCCAGGTAGTCGTCGAAGACCGCCCGGAACGCCGCGTCGCTCTCCTCCGAGTACTCCTGCTTCACCCGCATCAGTACCGTCTCGGTGGGCCGCTCGGCCAGGAAGTCCCAGCAAGCGCCGAGGACATCACCGAACATCAGGTTCTGGTACGACGCTCCGTGGTGGATCGCGAAGGACCCGTCCGTGATCCGGCACCGTACGTCGAGGAAGCGCAGCCCGCTGTTCAGCTGTTCCGCGATCGTCGTGTTCTGGCACTCGGTCCAGGGCCCGCCGTAGCGGGCTCCCGAGTCGTGCGAGCCGGGGATGGTGAGCCGTCGCAGGTCCGTTCCGTCCGCGATGCCGCTCATCCAGTCCTGGTTGGTGAGGGCTCTGCGGGCCGTGGCGCGGGCGGGGGCCGTGCCCAGGACGGCGGTGGCGGAAACGGCCAGCGCGCCGGCCAGGAAGTTCCGGCGGTTGGCTGTGTACGGGCTCATGCGGGGACGCCTCCGGGTGCCGTGTGGGGTCAGCGTGGGACGAGTGTGCGGGTCGGGCCCCTGGATTATGGCGGGTGCACGTCATGGCAGGAAGAGGCCGTCCCAGAGCATCCGGACACCGGTGGACCGGTTCCGGACAGAGTCACGCAAGCCCCGCGAGCGGGCCGCCGACGCAGAGTTAGAAAAGAGCTCCCACACAGGAGGAGCCGCTGATGAACCTCGGAACGATCGGTATATGGAGCCTGGCGTTCACACACGGGGACCGCGGGGAGGCCAGGGAGGCCGCAGCCGAACTGGAGGACCTGGGGTACGGCACGCTCTGGCTTGGCGGCAGTCCCGGCGGCAACCCCAGCGGGGACCTGGCCACCGCCGCCGACGTGCTGGACGCGACCGACCGGGTCACCGTCGCGACCGGATGCGTGTCCATCTGGGAACAGCCCGCCGCGCACCTCGCCGCCGCCTACCACGCACTGCCCGCACACCAGCGGGCCCGGCTGCTGGTCGGACTCGGCGTCAGCCACGCCGAGTGCATCGACCGCTACCGGCGCCCCTACGCAGCGCTCGTCGGCTACCTGGACGAGCTGGACGCGGCCTCGCCTCCCCTGCCCGCCTCCGCCAGGATCGTAGGCGCCCACGGGCCCCGGATGACCCGCCTCGGCGCGGCCAGGACCCTCGGAGTGCACCCGTATCTCGTCGATGTGGGCCACACCGTCCGGGCCCGCTCCGACCTCGACCCCACATCCCTGCTGGCCACGGAACAGACGGTCATCCTGAGCACCGACCCCGAGGCCGCCCGGAACCAGGCCCGGACGATGCTCGCCCCGTACCTGGGACTCGCCAACTACCGCGAGGCCTGGCTGCGCATCGGCTTCGACCCCCACGATCTGGCCCACGGCGGCAGCGACCGGCTGATCGACGCACTGTTCGCCTACGGGACGCCCGACGAGATCGCCGCTCAGGTCACCAAACACACAACGTCCGGGGCCGACCACATCGCCCTCCAGGTCGTCACCGCCCACCGGAGCCTCTTCGCCCGCACCGCCTGGCGCGAACTCGCCGCGGCGCTGTGCTGAAACGTGCGTCCTGTTGAACGTCCGTGATCCGACCCATTGGACCACCTCAGAAATTTCTAATATTGCTAATTTCGCAGAGTTCGAATTTTTGATTCTGCGTGGTAGATTGGCGGGGATGGCGACAGAGGTAGGAGGTCATCACTTTGACTACGGCCACAGCCACACTGCGTACGAACGGGCAGGTCACCCTGCCCAAAGCGATTCGCACCGCCCTCGGAGTCGATCAGGGCGACGAGCTTGAGTTCGAGATCACCAGCGCCGGTGAAGTGACGGTGCACGGGCTGACCAAGATCCGCTCCGACCAGGCCTGGTTCTGGACTCCGGAGTGGCAGGACGGCGAGCGTGGGGCCAGCGAGGACATCGCGGCCGGGCGCACCGCCGTCCATGAGGACGCGGACAGCATGTTCGCGCACCTCGACGAGGAATGACGTCTGACACCGGGAGGCCCGATTGCCGACTTTTGAGACGACTGCCCACTTCAAGCGCGATTTCAAGTCTCTGAAACCTGAAGAGCGAAGGCGCTTCGAAGAGGTCATCCGGAAGAAGTTCGTCCCGGATGTGGAGCGTGGGCAGTTCCGACCCGGGCTCCGGGTCAAGCCGGTTCAGGGCATCTCCGTACCACAGGGCGCACGCCCCGTCATGGAGATGACATGGGCGCCCGACGGCCGTGCCACCTGGCAGTACGGAGACGAGCTCCGTCCAGGTGAGACGCATGTCCTGTGGCGCCGAGTCGGGGGACACGAGATCTTCGTCCCCGGACCGGCCTGATAAGCCGACGGCCCGCCACTTTCGTGGCGGGCCGTCGGTGTTCGAACTCGGTCCGCGCGCCCGAGCGCTCGGGCACAGGGGCGATGCCTCGTAGCCGGAGCTACTGAACGACCGTGATCCGGTCCGTCGCCGGCGGGGCCAGCGGCGCGGCGGCCGTGGAGTGCGCGGCCAGGTACTCGTTGAACAGGTCCAGGTCGGAGGCACCGACCAGCTTGTTGGTGCCCTCACCGAGCGCCGCGAAGCCGTCGCCGCCACCCGCCAGGAACTCGTTCATCGCGACCCGGTACGTCTTGGCCGGGTCGATCGCCTCACCATTCAGCAGAATCGTGTCGGCGACCACCCGGTCCGCACCCGACTTCGTCATGTCCAGCGTGTACGTGAGGCCCTTCGACACCTGAAGGATCTTCGGGCTGGCCTCGTTCGCGCCGCTGACCTGCTGCTGGAGCGCGCTGACGAGCTGCGCACCGGTCAGGTCGAGGACGTTCATCATGTTGGTGAACGGCTGCACGGTGAACGACTCGCCGTACGTCACCACGCCGTCGCCCTCACTGCCCGACGCCTTGTACACCAGGTCCGCGCGGATGCCGCCCGGGTTCATGAAGGCGACGACCGCCCCGCCCTTGTCCGCCGGGGCAAGGCCCTCCAGCTGCGCGTCCGCGATCAGGTTGCCGAGCGGCTTCTCCGGGGCCGTGGAGCCCCGGCCGTTGATGTCGGCCGAGATGTAGCCCTGCGGCCGGTTCGCGATCGGCGCCGCGAGGGTGTTCCAGCGCGCGATGAGGGCCGTCATGTCGTTCGCCGGGGCCTGGTCCCTGTTCACGATGTGGTTCGCGGAGACCGGGTTCGCGGGCTTGGGGTGCGGGTGGTGCTTCGACCCCTTCTGCGCCTTCGACGTCTTCACCGCCGTGCGCACGATGTCGTTGGTGCGGCGGTCGTAGGTGAGCGTCGTGTCCGTGTACAGCTTGCCGAACGACGAGGCCGAGGTGACCAGGCGCGGGTTGCCCGCCGGGTCCGGGATGGTGCACACGTACGCCTGGTGGGTGTGGCCCGTCACCAGCGCGTCGACCTTCGGCGAGATGCCCTTGGCGATGTCGGTGATCGGCCCGGAGATGCCGTCACCGGCACCCGGGCTGTCGCAGTCGTAGTTGTACGACGACGAGGCGGGGGCGCCGCCCTCGTGGATCAGCGCGACGATGGACTTGACGCCCTGCCGGTCCAGCTCCTTGGCGTACTTGTTGACCGTCTCGATCTCGTCGTGGAACTTCAGGCCCTTGACGCCGTTGGCCGTCACGATGTTCGGCGTGCCCTCCAGGGTCACCCCGATGAAGCCGACCTTCACGCCGTTCTTCTTCCACACCGTGTACGGCTTGAGGATCGGCTTGCCGGTCTTCTCGCTCGTCACGTTGGCTGCGAGGTAGGGGAAGTCGGCACCCTTGAACTTCTTGCCCTTCTCGTAGCACCCCTCGACCGGGTGGCAGCCGCCGTTCTGGAGGCGGGCCAGCTCCGTGGCGCCCTCGTCGAACTCGTGGTTGCCGACGCTCGTCACGTCGAGGTCGATCTTGTTGAGCGCCTCGATGGTCGGCTCGTCGTGGAAGAGCCCCGACAGCAGCGGGCTCGCGCCCACCATGTCGCCGCCGGCCGCGGTGATCGAGTACGGGTGGCCCTTGCGCGCGGTGCGCAGGGAGGAGGCGAGGTACTCCACGCCGCCTGCCGGAACGGCCTTCACCGTGCCGTCGGCCTGCGTCTCGTTGACCGTACCGGCCGAGCCGGCCGGCGGCTCCAGGTTGCCGTGCAGGTCGTTGAAGGACAGCAGTTGTACGTCGACGGTCCGGTCCGGCGCGTGATGGCCGTGACCCTTGCCGTGCCCGTGTCCGCGCTCCTGCGCGCCGGCCGGCATGGCCGCGACGAGCGCTCCGACGGTGGCAAGGCCGGCAGCGGCGGCGAGCACCCGCCGGGACGCGCGGTTCTTCTGCGGTGTCGCTGACATCGGTCCCCTTGTGAGTTCAGCGGAGGTCTGAGAGTGGTGACGAGTCTGGAGACTGCGTGCCGCAGCCTAGAGTCAACGCGCGTAGCGCGACAGGTGTTCGTGGTTACGAACTGGTTGCCGCCCGATCGGAACGGGGCCATTCGCCCATATGGCGCCGCCTTCCCGGAGCGCGGGGTTCCGTCCTCAATCGCCGGACGGGCTTGGTGTGCGGGTGCGGGTGCTCCGCCTGTGCGGGGTGCGCCTGCCCCGGTGGGTGGGGGGCGGTGCCCCTCCGGGGCGTCTCCTCGAAAATGGCGTGTTCACCCGGGTACGTGAGGGACCCGGGTCGTACGCCATTTCCTGCGGGGACTCCCCTGCACGTCCCCACCCCAGCGCCACTCGCGTCTGCACACCGGCGGAGCTGCTGTCGCAGACGCGCGACGGGCGGGTTCGGGGGCGTGCAGGGGAGTCCCCGCAGAACGACGAACACAGACCCGGGTACGCAATGCGGACCCCCCGCACGTTCGTCGTTTGAGGAGACGCCCCGGAGGGACCCCGAACCCCCACCCACCGGGGCAGGCGGCCCCGCACCCGGCGGAGCACCCGCACCCAAGCCCGTCCGGCGATTGAGGACGGAACCCCGCACCAAGGACCAGGGCAACGTCAAGGAACCCCGCCGCCGCCCGCCCAAGGGCCACGTACGCTCGTACACATGACGACTGACGTACCCCTCCCCGCCCCCGGCCGCGAGATCCGGACGCTCGACGCCCTCGACCCCGAGCAGGCGGAGGCCGTGTCCGGGCTGCTCGCGGAGGCGGCCAGGTCCGACGGCAGGCAGGCCGTGTCCGAGCAGGGGCGGCTGCAGCTGCGCGGCGGTCACCGGGAGGGCGTGCGGCACTTCCTGCTGACCGCCGGGGGCGTGCTCGTCGGGTACGCGCAGCTGGAGGACACCGACCCCGTGGAGGCGCCGGCCGCCGAGCTGGTCGTGCACCCCTCGCACCGGGGGCACGGGCACGGGCGGGCGCTCGGGGCGGCGCTGCTGGCCGCCACGGGGAAGCGGCTGCGGGTGTGGGCGCACGGCGGCAGGTCAGCCGCGCGCCACCTCGCCCAGGTCCTCGGCCTCTCGCTCTTCCGCGAACTGCGGCAACTGCGGCGCCCGTTGAGCCCGCTGAACATCGCGGAGCCGGTGCTGCCGCCGGGCGTCACCGTCCGCGCGTTCGTCCCCGGCCAGGACGACGCCGCCTGGCTGGCCGTGAACCGCGCCGCCTTCGCCCACCACCCCGAGCAGGGCTCGCTGACCCAGCGCGACCTCGACGACCGCAAGGCCGAGCCCTGGTTCGACCCGAAGGGCTTCTTCCTCGCGGAGCGCGCCACCGATGACGGCGCCACCGATGACGGCGGCACCGAGCTGATCGGCTTCCACTGGACGAAGGTGCACGCCGAGGACCAGCTCGGTGAGGTGTACGTCGTCGGCATCCGGCCCGACGCGCAGGGCGGCGGCCTGGGCAAGGCGCTCACCGCGATCGGGCTGCGCCACCTCGCCGCCGAGGGGCTGCCGACCGCGATGCTCTACGTCGACGCGGACAACACCGCGGCCGTGGCGGTCTACGAGCGGATGGGCTTCACCACCCACGAGGTGGACCTGATGTACCGCACGGAGTCCTGAGCAGTCACAACCACTGCTGGGGCGGCGTCGTTTGACGCCGCCCCAGTTTTACGCCACCCTTTCACTACTCAATTAGTGAAAGGGGTGAACATGGCACAGCCCGCAGCAGTCGAGTACCGCATCGACCGGCGCAGCGGCATCGCCACGTACCTCCAGATCGTCCAGCAGACCAAACAGGCCCTGCGCCTGAATCTGCTGAAGCCCGGCGACCGGCTGCCCACCGCACGCGAGGTCGTGGAGGCCACCGCCATCAACCCGAACACCGTGCTCAAGGCCTACCGGGAGCTGGAGCGCGAAGGGCTCGTCGAGGCCCGGCGCGGCCTCGGCACCTTCGTCACCCGCACCCTCGGCGGCGCGGCGGCGGCCGCCGACGCCCCGCTGCGCGCCGAACTCGCCGACTGGGCCCGCCGTGCCCGCGCCGCCGGGCTGGACAAGGACGACGTGAGCGCGCTCTTCACCGCCGTACTGAACAAGACCTTCGAGGGAGAACAGGCCGGATGACAGGCGCTGCGATCGAGGCCGAGGGCCTCGGCATGAAGTACCGGGGCAGGGGCGGGGGCTGGGCGCTGCGCGACTGCTCGTTCCGGCTGCCCGCCGGACGCGTATGCGCGCTCGTCGGCCCGAACGGCGCCGGGAAGTCGACCCTGTTGAGCCTGGCCGCGGGATTCCTGCGGCCGGCCGAGGGGACGGTACGGGTACTGGGCTCGGCGCCCGGCGACGCCCGCCGCCGCATGGCCTTCGTGGCCCAGGACAAGCCGCTGTACCCGCAGTTGACGGTCACCGAGACGCTCTGGGCGGGCGCCGAGCTGAACCCGGACACCTGGGACCAGGACGTCGCGGAGCGCATCACGGAGCCGCTGCCCGGTGACGCCAGGGTCCGCACCCTGTCCGGCGGCCAGCAGACCCGGCTCGCCCTGGCACTCGCCCTCGGCAAGCGGCCCGAACTACTGCTGCTGGACGAGCCGATGGCCGACCTCGACCCGCTCGGCCGGCACCAGCTGATGGGCGCCCTGATGGCCGAGGCCGCCGAGCGCTCCATCACCATCGTGATGTCCTCGCACATCCTCGCCGAGCTGGAGGGCGCCTGCGACTACCTGCTGCTCGTCGACGGCGGCCGGGTCCGCCTCGGCGGCGAGACCGACGACCTGCTCACCGCACACACCCTGCTCACCGGTCCGGTACAGGACCTCGCCCCGCACACCGTCGTCGAGTCCCGCACCACGGGACGGCGGCAGACCGCACTCGTCCGGAAGGAGGGCCCGGTGGACACCGACACCTGGGAGACCGCGGAACCGTCACTGGAGGAGCTGCTGCTGGCACACCTGCGCTCCCCCGAGGCGCCCCCGCTGCTCACGCCGAGCGCGGCGGCCACGACCCGGGCGGCGGTGAGCGCGGCATGAGCACCCTCGCCCTGCGCGGCCCGGCCCGCGTCGTCGTACTCCAGCACCGCCGCGTCCTGTGGATCACCGGAGCGCTCGCGCTCGTCGGGATCGTGCTGATGGGCGTGGCCTGGTGGGTGACGTCGGCCGCCGCCACCACCTTCGACGACACCGGCTGCTCGGTACGGCACACGGTCCACGGCTGCGGCATCGCCGTCCGCCACTTCCTCAGCGTCGAGCTGTACTTCAACCACCTGCTCGGGTACGCGGGCGCCGCGATGATGGTGCTGCCCGCGGCGTTCGGCGTGTTCGTCGCCGGGCCGATGATCGGCCGGGAGCTGGAGGACGGCACCTACCGGCTCTCCTGGAGCCAGTCCGTCAGCCCCGCCCGCTGGCTGACCGCGAAGCTCGCCGTACCCGCCGTCCTCACCGTGTCCGGCGTCTCCGTCCTGTCCGCCGTGTACGGCTGGGCCTGGTTCCGGGCGCGCGGCACGAACTACCCGGTCCAGTGGTTCGAGCCGCAGGTGTACGGGGCGATGGGCCCCGCCCCGGTGGGCTACGCCCTGCTCTGCCTGGCCCTCGGCGCCCTCGCCGCGGTACTGGTCCGGCGCACGCTGCCCGCGATGGCCGTCACCGCGGCCGCCTACGCCGCAGTGGTCGTGGTCATGAACGCCGTACGTGGCAGCCTGTGGCCGATGCGGACGGACACCACGGCCCTCGGGCGGGAGATCCGGTATCCGTCGGCGGCGTCCGACGTCTCCGTCGGCTGGATGACCGGCGGCGGCACCCGGCTGGGCGACACCACCTGCTCCGGCGCCGCTGACGTCGACGCGTGCATGGCCCGGCACGGCGCCGTCTCGCAGTACGTGGACTACCACCCGGCCTCGCACTTCTGGCCGCTCCAGCTGATCGAGACCGGCGTCCTGCTGGTCCTCACCGCCGTCGCCGTCGCCCTCGCCTTCCGCGTCCTGCGCCGCAGCCACGGCTGAGGAGCCCGAAGCCGTGTCCGGGGGCCCGCAGTCGCCCCCGGACACGGCCACACCGCTTCCTGCATGTCATGTCGCCGTTACCGGGCATTCAGACGCCCTTGCGACCCTCTCAGGATGCAGCCAGCTGTGCCGTCCCCCCGCAACGGGAGAATTCCCGGCAGAGAACGCGCCGACCGTGCGATCTCCGCGATCTCACCCCCCTCCGACGCGCCCCCGGAGCACTCCGCGCGGAAGAATGGGCCCATGAGCCAGCAGCCCAGCTCCGAGGTCCCGGTCCAGCCCGCCGCTCAGCCGTCCGTCGGCTCCCTCGCCGCACACCGGCCGCACGCCGTCGCCACCCCCGCCCGCACCGGCTCCACCCTGTCCACGGCGGCCGATCTGGACCCCGACATCGACGCCGACGCCGACGCGTACGAGCCCGATGTCGACGGGGACGAGCTGCCGCAGGGCCGGTTCCTGGACCGCGAACGCAGCTGGCTCGCGTTCAACGAACGCGTTCTGGAACTGGCCGAGGACCCCTCGACCCCCCTCCTCGAACGGGCTAATTTCCTCGCCATCTTCGCCTCGAACCTGGACGAGTTCTTCATGGTCCGGGTGGCGGGCCTGAAACGCCGGATCGCGACGGGTGTCGCCACCCGTTCCGCGTCCGGGCTCCAGCCCCGCGAGGTCCTCGACCTGATCTGGACCCGCTCGCGCGAACTCATGGCCCGGCACGCAGCCTGCTACCAGCAGGACGTCGCGCCCGCCCTGTCCGACGAGGGCATCCAGCTGATCCGCTGGCCCGAGCTGACCGAGAAGGAGCAGGCCCGCCTGTTCACGTTCTTCCGGCAGCGCGTCTTCCCCGTACTGACCCCCCTCGCGGTCGACCCGGCGCACCCCTTCCCGTACATCTCAGGCCTCTCGCTCAACCTCGCCGTCGTCGTACGCAACCCGGTCAGCGGCCACCGCCACTTCGCCCGGGTCAAGGTCCCGCCGCTGCTGACCCGCTTCCTGGAGGCCTCCCCGCAGCGCTACGTCCCCATCGAGGACGTCATCGCCGCCCACCTGGAGGAGCTCTTCCCGGGCATGGAGGTGCTCGCGCACCACATGTTCCGGGTCACCAGGAACGAGGACCTGGAGGTCGAGGAGGACGACGCGGAGAACCTCCTCCAGGCCCTGGAGAAGGAGCTGATGCGCCGCCGCTTCGGCCCGCCGGTCCGCCTTGAGGTCGAGGAGTCCATCGACCCGTACGTGCTGGACCTGCTGGTCCGCGAGCTGAAGGTGTCCGACGCCGAGGTCTACCCGCTGCCCGGACCGCTCGACCTCACCGGTCTTTTCGGCATAGCGTCGCTGGACCGGCCGGAGCTGAAGTTCCCCAAGTTCATCGCCGGCACCCACCGCGATCTGGCCGAGGTCGAGTCCGCCTCCGCGCCCGACATCTTCGCCGCCCTGCGCGAACGCGACGTCCTGCTGCACCACCCGTACGACTCCTTCTCCACCTCCGTCCAGGCCTTCCTGGAACAGGCGGCGGGCGACCCGGACGTCCTCGCGATCAAGCAGACCCTGTACCGGACCTCGGGCGACTCCCCGATAGTGGACGCCCTCATCGACGCCGCCGAGTCCGGCAAGCAGGTCCTCGTCCTCGTCGAGATCAAGGCCCGCTTCGACGAGCAGGCCAACATCAAGTGGGCGCGCAAGCTGGAGGAGGCGGGCTGCCACGTCGTCTACGGGCTCGTCGGCCTCAAGACGCACTGCAAGCTCTCGCTCGTCGTCCGCCAGGAGAGCGACACCCTGCGCCGCTACTCGCACGTCGGCACCGGCAACTACCACCCCAAGACGGCCCGGCTGTACGAGGACCTCGGCCTGCTCACCGCCGACCCGCAGGTCGGCGCGGACCTCTCCGACCTCTTCAACCGGCTCTCCGGCTACTCCCGCCGCGAGACCTACCGCCGGCTGCTGGTCGCCCCGAAGTCGCTGCGCGACGGACTGATCGCCCGGATCAACAAGGAGATCGCGCACCAGCGGGCCGGCCGCCCCGCCTACGTCCGCGTCAAGGTCAACTCGATGGTCGACGAAGCGATCATCGACGCCTGCTACCGGGCCGCGCAGGCGGGCGTCCCGGTCGACATCTGGGTACGCGGCATCTGCGCGATCCGCCCCGGCGTCACCGGCCTCTCCGAGAACATCCGGGTCCGCTCGATACTGGGCCGCTTCCTCGAACACTCCCGGGTGTTCTCCTTCGGCAACGGCGGCGAACCCGAAGTCTGGTTCGGCAGCGCCGACATGATGCACCGCAACCTCGACCGCCGCATCGAGGCCCTCGTCAGGGTCACCGACCCCGCCCACCGGGCCGCGCTCAGCCGCCTCCTGGAGACGGGCATGGCCGACACCACCTCCTCCTGGCACCTGGGCCCCGACGGGAACTGGACCCGGCACGCCACGGACGCGGAGGGCCGGCCGCTGCGGCACGTACAGGAAATGCTCATTGACGCCCGGAGGCGCCGGCGTGCGACGCCCTGACCACCAGACCCAGACGGACCTGACCGCGGGGGCGGTGCTCGCGCCGTATCTCCGGGCGCAGGCAGCGGACTTCCTGCGGAGTCTGCGCCTGCACCGCGAGAACAGTGCCCCCACGGACGCCGGTCCGCAGGCCGCGGAGCAGGCCGCCTGCGCGCTGCGCCGCTCGTCCCGCCGGATCGGCGGCACCCTGCACACCTTCCGCGCCGCGCTCGACCCGCTCTGGGCCGAGCAGCTGCGCACCGAACTGGCCTGGCTGTCCGGCACCCTGGCCCGCGAGCACGCCTACGCGGACCGGCTGAACCGGCTCCTCGACGCGCTGCACGGACTGTCCGGGACACCCCTGCCGGCGGCCCGCACCTCCTCCGGCAACGGCGCCACGAAGGAGCGCGCCGGCCTCGGCGTCGGTGCGGCGCGCGCCGGCGCACTGCTGGAACGCCAGCTGACCCTCGCCCGGACCCGCGCGCACTCCGCCGCGCTCCAGGCCCTCGGCTCCTCCCGCTTCCACGCGGTGGCCGACGCGGTCGCGCTGCTCGCCTCCGAGGTCCCGCTCGCCCCCGCGGCCTCCGCGCCCGCCGCCGAACTGCTGGCCGAGCCCGCGGACCGGGCCGAACAGCGGCTGCTCGGCGCGGTGGCCGCCCTCGCGTCCGGCACCGCGGCCGAGCCGTACAACGAGGCGCAGGACGCGTCCTGGCACCGGACCCGGCTGCTGCTGCGCCTGCACCGGTACGCCCACGAGGTGGTGCGCGGCGCCCCCGACCCGGTCCTGGCCGGCCCGGGGCACGCCCTCGACCTGCACCGGGACGCGTCGGAGGCGGCCGCCGCGGCGGCCTCTGCCGCCCGTACGCCACGGATCGCACCGGCGACCGCGTACGCCCTGGGCGTGCTCCACGCCGACCAGCGCCACGAGGTGGAGGCGGCGCGCGCGGTGTTCCGGGAGACGTGGCCGTACGCGGCGGCCGTGACCGCACGATGAACGGCACGGTCCGGGCGGCGGGGTGTGTGCTCTGGCGCCGCCCGCACCCGCCCGCCGTGCCCGATACGGGTGCGCCCGCCGTCGGCGTCGAGCTCTGTCTCGTACACAGGCCGCGATACGACGACTGGTCCTTCCCCAAAGGAAAGCTGAAGCGCGGCGAATCCCCGAGGGACGCGGCGCTGCGCGAGGTCCTGGAGGAGACGGGCCACCACTGCGTGCCGGGCGCCGTGCTGCCCATGGTCCGGTACGTCGCGAACGGGCGCCCGAAAGAGGTCACGTACTGGTCCGCCGAGGCGACCGCGGGCTCCTTCGTGCCGAACCGTGAGGTTGACGCCGTGCTGTGGCTCCCGCCGGAGGCCGCCCGCGCCCGCCTGACCCACCCGCGCGACCGCGCCCTGCTGGACACGGCCCAGTCCCTGCGCACCTTGCCGCAGGCGTAACCCCTCCGAGCACGTGACCCGGCCGATCCGGCCCGTCCCGGCGGCGGAACCAGGCCGCCCGACACGGTTCACCTTCCGTTCACCCACCCCCGCAGACCGCTTCACCTGTTCTGCCTAATTTCGGCAGTACACGGTGCGAGGCACAGACCGCACCGGCAATGACTTCCGCACCACCCATCACCTCGCACGCCGTCGTAGAACGACATCAATCGCGGCGGCTCCTGGAAGGAACACCCGAAAGTGAAGCTTCAGCGCAAGAACCGGCTTCGTGCCACCGCGCTCGGTGCCCTCGCCGTCTCCGGCGCCCTGGTCCTCACGGCGTGCGGTTCGGACAACAACAGCGGCGGCGACACCGGCGGGAGCGGCGGCAAGACGAAGGCCGCCTCGAACGTCAAGTGCGACGGCGCCAAGGGCCAGCTGCGCGCCTCCGGCTCCAGCGCCCAGAAGAACGCCATGGACCTGTGGGTCAAGGACTACATGGCCGCCTGTTCCGGCGTGGAGATCAACTACAACTCCTCCTCGTCCGGCGAGGGCATCGTCGCCTTCAACCAGGGCACCGTCGGCTTCGCCGGCTCCGACTCGGCGCTGAAGCCCGAGGAGGTCGCCGACTCGAAGAAGACCTGCAAGACCGGCCAGGGCATCAACCTCCCGATGGTCGGCGGCCCGATCGCGGTCGGCTTCCACCTCGAAGGTGTCGACAGCCTGACGCTGGACGCCTCGACCCTCGCCAAGATCTTCGACACGAAGATCAAGAAGT